>JBDRNO010000310.1:0-5581 GCA_043811005.1 Bacteroidota bacterium | reverse complement strand
TATATTTAAGGAGTAGGATCAGACCTCACAGGTTTTTTAAAACCTGTGAGATCTAATCTAATCTGGACGAAAAAGAAAGCAGGGGATTATTAGATAATTAAGAAATAAACAGATAACATGTAAGAATAAATATTGGTAATAAGACAATCAGGGAGAAACCATACATATACTTAAAAAAGTGAGGCATTTTAATATTATTTTCTTCTGCAATTGATTTTACCATGAAATTTGGTCCATTACCAATATATGTCATACTGCCAAAAAATACAGCGCCAATAGAAATGGCTGCCAGTAAAGTTGTCGGGATGCCGGCAACAAGTGGTACTCCGCTAAACAAAGTTGCAAATTGATCTTGTAATCCAAGGGCTAACGAGTGTAAAGCTACGGCAGTTGGTGCATTGTCCAGAAAACTACTTAACGAGCCGGTAACAAAATAAAATTGAGTTGGGGTTGAAATGCCTAATTTGAAAGCATTAAATTTCAGATATAACAGGGCAGGTACCATGGTGATAAAAATTCCAAGGAAAAGAAATGCAACTTCCGTAATAGGAGCCCATGTGAAATTATTTGATAGTCTTGTTCTTTTGGGTGTAACTACAAGCGAAAGAACTCCCATTAAAAGAATAACACCTTCGCGGATAAAGCCAAAATAATGATTTTTTTCAATTAATGGGATATATTGTTTATTAATGAAAGCGACTGCCAAGACAACACCGGCTAACCAAAGAAAATTCATTTTTCCTTTTAATCTTATCGGTATAACGAGCTCTTTATCTATGGCAATATCTTCAGGTCTCTCCCTTTTATAACAGTATGAATCAACCAAATAATAAATTAGTAATAAAGCACCATTTATAAATAACCATTCGGGTAGAAACTGGAAGAAGTAGGTAAAAGGTGCACCGCGTAAATACAAAAGGAACAGAGGAGGATCACCCAAAGGTGTTAAGAGGCCACCACAGTTAGCAACAACAGCAATAAAAAATAAAACGGTATGAACTGTTTTTTTTCTGTTGGCATTTGTTACAAGAAGAGGTCTGATCAACAACATTGCGGCACCAGTTGTTCCCATAAATGAAGCAAGAACTGCACCTATTGCTAAAAATATAGTATTTATGGATGGTTTTGCAGCGATAAAACCGGTTACAAGAATCCCTCCTGCAATAACAAATAAAGCACCAAGTAAAACTATAAAGGGAATATAATCAAAGACCAACTGATGTATTAGAGCGTGGGAAAAACCTGTAAAGACAAGATATATTGATGTTGGAATTCCTAAAATCAAAGAAAATATTAGAAGGTTTTTGTTTTGTTCCCACATATGATGAAAGAAAATTGGACCGGTAGCAATACCTGCTAACATCAAAATAAATGGGATAATAGCGTAAATTGGTATACTTTCCATTATGATTGATTAATTTATGAAGTTATGTTCTTGATATAAATGTCCAAAAAAATTTTCAAAATTTTGCCAAAAGTACAATTATAAAAGAGAAAAAAAATGATTTATATCAGAATTAATTTTTTACTAATTTTGTTTTATTCAATAAGATCATAATGGATGTAAAATATTAATATTATGAAAAAAATATACATTTTAACGGTAACTGTTTGTTTATTAAACAACATCACTAAAGCACAGGAAGTTTGGACATGGGCAAAAGGTGGTGGTGGCGATACTACTGATATGGGATATGATGTTGCAACTGATCTGTCAGGCAATATTTATATTACAGGTAGTTTTATGAGTGATACTATTGTTATAGGTACTGATACTTTGATAAGCAACGGTGATTATGATGTTTTCCTTGCAAAATATGATGATGATGGAAACGTTTTATGGGCAAGAAGTTTTGGCGGGAGCGATACGGATAATGGTTTGAATGTTTCACCTGACACTCTGGGTAATGTTTATGTAACTGGGTATTTTAAAGACAGCATCTTTTTTGCTGCAGATACCCTGGTCAGTGCAGGCCACTTTGATGTGTTTCTTGTGAAATTCGATGTGACTGGTAATCCCTTATGGGGAGTGAAAGGCGGTGGTACCGGTGAGGAACGAAGTATGGCGATCTCTGTTGATGCATCAGGGAATGTTTATATCACAGGAAAATTCTTTAGTCCGACTTCTGCTTTCGGATCCGAGGTGATAACAAACACTGATGGTGGTGGGAGTACTGATGATATTTTTGTTGTAAAATATGATCAGGCAGGAAATATTATTTGGGCAAAAAGTGCCGGAGGTACATCTTTTGACAGAAGTTTTGATATTGCTGCTGATGTATTTGGCAACGTTTATATTACAGGATGGTTTAACAGTACGACTATGACATTTGATACAACTACATTGAATAATAACGGATTTTTTGATTTTTATATTTTAAAATACGATTCCGCGGGAAATGAAAAATGGGCAAAAAATGCTGGCGGGAATATGGAAGATGAGGGATTTGGTATTATAACTGATCCATCGGGCTATATATATGTAACAGGAAATTTTCATAGTGCAAGTATCACGTTTGATACGATAACATTAACATCTTATGGAGACCGTGATATGTTCATTGTCAAATATGATTCAAGCGGCAGTGTTGTCTGGGCAAAAAATGCCGGAGGCAATGGACAGGACAGGGGAGAGGAAGTTGCTATTGATAAGTCAGGCAATGTGATCATTGCAGGGTGGTTCTTTAGTGTAGACATGGTTTTGGCATCGGATACTATGATTAATTATGGTGAACGTGACATTTTTGTAGCGAAATATGATTCAAGCGGAAATATTATTTGGGGTAAGACTGCCGGTGGAAGCTTGATGGATATCGGCAACAGTATAACTGTCGATACATCCGGCAATATATATGTTGGTGGGTATTATTATACCACTAATTTAACATTTGGCACAAATATAACGAACAATAATGGTGACCGTGACTATTTTCTCGCCAAAATATCAGAATGCTCCTTAGTGGTTTCTTTAAATGATGTTTCTTTTTGTGAGGGAGATTCTAATATTATAGATGCCGGGGCAGGAAGTGGCTACAGCTATTTATGGTCAACAGGGGATTCGACACAAACCATTACTGTAACGGTTTCAGGAACTTATACATTAACGGTAACCGATGGAAACGGTTGTCAGGGTTCAGGTTCAGTTAATGTAACAGTAAATCCAACTTATTCCACTAATACATCAGATACCACAATATGTGATAACGACAGCATCCTTATATTCGGCATTTACCAAACGACAGCCGGAACATACTATGACAGCTTATCAACTGTTAACGGCTGCGACAGCATTATTGCAACAACCCTAACTATAAATCCGTTACCGCCAAAACCTATGATAAATCAAAACGGAAATGATTTGGCTTCAAGTCTGGCAAATTATTATCAATGGTATTATTATGATACTTTGCTTGTTGGTGAAACATTACAATACTATACTGCAACCCAATCTGGTTTTTATTCGGTTATGGTTACAGATGCAAATGGTTGTTCATCAACTTCTGACCCTCCATATGGCGTAACCATTTCATCAATTGAAGATATTGCGGCTATAAGCAGTTTTAATGTATATCCTAACCCAAATACAGGTATGTTTACAATAGAATTGAATATTATCGAAACTGAAAATATTCGAATAGAAATTATCAACATTTTGGGACAGGAAATATATACTGAAACTCTATACAATATTAAAGGTAATTACAAAAAGAAAATTGATCTTAAACCGAACGCAGCAGGTATATACAACCTGCAATTGATAAATGATAAGGCAATAATTAACAAAAAATTAATTATAGAATAACTAATATTCCCTCGGGTGCGGATGGTCTCGCAAGCCTTTACGGAAGGTCTCCCTACCCTTCGGGGCTACCGTGTACACACAAATATCTGTTTAACAATGAACGTATAAAAATACGATTTCTTTAAAACATAATTTGCTGAATGTTACTGCAATATAACAATTCAAATATGTTTTTGAATATCGAATAATGAACATTCGAATATTGAATGATGAATTAAAGAGAAAGAAAATTCGTAATTCATCATTCTATTGTTCGTTATTCATTATTCAATACAAAGTTTTATTAATTGTAAGTGCCTATATTTTAATCAATAGACAGATAATTATTGAATAAATTTGATAAATTCACCATTGTCCTTCATATCCCGGCAGCACCTTTCCAATTATCATTCATTGTCTTTGCACTAAATTCCCGTTATTTGCATAACATTGTATAATTTATTGGAATTTGACACAAACCCTCAACATAGAAGAGTTTCTCGACAAAGCAAAGCATCTCCCGGTCATTGATGTCCGTTCTCCCATAGAATATCTAAGGGGTCATATACCGGGCGCTGTAAATATACCTTTATACAGCGATGAGGAAAGGGCTGCAGTAGGAACTGCTTATAAAAAGCAAGGAAGAGATGTTGCTGTTCTGATGGGTCTCGAATATGTGGGGCCTAAAATAGCAGGCTTTGTTAAAGAGGTTTATAATGTTTTAGAAGACGATCTTGAAATGGAGAGGTACCGAAGTGGTCATAACGGGCCCGACTCGAAATCGGGAAGTCCTGTTAATAACGGGGCACGTGGGTTCGAATCCCACCCTCTCCGCAAAGATCATCTTGATAAATCAGTATTGCTTCATTGCTGGAGGGGAGGCATAAGAAGCCAGTCATTTGCTTGGTTATTAAGCACAGCAGGATTTAAAGTTTACACGCTGAAAAAGGGATATAAAGCTTACCGGGATCTTTTACTTAATAGTTTTAACAATAGAGCAGATATTATTGTTTTAGGCGGAATGACAGGCAGCGGGAAAACGGACATTTTGAGATATCTATCCAAATCGGGCAACCAGGTGCTTGACCTGGAGGAAATAGCCAATCACAAAGGTTCTGCTTTTGGTCACCTGGGACAGGAACAACAACCTACTACAGAACAATTCCAGAATGATCTCTATGATACCTGGCGGAAATTCGATATGAATAAACCTATATGGATAGAAGATGAAAGCCAGGCAATAGGAAGTGTGCGTATTCCCGATCCTTTGTTTTTACTGATGAGAAGCAGTCCTGTAATAAAAATCGAAATAAGCAGAGAGATAAGGGCTAAAAGATTGGTTAAAGAATATGCCTCTTTTAGCAATGAACAACTCAGGAAAGCGATTCTCGGGATTGAGAAACGGCTTGGAGGCTTAAACACAAAAAAGGCAATTACAGCATTGGAAGAACAGGATCATTTATCAGTTGCTAACATTACTTTACAATATTACGATAAAGCATATAATTATGGGATATCCAAAAGAGATACTGATAGTATTTTCCCTATACGATTTGGGAAAGACGATCCACGTCAAAATGCTAAACATATTGAGAAATTTGTGAGGAAAGTAAATTCCAATTAATACTATTACACACAACTATCCTATAAATAGCAAGGTTCCACAATCAGACCATGCACCTCGGCACCCAGTTTCCGGTCTCCAGTCGGCTGTAAGGAGTAGACAATTTGACAATGACTATGACAGAGACTAAAACAAAAAAATCAACCACTAATATCTAGTATCCAGCATCCAGTATC
>JBDRNO010000309.1:0-60519 GCA_043811005.1 Bacteroidota bacterium | reverse complement strand
TCATCTCGCCTTATCCGGGCGACCAGTCGTTGGCTGGCATCACCAATCATTCAATATCCAATATCCATCAACATTAATCAATCATCCAACCAAACAATCAAGCAACCAACCATCCATGCAATCATGCATCCATGCATCCATGCATCCATGCATCCATGCATCCATGCAACCAAGCAATCAACCATCCAACATCCAATAACCATCTTCTGACTACCGTATAACACTCACCCACCCCTTTATCGTTTTATCATTTCTTTTAATCGCAAAGTAATATACACCATCCGGAATCGGTTTACCTTCCTGATTAGTACCATCCCAATTATTATTATAATTATCAGACTCATAAACAACATCGCCCCATCTGTTGAAAATTATCAATGATACGGGTTTGTATTGTTCAAGCCCCTTGATCACCCATGTATCGTCTATCCCGTCATCATTGGGAGTAATACCTGAATATATGTACCATTCCTCCTTACAATCATCCCCTCCAATGACGTTGATCACGGCAGAATCGGTTTTAATGCAATTGTTACTATCAGTAACAGTAATGAGATAAATTCCTTCTATCAGATTCTCTGCATCTGAACCATCTCCTCCATCAACCGGCGGATCCCATACGTAAGTATATGGTGGCACCCCTCCACTAACGCTAACAACTGCCGAGCCATCGGCTATATCCGGACAACTGGCGTCTATAATTGAGATGACAGAGACAAGTTCAGGGGATTCAGTAATTGTAACAGGATCCGTTGTGCTGCAATTATTATTATCAGTTACAGAAACAGAATAAGTTCCGGCAGCAAGCCAGGTAGCAGTAGAGTTGGTTTGATTAAAAGGATCATCCCATGAATATGTATAGCCGGGAGTCCCGCCTGACACGCTTACACTGGCTGTCCCACTGGCAATACCCGGACAACTAACATTTATTATTGTGATGATTGAGATAAGTTCCGGGGGTTCGGTGATAGTAATTGAATCTGTTGCATTGCAAGTATTATTATCAGTGACGGAAACATAATAAATTCCGGCAGCTAGCCCTGTAGCAGTAGAGTTCGTTTGACTGGTGGGATCATCCCATAAATATGAATAGCCGGGAGTGCCACCTGACACGTTTGCACTGGCTGTTCCGTTGGCATATCCACATGTAGCTTGCGTACTGCTTGTTGTTAATACAATAACAGATGGTCCGGTTATTAAAATACTTGCCAGGATCGTATCAGGAGTTGCATCAATGACTGTAACCTGATAGATACCCGTGCATAAACCGCTTATTGAATCCGTTATTAACCCGGTGCTCCACAAAAACGAATAAGGTGGGGTGCCGCCATAAGGGGAAACAACAGCTTGTCCGTCACATATTCCAAAGCAACTGATCTTTTTTGTTGTTATTGATGCAACCATGTTGCAGGGAGAAGAGCAAAAAGTAATATTGTTTTCAACAGTCCCGGTATTAATATCAACACTATCAGGAAGTGCCATTAGAGTTTTATCGCAAAAATCAAAAGAACCTTTCATCCAACCTAAATTGTATGTATAGTTTTTTATACAGAACTGCCCGGTTGTTCCTTTAATTGTATCAGAATTATACCAGTCATTCCCGACTCCTGCGAATCCATTATTAATGAATACAGCATCATAAGTTGGGAATAATGTATCTCCGTTTAAAAAATCATGTGATGTATTAAATGTACTATTGCTATCAATTTGAAAAGAACCGGCATTCCAAAAATCATATGCACTTATTTTGCCACCGGCATAGTTTTGGAAAGACCCTGTATTATAAAAATTGACAAAAACAAGCATCCCGTCATTTGTAAAATTTTTATCATTTACATAATTGGTTACATGGATAGTTCCACTGTTTGAGCAAGTATCTGTAGTCCAGAAATTACTGGTGTTCAGTTCAGCATTGGCATTATTAGTAAAAACACCAAAATTGGCAAAACTGTCAACTTCGGCAATGATTCCGTCATTTGTAAAATCCCCATCATTTTCACAATTGGTCATAAGGATAGTTCCGTTATTTGAACAGGAGCCTGTGTTCCAAAAGTCACTAATGTTAAGGTTTGCAAGGTAATTATTAGTAAAAGAGCCGGTATTGAGAAAACTGTCTACATCAGCAATAATCCCGTTATTAATAAAATTGATAGTATTGTAAAAAGCTGTATTTATCCGCAGGGAATCATTGTTGGTAAAAGTGCCACCTGTTGATGCAATATTTGAGATGTCAACTGTACCGTTATTTAAGAAAGTACCGCCAAACTGGTAAAAAATCCTGCCGGAAATATCCTCAATAAGAGAAGCGCCCGGATTGACAGTGATCGACCCTGTACTAATTGCCCAGTCAGTGTTAAGGATTACTGCATGATCTACAATAACAACATCTGTAGTTTCCGGAATGCAGGGAAATGGAACGCAATCCCAGGTAAACGGAGAAATCCAGTTGCCATTTGCAATAGAGGTAATTGTGTCCTGAGATAATGCAACTACAGATAATAACAATAATATAAGTGAGATTGATATTTTACGGCATGACATGAATGAGTTTTTGAGGGTTTATTAATCAATTTTTAAAGTTATGTTCTTTTTACTTAATTCAAACACCACAAAAATAGCAAAATGTTTTAAACCTTGCAGAAGATGAAACCAGTATGATTTTATCAAATCACAAATAAAATTATGAAAAATGTATTTATATGAACCTGAATATATTAAATAGTACGTAAGAATGTTCGTAATATACGAAACCCTCATGCACAAAAGTACACAAAGAACTATGAAAATAGCATGAGGGTTCACTCGGGTTTGTATATTCAAATATTATGTTAAATACAAGTTGCAACTAACTAAAACACAGCTAATTATGAGCTATTTTCAGAGTAAATGTATGGAATATAGAGACGAGTGTCTCGTCTCATTGAGAAACGAAAAGACGATTTTGAACATTGAGACTTGTCGAGATTATTGGTTAGAAGGAACTTTGGGATTATCAGGTATCAAAAGGTTGTTAAAGATGGGGTAAAAGGATAATTTGTTCAGAAGTAAACCGGGTTTTCAGTAATTATAAAAAATAGTATTTATTATTTTATTTCATTTTCATAAGCCAATCTAGTTATAGTTTCTCCATCATTTTTCACATATGAAACTCTGTATCTGCAAGGTAATTCACTAATGGTACTATCATGATAAATAGCGTGTATTCTATAATTAACAACTGCCTCTACAGATTCTTTAATTAAATACACCTTGTCTGTGCTTTTATACTTTAAAGAACATTCTCTCTTTGGCCCACCACAGGATATAAAAATTAAGAATAACAAGATAGGCGTTAACTTGTTCATAATCAATAATTTACAAAAAATAGGATTAATGCGGCACGAATTTAATATTAATTATTTAAAATTATAAATATAAAATTTTTAAGTTTTCAACCATTTTGCAATTTATGTTCATAAATTTGCAAATAGAAAACATCGTTACGGAAATTGATTAAAAAGCAATTAATATTAAGTGCTTAGGAAATTAAAAATGTTGCGAGTGCCTTCTCCGAAGGACGAAGTCGTTTGCACTTGGCTGCTCGCTTCTGGCCTTCGCCTGCCAAAGCAGGCTACGGCCTGCGAAGGCTGGCAACTGGCAAAAATGATATATGAGTTACCTAAATCTAGAAATTTGGCAGGAAACTAAATAATTTTGTTGATAATTAATGACTTAATATTATTTAAAACCAATCGATATAATGAATGAAGCATATATTTATGATGCGGTGCGAACACCGCGTGGAAAAGGGAAAAAAGACGGGGCACTTCACGTTGTAAGTTCTCTTAATTTATTGACCACTACCTATAAAGCCATCCGTGAGCGCAATGATCTGGATACATCTTATGTTGAAGATGCAGTCATAGGTTGTGTATCGCAGATATGGGGACAAAGTGGAGACATTGCCAAAACGGCTGCAATGGCTGCTGGATACAATGATAAAGTAGCAGGAGTAACATTAAACCGTTTTTGCGGCTCCGGTTTAGAGTCAGTCAATCATGCTGCTGCCTATATAATGTCGGGGCAGTCGGATCTAATGGTTGCAGGAGGTGTTGAATCCATGTCGCGTATTCCCATGGGGTCCGATGGGTTTGCATTATTATATGATCCATACATGGTGATGTATCATTACATGATACCCCAGGGAATATCAGCAGACCTGATAGCAACTAAGTACGGATATAGTCGTGATGAGATTGATGGTTTTGCTGTAGAATCACATAAGCGAGCCGCCAATGCATGGGAGGAAGGCAGATTTAACAAATCCATTATCCCGGTAAAAGATATAAACGGATTAGTTATTCTCGATAAAGACGAAACCATACGCCCTGATACTAATGTTAAAGCTATGGCAGAATTAAAACCCTCTTTTGAAAAAATGGGTGAAATGGGCGGCTTTAATTCTGTAGCCATACAGCGATATCCCGAAGTGGAAACTATCAAACACATGCACCATGCCGGCAATTCGTCAGGAGTAGTTGATGGTGCCGCTTTAACCTTAATTGGTAATAAGGATATAGGGAATAAGTTAAATTTAAAAGCCAGGGCAAAGATCCGTTCTTTTGCTATCGCTGGCTCTGAACCTACTATCATGCTATTCGGTCCTGCTCCTGCTTCACGCAAAGCACTGAAAAAAGCCAGGATGACTGTAAATGATATTGACCTGTATGAAGTTAATGAAGCATTTGCTGTAGTACCATTGTGGTATATGAATGAGATGGATGTGCCATACGATAAAGTAAATGTGAATGGAGGAGCTATTGCAATGGGGCACCCCTTAGGAGCAACAGGAACAATGATCCTGGGAACACTTCTGGATGAACTGGAAAGACAGGATAAGCAGACCGGTTTGGCAACCTTGTGTATAGGCGGAGGAATGGGGGTTGCTACTGTCATAGAACGCGTGTAATTTAGAAGTGTGTATTGAGCCCTTAGTTTAGGAGGAAATTATGAGCTAGAGAAACGGAGAGTGGGAGAATCGGAGAAACGGAGAGTGGAAGAATGGAAAGTTTTGGAAATAGAGAAACTTGGAAGCAGAGAGAAAGAGAAACGGGGAATCGGGGAGTGTGGGATTGGGAGAAAATAGAAAGTTTTGGAAAGAGAGAAACTTGGAAGCAGAGAGAAAGAGAAACGAGGAGTGGGGGAAGCTGTGAATCGGTGAAACTGTGAGATAAGTTATTAAAAAATACAAAAATTATGAGTGAAAGAATAAAATCATATAGAGATTTGAGAGTTTATAAAGCAGCGTTTGAAGTTGCGATGGAAATATTTGAAATTACAAAGGATTTTCCTGTTGAGGAAAAGTATTCTATGGTAGATCAGGCAAGGAAAGCATCTAGGTCTGTGTGTGCTAATATTGGTGAGGCATGGAGAAAGAGGCGATATAAAGCCGCATTTGTTGCTAAGTTAAGTGACTCCGAAACCGAGGCATGTGAATCACAGGTGTGGATGGAATTTGCATACGCAAGTAAATATATAGAGAAAGAGGTAATGGAAAGAATTTTCAATAAGTATGAAAAGATAATTGGGCAAATTGTGAGGATGATCCACGATCCAGATAAGTGGCTTATTCGTTAAATTGAGCTGGGGTTGTTGAGAAATTGAGAGTTGGTGAATTGGGGAAACGTTGAGTTTTCTCTCCGATTCACCGTTTCCCCCACTCTCTTCCTCTCCGGTTCAGATCAATTGAAATAATACATAAAAAAAATAGAACTATGATAAATTACAATTTAGACAAGGATGGAATAGCCATCATCAGTTTTAACATGCCTGATTCGGCTGTTAACGTAATAAATACAGCATCCATCGAAGCATTTGAAAAGCGAATTGACGAAGCACTTGCCGATAAGGCAGTTAAGGGAATTATCATTACTTCCGGCAAGAAAGATTTTATCGTTGGAGGTGACCTAAGCCAGATAATCTCAATAACAAAACCTGAGGAGGTTATGGCGATAACCACCAGGTTTCATGCTATTCTTCGCAAAATGGAAACCGGTGAGAAGCCGGTGGTTGCTGCCATTAACGGTACAGCTCTGGGAGGCGGCTATGAGGTCTGCCTGGCATGCCATCATCGCATAGCGGTTAATAACCCTAAAATTCAGATCGGGTTGCCCGAGGTGCAGCTGGGATTATTACCTGGAGGCGGGGGAACACAGCGCTTACCGAGAATGATAGGAATACAGCCATCATTACTGCCTCTCCTGGAAGGCAGGAACATGAATCCTCAACAAGCCCTCGATCTGGGTATGATTGATGCCACTGTAGAAACTCGTGAGGGATTGATTCCTGCTGCAAAGGAATGGATTACCTCACCCCCTGCCCCTCTCCAAAAGGAGAGTGGAGACCATCCGTCCAAGCCCTCTCAAAAAGGTAGTCCGCTTGCTGTTCAACCATGGGACGGGAAAAAGTACAGAATACCGGGAGGTGATGTGAATACCACAAATAATGCCAACATAATTGCAGCAACAGCTGGTTTGCTCATGAAGAAGACTTATGGCAATTATCCTGCTCCGCTTGCAATATTGAACAGTATGTATGAAGGATTGCAATTACCTTTTGACCAGGCGCTTGTGGTTGAGTCACGTTACCTTGCGAAGTGCGTACTGTCAATAGAAGCTAAAAATATGATACGTACTTTGTTTTTTAACATGAATAAGGCGAATAAGGGAGAAGCGCGACCTGCCGGTATTCCTGAAACAGATATTAAAAAGATAGGCATACTTGGTGCCGGGATGATGGGTGCAGGCATTGCTTATGTTTCGGCAATGGCAGGGTTGGATGTTGTGTTAAAGGATGTTTCAAAAGAGCATGCGGAAAAAGGGAAACAGTATTCGTCCAAATTATTATCCAAACAGCTTTCCAAAGGAAGAATTACACAAGAGAAGATTGATGAAGTGCTGAGCAGAATTAATACAACTGCTGACCCCAGGGATATTTCCGGTTGCGACCTGGTTATTGAAGCCGTTTTTGAGAGCAGGGAACTTAAGGCAACCGTTACCAGAGAGTCGGAAGCTGTGATGTCTGAGGATGCTGTATTTGCATCCAATACTTCAACCCTGCCTATTACCGGTTTGGCGGAGGCATCATCAAGACCCGGGAATTTTATCGGGCTTCACTTCTTTTCACCTGTTGATAAGATGCGATTGGTGGAAATTATCATCGGTAAAAAGACCTCTGACCATGCTATTGCCATGTCAATAGATTACATAAAGCGTATTAAGAAAACCCCTATCGTGGTTAACGATGGAAGGGGTTTTTATACTTCAAGGGTTTTTGAAACTTATATGTTTGAAGGTTTTGAATGTCTTGCCGAAGGTGTTTCCCCGGCTCTTATCGAGAATGCCGGAAAAGCTGCCGGCATGCCTGTTGGCCCTTTGGCTGTTACGGACGAGGTGAGCCTTGAACTGATATATGAAATAATCAAACAAACAGAATTGGATATTGGGCAAAAAGATGAAAGAATATCCATCAAAGTGTTAAATAGATTTATTGAAGACTTTAAGCGTACAGGGAGAAAAGGCGGTAAGGGTTTTTATGAATATCCCAAGGATGAGAAAAAGTATTTATGGCCTGAAATATCCAGGTATTATCCTTTAGCCACGGAGCAGCCGGATTTTGAAGAGATCAAAAGACGCCTGTTGCATATCCAGGCGCTTGAATCGGTAAAAGCTTTTGAAGAAAATATAGTTACCAAACCCGAAGATGCCGATATCGGCTCTATCCTTGGTTTGGGCTTTCCTCCATTCACCGGTGGTGTGATGTCTTATATTGACATGATCGGTGTTAAGACGTTTGTAGATGAATGTAATGAATTGGCAGAAAAATATGGCAAACGTTTTGAACCGACTAAAGGACTCATAGAAATGGCTGAGAAGGGGGAAAGATTTTACGGGGAGAATTAATAATTTTGACAAAAAGCTTTCCAAAAGTTCTAAACTTTTGGAAAGCTGGTCATTCAAGCGATACTATCGCTTTGATAGATAATACAACGTGGAACAGTTGGTATCTCTGAATATCTCATTTGCCTGTTGCTGAATTTGCTCCGTGGTAACTGCCCTGTACTTTGCCGTTTCATCATTTATCATAGAAGCATCTCCTAATAATTCAAAAGCAGCTAAGCTAAAGGCTTTGGGCAGGATGTTTATCTCGGAAAACAGCAGTGTGGATTCTATCTTGTTCTTCACTTTTGTTAGTTCGGGTTCCTTAACGGGCAGTTTTTTTATTTTGTTAATTTCTTCAATAATCCCCGCCTCAGCATCCTCCATTTTAATGCCTTTGACAAGGTAACCGGATATTACGAACAAGCCCTTATCAAGATCACCTGATAAATAGGCGTCAATATCGCTAAATAATTTTTTGTTTTTTACCAATTCTTTGTATAACCGGGAAGAGTTGCCGCTTGATAATATATCGGAGAGCAGGTCCACAACATAGAACTCATTATCTGTACGGGCGCATGTATGGTATACTTTGTAAATGGCATCCAAAGAGACATCTCTTTTCACTGTCAGTTTTCTCGCTTTTGTTTGCCTGGGCTCAACAGGCAGGTTCCTTTGAGGCACTTCGCCTGGCTTGATCGGACCAAACCACTTTTCGGATAAACGCTTTGCCTCATCAAACCCAATATTTCCGGCAAGTACCATTATAGCATTGTTGGGGCAATAGTATTTACTATAGAATGTTTTTACATCATCCATCCTTGCGTTTCCAATATGGGAAATGTCTTTACCTATAGTTGACCACTGGTAGGGATGAACTTTATATGCCAGGGGTTTCAGCAACAACCAGGTGTCACCATAAGGTTGGTTTAAATAGGTCTGCTTGAACTCTTCGATAACAACATTCCTTTGAACTTCAAGACTCTTTTTTGAAAAAGCCAGGCCTGTCATCCTGTCTGACTCCAGCCAAAAAGCCGTTTCAATATTATTGGAAGGGATTGATAAATAATAATTTGTCAGGTCGCTGGAAGTGAATGCATTATTTTCCCCGCCTGCTTTTTCCAGGGGTTTGTCATAACAAGGTATGTTAACCGACCCGCCAAACATCAAATGCTCAAACAGGTGTGCAAAGCCGGTCTTGCCGGGATGCTCATCCCTGGAACCTACGTCATATAAAATATTTACTACTACAAGAGGAGTTGCCATGTCTTCATGTACAATGACTTTTAAGCCGTTGTTGAGTTGGAATTTTTTGAAATCAATCATGCTGCAATTTGGGCTTTTGTTTATAAATTTATAATTTGTGATAATTAGTGAAAATTCGTGTAATTAGTGGCATCCGCCAGCTGGCGGATTAATTAATTTGCAAAGCGAAGTTCTTATCCACTCCCTTTAACGAAATCTGATAAATACTGATACTTCTCAGTTAGTTCCCCGTTTTTGGTTATTGTTGCTTTTTCGATCATTTCACTTGTATCTTCTGCAAACAGGTGAGGAAACACACTTTCCATTAGATTTTTGCCAAACTCTTCGGAGGCATCCCTGGGCAATTCGTTGGGCAGGGTGTCAACAGCCAAAACAGTTATTGTACGTTCGCTGTATGGTTCGTCAATTTGTTCGGTTATGGGATTATACCCGTAAACAGGATTATCACTCGTAGTTGACTTTAGTGTAGAGGGCACTGAACCATTGATGTCGCAGCTAATATCAACAATTACACTTATATTAAAATCAGGAGATCTCATATCTTCCTTAGTGAACAAAACAGGGGCAAGCGGATCCCAGAAATGGCAGGAAATAAACAAGTCGGTTGTTTTAGCATAAGGTAGAAATGCCGATTTATAGTTTTCGGGATGGGCGAAAAAATCACTTTCTTCCCTTGGCTTTCCATCTATATGGATGTTATATTCAGTTACACCAAGCTGGCAGTACACGGGCTCATCAAATTGATTGTCTATATACTCCCGGGGTGTTACTTTCCTGATATTTAAAACATTTAATATTTCCATGACTCCCCCTGCTACGCGTCCTTCCCCGGTGATGACGATCTTTATATTGGGGAGTTTTACCTCTCTTAGCTGCTCCTCCATCTCTGCCCTGTCTTTGCAAAGATGAGCCGGCTTCAGGTCAAACAGGTTATTTCTTTTGCCGAAGGTGATTATTCCGTTATTTCCCCCTACAATACCTGCATACCTGCCAAACCCAAGAACCCTGAAACCTCTATGGTCGGTTAAACGCTCATAATCAATCAATTGTATGTTCTTTTCCAGGATAGTTTGCAAAAGCTTCCTGTTGTATGCCTGCGCCTTGATAGAGTGTGAAAAGAACAAATATTTTTTTCCGGGTATCAGATCATCAACAGGCACTTCTTTTATACCCATCAAAATATCACAGTTGTCCAAATTATCTCTAACTTCCAGACCCAAAGAACTATATTCTTCATCCTTAAACGCTCTTATTTCGCTTAACTGGATATAAATTTCGAGATTTGGATATTGCTCCAGGAGCTGTTTGCATTGGTAAGGCGCCAGCGGAACCCTTTTGTCAATCGGAATTTTGCCTTCTTTTATTAATCCTAATTTTATTGTGCTCATATTGCAAAATTAAGAACATAACTTCGTAATTTTATTAAAAAATGGAATTACTTAAAATTAAGTGAAGAAAAAGTATGAGAAAGTTGCTGGTTGCTGGTAGGGATTGCTTCCCTATAATATTATCGAAAAGATGTTTTTTATTTTGAACTTACATAAATTCCCTTTTTTCTTGCAGAAAAGCTGAAATTTTCGTACTTTTGTATTAAACATTCAGGATTTCAAAAATCCCAAATTGTAATTTTAAAATCAAAAATCAAGGACATAACTTTGTAAATTAATTAAAAAACTCCAAAAATTAAATTTGCTTTTTTTGTTTCTCGCAAAGCACGCCAAGTACGCTAAATCTAATTTAAGGTTTTAGTTTTCTTTGCGCCCTTTGTCCGCCAGCTGGCGGAAGATAAATTATTGAAATTCTGATACTGTAAATCAATAAATAATAACGGGGCTGACCGGAATTGACAGCAAGAGAGTGGATATGCCTGCATGCCGAGCATTGTGATTTGGCTCGATAATATCAAATCATAAAACTATCAAATGGCGATTATAACTACGCCATGGCTGCTTAATACAAGGTATTAAGTGCCATTGTTCCCCGCGGTGTTTTGTTCGGTTGACCTGCGATGGAGCATAAGACAAGCCGGGCTGGCTGAAGCAATTGCTCTATTGTTTTAGTGAGAAAACCAGAGATAAGGTAATAGTTGGTATGTTAACTGACCGTCTTTTACACGAAAATTAACAGTTAACTATGCATGAAGACGGTTTATTTGCATCTTGACTGGACGAGGGTTCGACTCCCTCCAGCTCCACCTTCGCTCACCGTAGCTTTGAGCGCAGCGAGAAGCGTGGGTGAACTGTCCATTTTTTAATCTTCGTAAACCTTTGTCTATCTACATATACCGGTACCATTGACCACCCTAAACCGATTTTTATTGACACCCCATCTTTAGATCAGCCAAATAATCTGTGCATGTGAATATACTGCCGGTAGAGTCAATTTTGTTTAGAGGATTTGAAATGATCAGGGATTTCCGGTATTAACTGGTCACCGAAACCGGGTTTTGCACTAACAGACCCAATTCCATCACCCAAAGCATCAATTCCATCACATCAAAACCCTTCCATTCGTATTATTAGTATGCATTCGTATACGTAGCATCGCAATTATATTAAAACCAATACAAAGTACATCAGATTCATTATCTTTGCGGTCATAAACATATATGATGGGCAGTTATTAAAATCAATATTCTCAAGAGTAATTTTAATGCCCAAAAACAACAAGTTATTTCAAACTATGAGTTAAAACTAGACAGTTTAAATTCAGACAGGCTTCTATTAACAGCGAAAACCTTTTCTTGGGCAATAAGAAGCGAATTTTTAAGGGAAAACAAAGAACAGATCAATCAGTTTTTTAAGGAGTTTAATAAAAAATACTGACATTGTAAAGTTACAATTGATAAATTCAGAAACATCTATTGTTGAATTATCAATTGATAAAAAAGATGAAGGTATCATAAATTCGAGTTTTAACTCAATTGAAGACCAAATTATGAAAACGGACTCAACAGAGTTTTATATCATTACCCCAATTTCCGGCTTAGATAAAAAAATGGAAGTTTTTGTAATGCAAATTAAAAATTTAAAACACAAATAAAATGAAAACACTTTTGATTATTGCTTTTACTTTTTTGACTTTTTGTCAAATAAATGCACAAAATTCATTACTTAATTTTAATGAAGAAAATATTTTAATAAATGGCATATCTGTTAATGTTGGAAACACAATATTAAATGGTGATATGAAAGAAATTAATAAATCATGGAAAGCATTTATTAAAACTCACATAAATGAAAAAATGAACGATGATAACGGTGTCTTGGTTGTCAAAGAAACTGTTATTAATCAAATTACTGATAAAAGAGGTGATTTGCTTGCATATATTTACAACAAAGACAATGAGATATCACTAAACATTGCATATAGGTTAGGATATGATATATATTTAAATTCTTCACAATATTCTGAGGAATTTGGTAAATTTAAGGGGTTCGTCAATTATTTTGTTTGTAATTATTATAATGACTATTTACCTAAGTACATAAAAGAGAAAAATAAAAACATAAAATTATTACAAAAAGAAAATAGAAAATCTGAAAAATCTATTAAGAAAAGCCAAAAGCAGAACAATAAATACACAAAGAAAAACAGAAGAAGTCAAAAAAAGATTATTAGAATAGACTCGAAACTTAATAATGTTGAAGATGAAAATAAAAAATCAATTTCAAATACATCAAAAACAGATATTGAAAAGAAAATTTTAGAAAATGAGAAGAATATTAATTACAACATAGGTCTTATTGAAACACAACAGTCTATAATTACAACTTTAAAACCTAAAATTGATACATTAACAAATGATATTAACTCTGCAAAATTAACTTTGATTGAAGTAAGGTCAAAAGTGAAGACATTTAAATAGTAATATCGCCAGTTGGTAACAGGCGGTATATTTTATTGCCGAAGTAGTATGGATTTCAGCGTTCTGCCTCTAATAAACTTTCGCGTATTTTGACAGGACTGTGCTTCGAAATCGGCAACAAAAACATACCGCCAATCTGTTGGCTGTAATATAAACCAAGAGAGAAAATGATTGAAATCTATTATAAGAATAATGATATAAAAAAATATAAATCTATTGATGAAATCGAATATTTGCCAGACAAGATATTCAGCATCCGGTTTATTGGTTTCATAAGTTCAGATTTAGAAGCAATTTCTGTAAAGTTTGGACTTGATTTAACTTCTTTTAGTAGAAGGGAGGATTTAGAAATAAGTTCACATTATATTGAATCAATAGATCAGTTGTCGTTAAACTTTACGATACCAAGCTATTCTGTCAGTAAATTTTTTGAGGAAAAGGATATTTATATTTTGATTAAAAATGATATTGTATTTACATTTCTTTCATTAGAGATAGAAGATAGCTTAAATCAATTAACAAAATTTATTTATA
This sequence comes from Bacteroidota bacterium, assembly GCA_043811005.1. GTDB lineage: Bacteria > Bacteroidota > Bacteroidia > NORP154 > NORP154 > JBDRNO01. Next base: position 46,935 of record JBDRNO010000309.1, on the reverse strand, counting down.
GTTTTGAGAATACAGGATTTGACACGTATCATCAACTTTTCATTTTTCAAATTGGGGTAATCTCAGATTACTATGCAGATATTGTCGAGTTAATTTCAAAAAAAATTAAAGACCTTTTCCAAAAGACACTCAAATCAAAACAATTCAAAGAAAATGACTTGGATTACATTGCAGAATTAAGGTTTAATAATCTCCTCATTAGGGAATCTCTTTCAGAGTTTCAAAGGACTCTTCTTCTGTTAAAGAAGAGCGATAAAAATAAGGATAATATATTCAATAAGGTTAGTGAAGAAATTGATGACCTTACAGTAATAGCAGATTATTTACAATATAATTTTAATAGATTAGACGACTTGAATGGGAATATTAATAGTAAGATTGAATTAGAACAAAACAAAATTTTTAAAATCCTAACTATAATTACTGTGTGCATCTCATTACCCACTTTAATTGCAGGAATATATGGAATGAATTTTAAATATATGCCAGAACTAAAATGGGTTTTGGGATATCCGATTATAGTTCTAGCATTAATACTAAGTTTCATCTTCCCTTTAATCTATTTTAAAAGAAAGAAATGGTTCTAAAATATTATCAAAATGAGAATAAATACTTATCACCCTGTCGTTATTTCTAATGTAACTGCCTGAATATCAGCAGTAATCAATCATTATCAAATCATAATAAGGGTATATATTTATATATATCCTTTTTTATTTTAGTTGATTTCAGGGCTTTATAGAGTCTAATTTATGACCTCGTGTATCAACTTATCACTTTATCGCATTTTTTATATAACTGCCTGATAATCAGTCATAATTTACTTTAGTTTAATTACAGAGAGGGTATATTTATATGCCCTTTTATATAGGACATCAAACGTTGAAGCGTATATCGAGAATGCTGTTCGTTGGAATGACATAATCGCGTTCTACAAGCTTGGTTAACTGTCTGGAGCGCGCATCCTGCAAGCTGTGGGCTGTCATCATATCCTCATAGCTAACGATTTCCGCCTTGATAAATCCACGGGCAAGATCTGAATGGATCTTTCCGGCACATGTTACGGCATCGGTGCCTTTCTTAACCAACCATGCATGAACCTCCTGCTTGCCCACTGTGTAGAAAAACATCATGCCGGCTTTCTCCATTCCGTCACGGCACACAATATTTACGTCCGTTGATGCATCCTCTAAGATCAGTGTAGGTGTGAAACTCAATAGTCCAAATGCTTTGACTTTAGCCCTCTCGGTATCATCAAGGGATAGGTCACAGATTGGTTTCTCATCCTCAAGATGCGCCATGCATTTTTCGAGCACCCCCTTTTCAGCCGTGTCCTCGGAACTCGACAGCCTGCCTTCGATTTTTTCCATGTCAAGAATGAGCAAATCCAGAACATTTTTATAAGCTATCGCGATGATGTCAGCCGATTCGTAGTCGTCAGGCAAAAACTCTAAGTAGTATGGCGACACCTTGTCCGGTTTAAACTTCTCGGCAAGTTCCACGAAGATTCTGTCATTGTACTTTACCTTGCCCTGTGGAAGATTTAATCCTGTATATGCTATTTTCATTTGGTAAAAGTACTAATTTTAAATAGTCTGCAAGTAATCAAGGTCAGTTGACAACCAAAGAAAAAGCTGTTTTAAGCAAATATATACGTGAATTGAAGGAGAAATGGAAAAAACATCAAAATTTCGTAATCGTCATAAGAGTCTAATTACTCCTTCTCCTTCTTATCACCACCCTCTTTTTTATCACCCTCATCTTTCACTTCTTCAAAATCAACATCAGTAACTTCATCATCTTTTTTGGCATCGTGATCTTCTTTAGCTTCGGCACCGTTACCACCTTCTTTTTTCTTAGCGGCTTCTGCTTCCTGTGCAGCTTTATACATATCCTCTGATGCTGCCTGGAATACAGTGTTCAGTTGCTCCATTGCCTTGTCAATTCCAGGGAGGTCTTTGTTTTTATGTGCCTCTTTCAGGTCAGCCAATGCTTTCTCGATGGGCTCTTTTTTGTCATTGGGTATTTTATCTCCATATTCTTTCAACTGCTTTTCGGTTTGGAAGATCATTGTATCGGCAGTGTTGAGCTTGTCAATCTCTTCTTTGGTTTTTTTATCTGATTCAGCGTGTTCTTCCGCTTCTCTTTTCATTTTTTTAATTTCATCATCAGACAATTTGCTGGATGCTTCAATCCTGATATTTTGCTCTTTGCCAGTGGCTTTATCTTTGGCAGCTACATTTAAAATGCCGTTTGCATCAATATCGAAGCTTACTTCAATCTGTGGTATTCCCCTGGGGGCGGGAGGAATGCCATCTAAGTGGAAGCGTCCTAAGGTTCTGCTGTCTTTAGCCATTGATCGTTCACCCTGGAGCACATGTATCTCAACAGATGGTTGATTATCAGAGGCAGTGGAAAATGTTTCGGTCTTCTTAGTAGGTATGGTTGTATTGGATTCTATGAGCCGGGTAAATACCCCGCCCAGTGTTTCAATACCCAACGAAAGTGGTGTAACATCAAGCAGCAGCACATCTTTAACTTCTCCGGTTAAAACACCGCCTTGAATTGCAGCGCCTACAGCCACTACCTCATCGGGATTAACGCCTTTTGATGGTTTCCTGCCGAAGAACTTCTCAACTACATTTTGTATTGCAGGGATACGGGTACAACCGCCAACCAGCAGAACTTCATCAATATCGGAATGTTTCATGCCTGAATCACTTAGTGCTTTTTTGCAGGGTTCTATCGTTTGCTGTATCAAATTATCGCACAATTGCTCAAACTTGGCTCTTGTCAGTTTTTTCACAAGGTGTTTGGGTATGCCATCCACGGGCATTATATAAGGCAGGTTGATCTCGGTTTCAGTAGAGCTTGAGAGTTCTATCTTGGCTTTTTCGGCAGCTTCTTTCAAACGCTGTAATGCCATGGGGTCTTTTCTCAGGTCTATGCCTTCATCTTTCTGAAATTCGTCAGCCAGCCATTTGATAACTTCCTGGTCAAAATCATCACCGCCTAAATGAGTATCGCCATTTGTGGATTTTACTTCATATACACCGTCACCGAGTTCAAGGATAGAGATATCAAATGTTCCGCCACCAAGGTCAAACACGGCAATTTTCATGTCTTTACCCCTCTTATCTAATCCGTACGCCAATGCAGCAGCAGTGGGTTCATTGATGATCCTCTTAACTGTCAGTCCGGCAATTTCACCGGCTTCCTTGGTTGCCTGGCGCTGGGAATCATTAAAATAAGCCGGTACCGTAATAACGGCTTCCTTTACTTCCTGTCCCAGGTAATCTTCAGCAGTTTTTTTCATCTTTTGAAGGATCATTGCGGAGATTTCCTGTGGAGTATATGACCTGTCGTCAATTTTTATAGTAGGTATATTGTTGTCCCCTCTTTCAACTTTGTATGGAACTCTGCTGATCTCTTTTTCGAGATTGTCGAATGGCTCACCCATCATTCGCTTGATAGAAAAGATGGTCTTTTCAGGGTTAGTGATCGCCTGTCTTTTTGCTGGATCGCCTATTTTTCTTTCGTTATTTTCAACAAAAGCCACGACCGATGGAGTAGTTCTTTTGCCTTCGCTGTTGGGGATCACGACCGGCTCATTACCTTCCATTACAGAGACGCAAGAGTTAGTTGTTCCTAAGTCAATTCCAATTATTTTGCTCATTTTTTTTAGGATTTAAAAGTTCCAATTATTTGTACGGAACCGGATTAACAATTTTGTTTTTATTTTCCTGAATATATATTCAATGATTATGCCAAGCTTTAATAAAGTGAATTATGCGTAATTATGGCATATTTATGGGAAAGAGATAAGTTCAAGGATGATGAGATATGACAAAAAGGCAGTTAATCAAAGTAGATTAAATCCAAGCCCGGAAGTATACTTACCTGATTCTAATTCTCGTGCTGAATCATAATTTAATATTTTATCGCTTCTAATCTCATAATACCTGCATGAAAATATACCGATCTCATCTTTCCCTTTATCATTTTTAACATTTGTATAATCAGGTTTTTCCTGTATTAAACCCGTTGAAGGTTCATTTACTTCCAAATAGGTATTAAATTCATCACCGGCTACATCAATTATAAAATCCAAAGACACATTATCTCTCTTTACATTATTGTCATAAGAAACAGGAGAAATTTTTGAAGCTACAAATTTGTAGAATGGTTCACCATCAATTTCTTTTGACATTATTTCACCCCCATCCAAATCGTTAGACTTAACAGAAGTAAACACCCAATCAATAGAATCTTGTTTAGTATAGCTTGTGTTCAAATTTGTTTCGTTATATTTAAAACGCATTGTTAATTGATACCGCTTTCCATTCTTAACTGTTTTCCAAGCTACTTTTTGAGTGACATATTCATCGTTGTTATATAAGCATATTTTAGAATTAGCCATAGGCATAGGTTGACAATCAGAAGAAGAGCACCAGATACCTGAATTAATAATAGGTGTTGTAGCAGTTACAACTTTTCCTGTTTTAGTATTTTCAATAACCAATTTATAATCACTATTTTGATCTAAAAAGTATTTTTGGGAGTTAATAATCCATTCTTCATTAGTAATAAAATAATAAATGATTTGTTCCGGTGAGTAAAAATCACCGGCTTCTTTATTTATTATTGTGGTTGTATTCAAAGTATATTCTTCAGATTGCTTAATCCCATCTTTCCATCTTTCAACTTTAACTTCTATATCATTAACATCATACTCTGAAGAATCCCTGATTTGAGCCATCTCATAAGCATCTGCATTACCCAGGAAAGCTTTGTTGATCTTAACATAATGTAGACTGTCATTCTGATTTAGTAAACCATATACAATGGTAATATCTTTCCAGGGAGCATTTACATCAAAATCGGGTTCACAGGCAATGAGCACGGAAAAAATACATGCTAAGACGATTTTATATTTATTACTCATAATAATGTTTTATGGTATGACAAAGATATCAATTTAATTTTTAATACAGACTGTTAACATATTTTGTAGTTTTGTTCGTATTTTTTATATTAAATTTAAAAAGGCAATTAATCAGGTTATCCTAATAAAAAATTTTGCCACGAAGGCACAAAGACACAAAGCTACACTAAGTTTATAATATCATAACTATTCATTTTAATCCATTCTTGATTAAAAACAAATTAAAAATCAACCTTTGTGATACTTAGTGTCTTGGTGCTTTGTGGCAAATCTTAAATTAAAGACTTATGAAAAAATATAAGCCGGCAAAAAAGGCGATAAAGCGGGTCACCACCCATATTTTGCAAGATATGAAACGAAGGGGTGAAAAGATATCTATGCTTACAGCTTATGATTATTCCTTTGCCCGTATCCTTGACCATGCAGGGATTGATGTTATTCTTGTTGGTGATTCAGCTTCAAATGTAATGGCGGGACATGAAACAACACTCCCCATCACTCTCGATCAAATGATATATCATGCTTCATCTGTAGTAAGGGCAATTGAAAGGGCATTAGTGGTAGTTGACCTGCCCTTTGGCACATACCAGGGTAATTCAATTGGAGCGTTGAATTCTGCTATCAGGATTATGAAGGAGTCAGGCGCTCACGCAGTCAAGATGGAAGGTGGCAGAGAGATACAAGAATCCATTATCAGGATATTGTCTGCCGGTATTCCGGTTATGGGGCATCTTGGTTTAACCCCTCAATCTATTTACAAATTCGGAACTTATATAGTAAGGGCAAGGGAAAAGGAAGAAGCTAAGCGATTAATTGAAGATGCCCATTTGCTTGAAGAAACCGGTTGTTTTGCTGTTGTGCTTGAAAAGATACCTGCAAAACTCTCCAGGGAAGTTGCTGAAAATCTCAAAATTCCGGTCATTGGCATTGGTGCCGGGGATTGTGTTGATGGTCAGGTGCTTGTTCTTCAGGATATGCTCGGTATTACCTATGAGTTTCAACCCAGGTTTTTAAGAAGATACCTCAATCTTTATGAGGATATTAAAGGAGCCGTTCGAACATACATTGAGGATGTAAAATCATCGGATTTTCCCAACGAGAAAGAGCAGTATTGAGAATTATAGATTGCAGATTGATGGATTGTTCGATTGTTTGGTTGCTTGTAATTTGTTATTCGTATAACACCGATTATTTTAGATTACACCGATTTGTCATTGTTCATAGTCATGGTCATTGTCAATTGCCTTTTATCCACCGAAGCTTTAGCGTAGGTGGAACTGTCAATTGTCAACTGGTTTTTGATTGCATGTAATTCAATGTATCGGAATTTACTCATACCCACAGGCATGCCGCACTAAAAATCCCTCGTGAATACTTCGTATTTCAAAAAACATTAATAAAAATTACAGATTACACAGATAAATATATTTAATAATTTATTTATCTGTGTAATCTGTGAAATCTGTGGTTTCATTTACTCTCTGTAATAATTTTCACATCAGGCAGCATTTTTTTTGCATCTTCGAATTGAGCAGGGCTCCATTCCGGGTGGTCCCTGAGATCCACTACTTCAAGATTTGGCAGTTCCTTCAATATCCCGGGCAATTTGGGCATATATCTTGTTCCTGTTAAATTAATATATTTTAGCTTTTTCAGGTTAGCGAATTCAGGAGGCAGATCCGGGATCCTGTTAAATGAAAGATCCAAACATTCGAGATTGTAGAGTTTGCCAATATCGGGAGAAATTTGGGTGAGCTTTTGCATGGCAATATCCAGCTTAATAACCTTTTCCGGCTCTTTCAATGCTTCCCCCAGGTCATAATATGTTTCTGCATCTTCGCAATATTCAGGTTGAACTGTTATGAAGCTTGTTGTAACAGGATATATAGCAATTAATGCTGCTGAAATTAGCAGAATTGCAATTTTGCGGTATTTGGTAGCGGGTAAATTAAGATTTGCAGTCATTTTTTAATTAGAATTTAGTATTGTTAAGCTTGTACTTAAAGTTAATAACTTTTAGAAAAAAAATGGTAAAACAAAATTAATATATATTTTTACACTTAATTAAATTAACGATTTTAGATTTACGATTTTGTATTCGTAAATCGCACTTACTAATTCGTAATTTTCATTAATGAACAATTAAAGAACTTAATATCATGAATAAAAAAACTGCCCTAATTTTACTGAGTTGCCTGATAGGATCTTCGACCTATTCGCAAGATGACAAGCGAGACAAAGGACAATATATGGAGTATGAAAATGAATTCTATGAGGAAATTTTAAAGAGTTTTGAGGAGGATGCATCCAAAAAAGAACCTGGGAAGATATTCAAAATGGATCAGGAGGGATTGGTTGTTCCAAAAAGTGTAGATGAGTTTACCAGGTTTTGGTGTAACGACCCGGTTTCACAGGGAAGAACAGGAATGTGCTGGTGCTATGCCACAATATCTTTTTATGAAGCTGAGATATATAGGTTAACAAAACAACAGATCAAGCTCTCCGAAATATATATAGCTTACTGGGAATATATTGAAAAAGCAAGAGAATACGTGATCACAAGAGGTAAATCGCATTTTGCCCAGGGGTCAGAAACAAATGCTGTACCGCGAATGATGAAAAAATATGGTATTGTCCCCTTAGAATCTTATTCCGGGCTAAAAAGCGGACAAAAGTATCCTGATCATAGTAAGATGTTCGATGAAATGAAGCATTTTCTTGAGACAACAAAAAGAGATAATGCATGGAATGAAGAAGAAGTTTTAACAACGATCAGGTCCATTTTGGATTATTACATAGGGGAACCGCCAAAATCGGCTACTGTTAATGGAAAAACAATGACACCTTTGGAATATTTAAAAAATGTTGCTAAAATAAATCCAGATGACTATGTGGATTTTATGTCATTGATGGAAGCTCCTTATTACACCAAAGCGGAATGGGATGTTCCCGATAACTGGTGGAACTGTGACGATTATAATAATGTTCCACTTGATGAGTTTATGAATGCCGTTAAAAAAGCAATAAAAGATGGATACAGCATAGCGATAGGAGGAGATGTTTCTGAGAGCGGTTACAATGCTTTAAATGATGTGGCTATGATCCCGACTTATGATATTCCTTCGGAATATATTGATGAAAACGCGAGGCAGTTAAGGTTTACTAACAGCTCTACAACTGATGACCATGCAATTCACCTGATAGGGTATAAGGAAATGGGGGATGACTTATGGTATTTAATTAAGGATTCTGGCAGCGGATCGCGGAATGGGAAAAATCCCGGCTATTATTTTTATCATGAAGATTATGTAAAACTAAAGATGATGACCTTTACCATTCATAAAGATGCTGTGAAAGAGTTGTTGAAGAAAGTTAAGTAACAATGCTTTTTTAAATTAAGTATTAAAAAAGACTAAGGGATAAAAATAAATTCCAGCATCCAGCATCCAGCAACCATGCAGCCATGCAGCCATGCAACCATGCAACCATGCAACCATGCAATCATGCAGCCATGCAATCATGCAGCCAATCAACCCACTCACCACTCACCACTCACCACTCACCACTCAAATATACCCCTATACACCCAAACTACAACCCATCCTCATCACACCCCACGCACGTTAATCCATCCTCCAGCATTGTCCATTTTTTACCTGTCATATCATGGTCGTAGGTTCCGGTTACATTATCAATATCGTAGATGATCTTCTCCAAACCTTTGCCCAGGTGAACGCTGGCATTAAGAGGAGCTCTGACGAGTATTTTCACTTCCTGGTCTCTCCATTTTTCATTGTCAGGTAGACTGTAATACGGGTTGAACTGTACCAGGGAGTCAATAGTTGAAAGCTGGTAGTTGATATTTCCCGCCCGTTTATTAGCTTTTTTCCTGCTTTCCCCCCTGGCTGTATAAATGAGGACTATCTCAAAGCTGTCGGTTTTGCTTCTAACAACATCCAGCTTCGGATAACCGAAATTGATCCTTTCCCCGTCATTATAAAAGCAATACCAGTCATCAAAGACAATCCTGGAATCGTATTCATCCACATCATTTTCCTGGAACTCTCCATCCAATACATCCAGGTACAGTGTTTTACCTTTTGGCTGTGACACGAGTATGCTTTTTTTAGAAACACCTTTTTTAGCAAAGTCATTTATCATTTGAACCGAGATATATGTGAACAATATACAGCCCGAGATCCAAAATGCCACTGCTATCATACCCAGCCCTCTTACCTTTTTCCTTATGCCGAGCAGCAGTTTTATCCCACCGTAGATAAGTGCGATAAGTGGTATCCCGAACACCAGCAGCAGCGCAATTGTACCAAGCACTATCTGATCCCGGGAAATGAAAAAGATGCTCAGTAACTCATCAAAGGCAAAGGTGCTTATCCCGGTTGGTGTTATGGATAATATGGTATTGGCTCCGAATAATCCGCTTAAGAGGGCGATGATAAAAGCTATACCTGCGGCAATGAGTATAATTCCAATAAACTTCACAATAAATTTTAATAGTACTTCGAGAATGCTGATTGTGAATTCAACGGTTTTTTCAATAATGTTCTTTGCTTTTTTAATATGGGGTTTAGTGTCAATGTTTTTTGCTTCGTCTTTCAGGTCATTGAATTTTTTTTTTAGTTTTTCCAATTCTTCCTTTATAGATTTCTCTATGTTCGATATATCAACCTTTTCTCCGCGCATCTCAAGCTTTTCGGCAGTGGTTTTGGCTTCGGGAATGATTATCCACAACAGGATGTACAGCAGGATCCCACTTCCAAAGAAGAAAAAAGCAACTGCAAATGCAATTCTCAGCCATATAGGATCAAAATTAAAATAGGCACCGATACCGGCACAAACACCTCCCAAAACATTTTTATCCGGATCGCGGAAGATCCTTTTCCTGCGGTATGAAGACTCATCTGTTGAGGTCGTAGTTTCGCTTGCCGGCTCTCCGGCATCAGCGTCAACATAATCTTCCGGCTTACCCATAATTTTGATCACTTCCTCAACATCGGATGTGGTTATTACTTCCTTGCTCTTGGTGATCTTCTCCTGGAACATTTCGGCAATGCGGGCTTCAATGTCTGACATTATTTCATCCTTTCCCTCTGAATCCTTAAAATAGCCCTTGATCTTGTTGAGATAGCTGCTTAATCTTTCATGGGCGTCTTCGTCAATATGAAAGATGATGCCGCTAAGGTTGATTGTTACTGTTTTTTTCATAATGTTATTTTTTATTTATTAATAATTATTGGTCAATGTTATAAGTAATTACGATTTACGAATTGATATTACATCTGCAATACCTACTTTTTTTTTCTTGCAGAATCAACTGCCTTAATAAGCTCAACCCAGGTCATTTCTAATTCTTTCAGAAATTTATTGCCCACTTCAGTAAGCTTGTAATATTTTCTCGGTGGGCCAGTCTTTGACTCTTCCCATCTGTAACTTAACAAACCGGTATTTTTCAGCCGCATTAATAGCGGGTATAATGTTCCTTCAACAATGATAAGTTTGGAGTTTTTTAGTTTTATAATTATATCCGATGGATATGCTTCACCGTTTGAGAGGGTCGAAAGGATGCAGAATTCCAGCACTCCCTTCCTCATCTGGGCTTTTGTGTTTTCTATATTCATAATTAATTGTTTTGGGTTTTCAATATTTTGCCACTAAAAAACCAAAACACTAAATTTCACAAAAAAATTTAGTGGGATTTTGTGCTTTTGAGCTTTAGTGGCAATTTTTTTAATTAGTTTATATCGTTATGTTCTTTTTTTCTAAGAGATAAATAGTCAATATAAAAGATCACTTTTAGTGAAAAGCTGTTGGTTTGGGGTGACTGTATTGTATTGCTAATATTTTTCCCGAAATTTTTTATTACATCATTTTCCTGATCAAGAATGGCATTTTTCCATACCAGGTTAAGCTCACTGCCGGGAAGAAAATGCCATGTAAAAGCCATATCAATATTAAACGCATTGAAATTGACATCTTGATTATTTGAGTATCCGCTCGTTTCAAGGTAGCCATCTTCCCCCAGGGTATAGAACTCATCATATTCTGCTCTTAACCAATAATGTCTTAAGCGAAAACTGACCGAAGATCTGTTGTTGAATATGTAACTTGCATTAAGAGTATTTGTGATAGTGTTTATGTTACGTCTACCGAAAGTGATGATTTCATTATTAATAGAATCAATAACATCATCAACATAACCAATGTTATTATTACTTACATCATTTTCAAAGTTATAAATGATCATAATCTTATCGCTTACCCTCAATCGCGGGGATAACCCGTACCAATACGACTCCTGGTCATATTTATTAGCCCACCAGTAACCCCAGTCAATGTCAATTGCCAATCTCTTTCTGTAATCCGGTGATATCCACCCCCCTATCTTATATTCCCCGGGTTTGATAAAAACCCTGCCCGGTACTCTTGCTTCAAAATAGTCGTAGCTTTCAACAGGATTTGCGATCGGTTCCAGCCCAACAGTTAAGTAATTCCTAAAAGTTGTCCAGGAGTTTGCAACAATTGTGAAACCGGTGAATTTTCTCGGGCAATATAGACTTGAGTGAATGAATGATATTGAATTGTACGAGGTCAGCATTTTCCAAAATGGCTTATAGATGTTGTATTTGATTGACAGATTGTTGTCGAATTCATTATTTCTCTGTAAATATCCAAGATCATTGGGATCGTATTTATCGCTTAGAACAGATTGAGATATATTATATAAGAAGTTACCGCTGATCTTTCCAATGTTCAGATAGTACTTGTACCCGAATTCCGGGTTTGATCCATGAGCGTATTTTTGACTGAGGGCACCGTTCCCACGGATTGCATAGAGGTTGCTTTTATTGGCGAATTGAAATTCAGTACCGCTTACGTTTGCCGTATATTTTTCTTTCTCTTTATAAACATTTGTATTAATGAAGCTTAAATAGGAATTATTTTTCAATGATTGATCAAGTACTAGTATATTATAATTTGTGAATGGTTCTGTATTGAACTTTCGTGTATATCCTGTACTATCGGATATCCTGGCATAAGTATTCGCGGTCATGGCATTGAAAAACCCGATACCTAACCCATTCCCGGTTCTCCCTGAGATCTTTGTGGCATTCAGTAATTGGGATTCACCGGGGTTTTCAATAACCGTTTCACCGTCATTAAGGTCATCATAAACATGATCAAAACCTGCGGGTGTTTTGCCTATTCTCCTGGAATAAAATAATCCTGCCTTGTTGAACAGTTCTGTCCCTTCGGTAAAAAACTGGCGGTTTTCATCATATCTCACCTCAAAAGGAGACAGGTTCAATATCTCATTATCAGAACGAATCTGACCGAAGTCAGGAACAAGAGTCATGTCAAGGGTAAAACTTTCGTTTATTCCATACTTAAGATCCATTCCCCCTCTTAATGAGTGTGAGAAATTACTTTTATCATCAATATTATAAGGATAGTGTTCGGTTGTATATGAAATATAAGGAGTAAATGAAAGCCTGACCGGAACTTCAATGTTTCTTATTTCGTTCAATATACCGAACTGATTTACAAAACCTTCAATTGCAGGGTCTATATAGTTCCATGCTGTCTTTTCCCTGTACCTGCGGATAATCCTAATGTAATTTACACCCCAGGTTTGTTCTTCCTTTTCAGGGAAACGAATAGCGGAATAGGGTATTTTAAACTCTGCGACCCATCCCTTGTCAGTAATGTTCACTTCGCTTTTCCATACAGCATCCCAGGCTTCATCCTCCCCTTCAGGAAAAAATTTCATATCTGTTTGTACTCCTGAAGCCGAAACTATAAAAGCAAAGCAATTCATATCATCATTATAAGTATCAAGAAATACACCGAACAGGTCGGCATTGTTTTCTCCAACGTCCCTGTTACCCAGTTCCTTTAGTATGCTATCAGGTGAGGAATCATATAACATAGCTCCGATATAAACAGCCGAATTGTCATAAAGTACCTTAACTTCTGTCTTTTGCGATGGTGGATTTCCGGGTTGCGGTTCAAATTGTACAAAGGAAGTTGCAACTGGTGCGTTTGTCCATACCTCTTCATCCAAAATACCGTCTATTTTAGGCGGAGTTTCAACCCTGACAGCACTATGGGATTTTTCATTATTCCCAAAAGCAGTTAAGCACATACCTGACTTGGTCGAGCCAGAGCTAAATAGAAAAATTCCAAATAACAAATAACAAATAACAAATAAATTCCAATTACCAAAATTCAAGTATTCAAAATCTTGTTTGGTTCGCCATTTGGCGAATTGGGATTTTGAGCTTATTTTATATTTTGTGTTTGTTATGTGTGATTTTTTTGCCAACTGCTTACTGTCAACTGTTAACTTGTCTATTAACACCAACAAAATTTCGTTAAAATTGTATCAATAATGAATTTTTAAGCGCCTGAGTGCTTTTTTCACGGTTTACCCTGTAAAATTTATTCATATTTAACAGGGTGCAAACATATAACATAAAATAGTACTATGCAAGACAAAGTACTATATTTTTTTAACATTTTTTATAACTTGCTGGAAATCAAGGAGAAAGAAATGAAAAAAATTAATAAATATGCTTAAAAAGTAGGGCAGTTGACCATCCTGTATTTTCTTTTCTCAGGTTTTTCTATTTTACAGTCGGGTTCCACGTATTTTCTTTTTGTCCTGCAATTGAATTGGACTGTACATGAAAGTTCATGTGAACCATTTGAGTATCTACTTATTTCAGAAACGCTGATATCGTAGGAATATCCGAATTTGAACATATTTAATTCAACACCCAGCAGAATGATAAATGATTCTTTGTCTCTGTACCAACCTCCTACTGTTACTATTCCTTTATTTATATAACACCCTGCATTAAACTGCATGAATTCACTTTGCCGGGTAAACAAAATATTGGGAGATATCTTCACCTCCTCTCCGTTGCTTACCTTCACCTGGATAACTGCACCTGCATGAGCTGTGTACCTGACAGGCAACCTTGATTCATTGCCTTTCAGTCCTTCTTTGGGTTGGGTAAGGTGATTTGCAGTAAATCCCAGGAAAAACTTGTCGCTATATCCCAGGATACCGGCAGAGAGATCGACATTTCTCCTTATCTCCATTCCGTTGGTCTCTTCCGAAACGTATATAAAACCGTGCCTGTCATCAATCATATCACCATAAGTGAGTTCATTCCATTTAACCGATCTTTGAAAATATGCTGCCTGCAAACCAGCATTGATAGAGAATTTTCTTCCCGCTTGCAAGTGATAGGAATATATTCCGCTGATATTAGTTGTTGATAACGCACCTTCCCCTGCTTTATCATTCAGTAATTGAAATCCCAATCCACCGGAAACGGCATCAAGGTACTGGTCGTACGAGGCGCTGTTGGTAACAAATGCTCCCTTAATACCCGGCCACTGGTTCCGGTAGTTCAATACAAGCCGTGGACATCTCACAGAACCGGCAAAAGCAGGGTTGAGGTATACAGGGTTTGCATAGAACTGGGTAAAAACCGGGTCTTGTGCTAAAGACTCAATAACATTACCAATTAAGAATACTATGAATACCAAATATATTTTTTTCATTTTTGCTTTTTTAAGAAATACATGTTAATGTTGAAATATTGGTGCAACAAAACTGCCTTTACTTATTCCAATTATAAAGCCATTGCGCAGAATTTCCGTACGCATGTAAGATTTTCAGGTATTTTTAATTATTTGGAGAAGGAAATATTGATAGGTTGTTGATGTGTTGTCAGGTGTTTCCACCTGACAACAACAATATCGGCAGGAATTTTCACGTCAGGTGGAAACACCTGACGGTACGTAAACCGTCAAACTGTTCTATAGACTTCACAGGTTTTTGATGGCTGATAGGTTTTTTTGAAAAAGGTTTAAAATCATACCTTTATTTTCTTCCACTTACCTCTTTTAAGATATCCAAAAGATAATATACCCAGCACCCCTAAATAAATAAACTCCGTACACCACACAATTTCAACCGGCATGTTCATATTAACAGCCAGTACATAAGCTGAAATGAGGTAAATAACAATAGTCGCGATTTCAATAATAAGAGAAACTCTTGTGTTTCCTGTTCCCGACACACCACAAAATAATGTTATTGAAATAGGGATCAAAACCAATGAACCTGTAATAATGTAAAGAGTGGGTATTGTTGCATTTATCAGGCTGGGATTATCAGTATATACGGAAATAATAAATTCGGGGAAAAACAGGTTAAACTGCAGCAATACAATGCTGCTTAATAAACTTAGTATAATAATTTTTTTTATCAATTGCATTACTTCTCCGGTTTTGTTTTGCCCGATTGTGTTGCTCACTATAGTATATGTTGCAGAAGCGAATCCAAATGCAGGTATCATTAAGACCAGATAGATGCTTCTGAAACGACAGATGCAATTGCTGCACCTCCTATACCCATTTCCGGGAATCCCCAATTGCCGAATATAAGGCAATAGTCGAGCAATACATTTACAGTTGCCATTACAGCAGTACTCCATATCAACACTTTTGTTGAGGCAATGCCAATATAGAATGCTCTGAAGGTCACATTTATCAAGGCGAAGAAGATACCCCATGCGCGGTAATCCAAATATTCAGCAGTAGCATTGTAAACATCGTTTGAACTAACGATCTGTTCAAGAAATACAGGAGATGCGAACTTTATTAAAAGGAACAATACAAATGCAAAGACAAACAGGAAGTAGAAGCTGTGATCAACGACTTTACCAATGCCTGCATAATCATTCTCTCCATTTTTTCTTGCAATTATAATTTGAGCACCGGTACCGAAACCCATGCCGAGCATGAATATTGCCACATAAAACAACCCGGCAATAGCTGCCGCACCCAATGCAACTTCGCTCACCCTTCCCAAAAAAGCAGTGTCAACTACATAAACAATGTTTTGTGCAACACTACCAAGGATAATAGGGTAGGTGATATGCCAGATCTGTTTGTAGGAAGTTCCTGTCATTGATAATATTAATGATACAAAGAAACCAAAAACCAATCAACGATACTTTGCACGGTGTAAATTATTACATTTCAAAATTGTTCAACTCAGTCTATTATTACTTTGTGATGAAGTATCGGAGTATGGGAGTATCGGAGTAGCGGAGGAATGTGAAATGGTAAATACCCAGATACCCCGTTACACAGATACTCCAAAAGATACTGTTATAAAAAATTCACAAATTCAACACTATAAAATGTACAATTTTATCCCGTTTTTAGTATATCAACAAATTGGAACCGGTAGGGTAGGAGGGCATCTTCTTTTGCATATGCAACACCTATCCGTGGGCTTACAATGATATTTCCTGGAAGGATTTTAATTCCCCTGTCTTCAAGCCATATTATATCTCCACATAAGTCAATTCTTGTATGAATAGTTTTTATGCCAAGTGCTTGTGTCACGATTCCGGGGCCGGATATTATTCTATCGTAAGTACTGGTTTTTTTGGTTCTTCTCTTATTCATGGTATCAACCCCCTCAACAGGTTTGATCCCGCGAATTAATACAGCGTGTGGAATGTCTTTTTTATTGGTGACGATGTTAAACAGGTGGTGCATACCATAACACAGGTAAACATAAGCAACACCCCCCTCATGATACATCACCTCCGTACGTTTTGTTCTCCTGTTACCGTAAGCGTGAGATGCCCTGTCAGTGATGCCTGCATAGGCTTCGGTTTCGGTTATTATGCCTGCGGTAATTTTGGCATTAAACCTTGTAAATAAATATTTACCTAAAAGATCCTTACTGATTTGACATACATCATCTCTTGTATAAAAATCCCGGCTTAATTTCATGAATAATTTCGTTTGCTGTAATGACGATATAAAAATTTGGAGTCATAGCATCCAACAGCCAATCTTCAGTCAGTAGTCGGCAGTTTTTAGTCGGCAACTAACAATGACTATGACTATGATTTTAACTATAACAATATAATAACAATAACCCAGAAAATATTCAGTCAACAATCGAACAATCAAACAATCGAACAATCAAACAATCGAACAATCGAACAATCAAACAATCGAGCAATCAAACAATCGAACAATCAAACGATCGAACAATCAAACAATCGAGCAATCGAACAATCGAACAATCGAACAATTCATTTATTCCAAACCAATCTATCATCATTATTATATTTGATTTTATCATTATCAATCAACCACTGTATCACCTTAATAGCTTTATCTTCAGATGTTTCCTTAATAGAATCAATTAGTTCTGTTAAGGTTTTTGGTTCAGAAGACAAGATGGGCTTAACCTGCTGCAGAACAGAATCAAATTCCAATTGGCTGAGCTGGAGTTTATTGCGTTCAATACATACATCACAAATACCGCAGCGATAGCTATCTGTTTCTCCGAAATAGGCTAGTAAGACCTGGCTTCTGCATTTGTTGGAACCGGAAGCATAACTGATTACCGCATTCATTCGTTCAATGGCTTGCTTCTTCCTTTCTTCATAATTTTGCCTTGATATTGAAAGGTCACTGGTATCAATCCTTGGTTGTGCAAATACTATCTGTGGGAATTTGTTTTGAGGTGTGTAGGTGAGTACCTGGAGTTTATCTAATGTCTTTAGCAAGTTGATCACTTCTTTTTTTGTAATATTTGCTCTTTTAGCCAGTTCCGCTTCATTTATTTTTACAAAGTCATCAAAAGTACCACCATAAGACCTCAATAAAAGCTTAATGAAAGAGTCAAGGTTTTTATTTGTAACCTGGAATTCATAAAGCTTCTGTTTCTTAATTGTAAAGTGGATCTTGGGGGGCATAAAGAGGGCGTCTGTAGTGGTAATATAACCTTCTTTTTCGAGGAACTTAATACTGTTGAATACATTAAGTATTTTGAGGTTGTACTGGTCACTAAAATCAGAGATATCAAAATCAAAACATGTTCCTTCCCCTGATCCCACAGCCAATTGAAAATAGTTTGCCAATGCCTGGTAGGTGTTTTTAATTTCATCTAAGGAAGGAAAGCTGATTTCTATGAGATCTTTAAAATTTATCCTGTCGGAATCATTGTAAAGTAAAACGGCAAACGCTTTTTTTTCGTCCCTGCCTGCCCTTCCGGCTTCCTGGAAATATGCTTCCAGGCTGTCGGGCGGATTAAAATGAACGACAAAGCGGACATCGGGTTTATCAATACCCATTCCAAAAGCATTTGTAGATACGATTACCCTGCATTTGTTTTTCGTCCATGCGGTTTGTTTGGCGCTGCGCAAATTAGAATCCAACCCGGCATGGTAATAGTCGGCTGAAATGTTGCCCTTCCCTGTCTTATCAGGATTTTTTTTTAGGAATACTGCTATTTCCTTTGTTTTTTTCCTGTTCCTGGCATAAATGATTCCTGAACCCCTTACATTGTTTACGATCTTTAACAAGCGTTTTAGCTTGTCATCCTCGGTTAGTACTACATAAGCCAGGTTTTTCCTTTCAAAACTTTTTTGAAAAAGATTTTCTTTTTCAAACAACAGTTTTTTCTGGATGTCCTTCACTACATTGGGTGTTGCAGTAGCCGTTAAGCCCAGGATGGGGACATCCGGCTGTATCTTCCTGATATCTGCAATTGTAAGGTAGGATGGTCTGAAGTCATACCCCCATTGTGAGATGCAGTGTGCTTCATCAACAGCTATCAGGTTGACGTTCATCTTGCCGATCCTGATTCGAACCAATTCAGAGCACAATCTTTCGGGCGACAGGTAGAGCAATTTTGTCTTCCCATAGATGCAATTGTCGAGTGCAATGTCAATTTCATTTTTGTGCATGCCTGAAAAGACGGCTGTTGCAGGGATGCCTCTTTTCTTGAGGTTCTCAACCTGGTCTTTCATCAAGGCGATCAGGGGGGAAATAACAAGACATACACCTTCCTTAGCTAATGCCGGAACCTGGAAGCAAATGGATTTGCCACCACCGGTGGGCAACAAGGCAAGTGTATCTTTACCATCTAAAACAGAATTGATGATCTCTTCCTGCAATGGCCTGAATTTGGAAAAACCCCAGTATTTAGTTAGTATTTGGTGAATGGTCATTGTCAATATTAAATTTTTATGTGCCTAAGAGTTTATCTGTATTATCCATTCTTTTAAAACCGGATTGCTGAATCTGTAAATTTTTCCAGATTTGTGAATTATGCCTTTTTTATTAATCCCTTTAAACTAATTGTAAGGGTTGAACTAACAGGAAGTTGATAAGTATCCCTGATTTTGGCAGAGAACAGTTCATCACCATCTTGTATTAATGCTATTGCTTTTAATACAATTCTTTGATTATTTGATAACTGATCGTAAATATTTTGAAAAATAATAGATTGACTTCTTATAATTTTACTTAACCACTTATGTGTAAAATCTTTTCTGTTTTGATCAATGCCTTCATTTATCAGTTCCCATACTATTGATGAGAAAAATTGTGTAAAGTGGGGGTGACAGTCTGATTTTTTTAAGATCAAATCAATGTTTTTATCTGAAATTTTAAGATTGGTTGCTGCAAATCTTTTTTTAATATATTTTGATAGTTCATTGTGTGAAATAGGGTTTATGTCCATCTTAAAACCAAATTCATATAACGGTGAATTCGAATCGGTAAAGATCGATTCCATCAAGGATTGTTTACTTCCTATAAAAATATATGAGATTTTTTTTTGCAATTGAAAAGCAGACCGCATCCAGTTAATTAAGAAAGGCCCGAAACGTATTATTTCCTGGAACTCATCAAATGCAATGCATATTTGTTGTTTGGTTTTGAATGCAATTTTTTCAGGTATATTTAATATTGTTTCTAAATCTGCCTGCTCATCAATAGATTGAGTTTCTATAGAAAAAGACGGGTTTCCTGACGAATCAACAGTGATCTTTGGTAAAAGCCGGCTGAAATATTGATTAAACTTTCGGGAAAGGGCTTTTAAGTCTTCTTTCCAATCAAATAAATTATGAGCTAATAATTGTGCATACTTTTTTGTAAAATCATCAATAGACTGTATGTTATAGAGATCAAAATAGATTGTTTTGATATCATTGATTTCATTAAAAGCTTTCAAAATCAGTGATGTCTTGCCGAATCTTCTCGGAGAGTAAAGCCAGAAAGAATAACGGTTTCTTATTGCTTTATCTATTTCCTTTAATTCTTCTTCCCTGTTGCAAAAATTGACCTGTTCAACAACTTCACCATACCGGAATGGGTTTTTCATAATAATGTTTTTTTATTTCAAAAGAAATTACGTATATTTACGACACGTAAATATACGACATATAAAATTACGACATACAAATATACGGCATGTATTTTGAAATACAAAATAATTATTTTTCGATGTAAAGGATTTTATTGAAAAAGGAATGTTACTCTTCGGGTGGTTTTTTCATTAGAGAGATTCCTCACTTCGTTCGGAATCCCCACCTGATATACCGAACAGCAATAAAGAAATTATGAATGCAGAAAGTAAGTTTTGATTTTTAAGAGCCTATAATCCATCACCCATCACCCAGCATCCAGCAACAATCTTATCTCATTCAGCTCAAACTATGAACCACCAACCCGCTTCTCAACTTTGGCTCAAACCAGGTTGTTTTGGGTGGCATGATATTGTTTGTGTCGGAAATATTCATTAGTTGCTTAATGGTAACAGGGTAAAGGGCAAAGGCGAGCTTCATCTCTCCGCTGTCAACCCTCCTTCCCAATTCTTCCAATCCCCTGATACCACCTACGAAGTCTATCCTTTTATCAGTCCTCAGGTCTTTAATACCCAAAATAGGGTCTAAAATGTTGTTAAATAATATAGTAACATCCAAAACGCCAACTGGGTCATGTTGGTCATAAGTTCCTTCCCTGGCAGTCATTGAATACCATTTTTTATCGAGGTACAACCCGAAATCATGAAATGTTTGAGGATGATAGGGATTAATGCCTTTTTCTTCAATAGTGAAATTGTTTTCTAATTTTTGCAAGAATTCCACCGTAGAATTTCCATTCAAGTCTTTTACTACACGGTTATAATCAATAATTCTTAATTGGCTTGCAGGAAAATGAACTGCTAAGAAGTAGTTGTATTCCTCATTCCCTGTATGTTGTGGGTTTGCTTCTCTTCTTGCTTTTCCGACCAGAGCAGCAGAAGCGGTGCGATGATGACCATCGGCAATGTATGTGTGTGGAATATTATCAAAAAGTTGCACCAGTCTGTTGATCTTTTCTTTTTCTTTTATAGCCCAAAAGGTGTGATGAATGTCATCAACTGCTGTAAAATCATATTCCGGTTTGTCCTTAATGACCTCTTCAACAATAGTATTAATTTCAGGGACATCCGGATAAGTTAAAAATATTGGACCGGCATTTATATTAGTTACATCCACATGCGTCATCCTGTCTTTTTCTTTTACGGGGCGGGTAAGTTCATGCTTTAAAATAACATTATTGAAATAATCATCAATAGATGCACAGCCTACTAATCCATATTGGGTTTTGCCATTCATGGTTTGTGCATAGATATAAAGATGTTCATTATCATCCTGAATAAAGACCTCATCTTTGAGCAATCTTTCAAAGTTCTCTTTTGCTTTATTGTAAATTGCGGGATCATAAAGGTCAGTATCCTTTGGCAGGTCGATCTCGGGTTTTACCACATGTAAAAAAGACCAGGGATTACCTTTTGCTTCAATGCGGGCTTCTTCTGAATTGAGAACATCATAAGGTCTGGAAGCAACCAGATGGGCTTTATCCATAACAGGACGGATTCCTTTGAAAGGTTTTATTACAGCCATTTCGTTCGGTGTTTTGGAGCTAGGAGTTAGTAGCTCGGGGTTCAAAGACATGTTACTGTTCGGGTGTAACTGTAACCACAGATTTCACAGATTTTAATCTGTGAAATCAAAGTATTTAACTTTTCATCACAACTCAGCGTTTGTTTAGGATGCTATTTTAAGGGAAAGCACAGCAAACGCAGATATTTTAGAACGTTCTTTAATTTTTTGATTTCTAAAAATTGATACTACAAAGATAAAAACGCAATTGTTTTTGCACTCAATAATTAGCCATACTTTGCCTATGCGATTTAAAGGGTATCCCGAACAAAAACCATTTTCGCAAAGATTGATTTGATTTACTCATAAAATAATTTTTTATCTGTGTAATCGGTGAAATCTGTGGTTTCATTAATAAATTGTGCTTTATTTCCACCAAAACCGCTAGCTATCCAAAAAAGTCAATGATCTTCTCAGCCAGCTCCAGCCCGATCCTTTGTTGTGCTTCGTTGGTTGCAGCGCCTATATGAGGTGATAAGGAAACATTGTGTTGCATTAATAGTGTAATAGGGGGTGTTGGCTCATTTTCAAAGACATCTATTCCTGCAAGAGCTACTTTACCTGAATTCAATGCTTCAAATAGGTCTGCTTCATTCACTACCCCGCCTCTTGCAGCATTTACAATTATGACTCCATCTTTCATCATTTCGATTTCTTTTTTTGTGATAAGAGGTTTGCCATCTGCAGGCATTGGGAGGTGTAATGTGATGAAATCACTGTCTTTAAGTACTTTTTCAAATGAAACGGTCTTAATTTTTATGGAGATTTTTTTTGTATCTTCGTCAGATGTGAAAAATTCCATTTCAATAGTTGCTTCAGGGACGTGCGGGTCGGTTGCTACTACTTTCATTCCCAAACCGAGTGCGATCTTAGCCGCAGCTTGTCCAATCCTGCCCAAACCGAGAATCCCTAAGGTTTTACCTTTTAATTCCATACCTTTTGCATACTTTTTCTTTAAAACCTTGAATTCCTTGTCACCTGTAAGGGGCATATTACGATTGGAATCGTGGAGAAACCTTACCATAGTGAACAGATGGGCGAAGACCAGTTCAGCAACAGATTGAGATGAGGCAGCAGGTGTATTTATTACTTTAATACCTTTACTTTTTGCATACTCAACATCAATATTGTCCAGTCCAACACCGCCTCTTCCAATAAGTTTAAGATTGGGACAGGCATCAATGATGTCTTTCCTGATCTTGGTGGCGCTGCGTACCAAAACAACATCGTAATTTTTTAATTCCTTTACAAGGTCTTCCTGTGCAACTTTTTCAGTCGTAACCTCAAATCCTGCGTCTTCAAGGGCTTTTTTGCCTTCAACGTTTATACCATCGTTTGCGAGTATTCTTTTCATGAGTAAATTGTTTATTGTTAATTAAATAAATTATCTGCAATATTAATATTTTAGCATGAATTGCCTATACCTGCGGCAAAACCATTGGATTAAATGCAAAATGATTTTTAAAATCAGTTAACTCGTCTTGAATATCAGTAGTTTTGTATAAATTATAAGATGATAATTTTGTATTCGTATCAACTTTAATGTTTTTGAGATTCAAGTTTTGTAGTATAAAGATCATCTCTAACTCCGGATATATCTTTTTCATAATATGTGCCAGTTCTAATATTGAAAAGTTCTTATCTGCCAAATTATACGTACCGGAGCTTATATCCAGATCCAATAGTTTCGATAAGGTAGTTGTTACTTTGTTAACATGAATAAAGGTTCTTTGTTGTTTACCGCTTCCCTGAATACTGATTTTATTATTAAAATGTGCTTCAAACATAAATTTATTGATCACAGCGTCAAATCTCATACTTTTACTGTATCCATAAACATTTCCACATCGAAGCACATAGGTTTTCATTTGTGAGTTCAATCTTGAGATCATTTTTTCTCCATTCAATTTTGAAATGCCATAATAAGTTTTAGGGTCGGGAGCCGTATCCTCATTAACTGTATCTGCCCTGGCACCATATATTGAGATGCTACTCATATAAATAAGTTTGGAAACATTGCTTTGCTCTAAGATATAACTTAATTCGGCAGTACCCCAGTGATTGACCTGTTCAAACATATGGGGGTCTTCATGGGCAAAGGGAGTTGATACTTTAGCAGCAAGGTGAAAGACAATATCTATTCCGTCCACAATTTTATTAAGGTTATAGGAATCTAGTATATCTCCGTATACGAACCTGATCTTTTTTCCGGGGAATTTCTCAGAAATAAATAAGTTATAATTTTTCCTGCTAAGATTGTCGTAAATTATTATTTCCGAGATCGCCTGATTCTGTGCGAGCTTGCGGGTTAACTCAGTGCCAATATACCCTGCACCGCCAGTTATTAGTACTCTCATGTTTTCCTGTTTTTTTTATAATCCTGTCTGCAAATATATGACTATTGTTCCCCCTTACTCAGTTACCCCCTTACTCCGTTACTCAGTTACCCCCATTACCTGATTCCCCCTATTCATCGATTCCCCTACTCCCCGTTTCCCCGTTTCCCGGTTTCCCCCACTCCCCGTTTCTCCGTGCTTCTCGCTTCTTGCTTCTCGCTAAATCGCGATAAACAAAACCTTAGTTATTTTTTCACAACTAATTCAGTATGTATGCCGCATTCTTCTTTGTTCATTCCAAACCACCTCCCCGAACGTTCCGTCTCAGGAGGAGAACTCATTTCAACTTTTTGAGTGCATGGCTGACAACCGATACTTAAATATCCTTTTATATCCAGGGGATGTTTGGGTAATTTGTTTTTCCCGATATAATCGGTTATCATTTTTGACGTCCAGTGTAGCATGGGATGGTAACGGATAACATTGTGCAGCGCTTTGTCCTCAATACTCATTTCCTGCCGTGTTGTACTTTGTCCGGCTCTTATACCACTAATCCAAACATCGTTTTCTTTAAGAACAGACTCCATCGGTTGTACCTTATTAATATAACAGCAGTAGTCAGGATCGGAGGTGAACAACAGGTTTTCCTTTTCGTTTTTTTGACGGATTTTCGGGATGGCTGAAGTAAGATTTATCACATTCAGATTAAATAATTCTGTAAGTTGATCTTTGTAATATAATGTTTCGGGGAAATGATATCCTGTATTCAGGAAATATATCGGGATTGAATTGTCAATTTCGCTCAAAATATGCAGCAATACCGCACTTTGTGTCTGAAATGAGGAAGTTGCAAAAACCTTAAGGTTATTAGAGTTATATTTTTGTATTTTTTCTCTGACTTCAGGAAAATATGTTTCAGGGTTTTTCACAATAATGAATGAATTTATTTTGCCAACTGCTTACTGTCAACTTGTCTATTATCATCAACAAAATTATCGTCAACATATTGTCGTTTTAATAAACGAAAGTGCCTATTGAATAGATTCAATACTTATCTGCAAAAGCCTTCATCACATCAACCAGCACCTGTACACTCTCTAAAGATACGGCATTGTATATTGAAGCCCTGTAGCCGCCAACAGACCTGTGACCTTTCAAGCCGTTAATATTTGCATCTGCAACCATTTTATTAAAGTCTTCAGCATTGGAGTCATCTTCCAAAACAAAAGTGACGTTCATCGTTGACCTGTCTTCTTTTTCAGCAGTGCCTTTAAATAATGGATTGCTATCTATTTCGTTGTATAACAATCCGGCTTTCTGATTGTTAATCTCTTCTATTGCTTTTACACCACCTAAGCTTTTTAGCCATTCCAGTGTCAGATACGAAACATATACCGCAAATACAGGTGGAGTGTTAAACATAGAACCTTGATCAATATGTATATTATAATTCAACATTGATGGGATATCCCTTCCTGTTTTACCAAGCAGTTCGTCTTTAATAATAACCAGGGTCGTACCGGCAGGACCCATGTTTTTTTGCGCCCCGGCATATATCAACCCGAATTTTGACACATCAATTTCCCTGCTGAAAATATCGGACGACATATCACATACGACCGGAACAGGGCTTTCAGGGAAAGTTTTATATTGTGTTCCGAAGATTGTGTTGTTGGATGTTAAATGTAAATAATCCGAATCAGGGGGAATATCAAAACCCTTTGGAATATAGTTGAAGTTTTTGTCTTCTGATGATGCGATAACAGCTACTTCACCAAATAATTTCGCCTCTTTAATAGCTTTCTTAGACCATACACCGGTATTTACATAAGCAGATTTTCCACCTTTTGTAAGTAAATTATATGGAACCATTATAAACTGAGTGCTGGCACCTCCTTGTAAAAAGATTACTGAATATCCATCAGGCACATTAAATAATTCTTTAACCAATGCCACGGCTTTTTCCATTACCTCATCAAAATCTTTGCTGCGGTGAGATATCTCAAGAATGGAAAGATTCAGGTCATTAAAGTTAACAACTGATTCAGAGGCTTTTTGTAGTACCGGCTGCGGCAAGCAACTCGGACCCGCATTGAAATTATGTATTTTTTTCATTTTTATATTTTGTTTATAATGAATTTTTGTATAATTATTGTTAATTCGTGTAATTAGTGGCAATATTACTTTATAATAAATTTACAAAGTTATGTTCTTTAGTACTGCAAAGTTGCAAATAATTTTTTATTTAGGCTTATTGTATTTTTGCAATATATCCTTGCTGGATTCTCTTTTATTCCTGGCATCTATGTCTTCCAGCAACTCCCATTTACCTTTTTTGAACACTAAAGCATCATAACTGCCATCAGGTCCATAAAACTGGTGTTGCCCTTTGAGTTCAGGATTTGAAGGGGAGAGATGATCAAAAATGATCATTTTACTGTCTTTAAAATATTTCGTTGATATAACAACCTGTGAACTGTATTCAAAGATCACCCTCTTTTTAACTGTTTTCCCCATCTTAAATATTGGTGAGCCAAATTGAAGTTTACCATTCCGTGTGAAACAAATTACATCTATTATTTTTTTTGTAGTAACCCGGTCATTACCATCCCACCCTAATAAGGTGTAATATTTTTTACCGCTTCGTTTTTTCAGGATTATTTTGTAATAATGCGCTCCATACCAGTTGTCATTATCGAGAACCTGGAGCTCGGGAGATTCAATATCCGGGGATTTGTCGTTTAAACGGTAAAGTTTGTGCGTTTTTGATTTTTTATCATATCTTTGGATGAAACCAAAATGTTCGAAAGTACCGTCAGATTTGGGCAGGTTCCAGTTGAATATCCTGAATGATCTGTCAGGAGCGATCAACCGGGCAATGGTCGTTAGCGAATCAAAAGGGTAATCAAAAGAGTTTTCAATATTCAATGCCCGTTCAAGTGTTCTTATGAACTTTTCATTGGCATTGTATTTTTCCCTGTCTTCTTTGCCCTGCAGAATTTCAGGGCTTAAAATTTTTAAAGTATCCTCGTAGTCAGAAAGAATAGTTGTTGTATTTTGAGCAAAACAGGGTGTAATGAAAAGGAGAAAGCAGGCAATGAAACAATAAACTAATAAATGTCGTCTGCCTGTTGGCAGGTTAAAATAATTATTAGTTATAGTTAAATATAATACGTATCGGAATTTCAATATTTTAGTAAAATTTATTTTAGAATTTAACTTTTTTAGTATTTAATAATCATTTTCTGGTCACTGGTTTCGGGTTTCGGGTTTTTTTGATAATATTATTGGGAAGTAATCACTACCAGTAACCAGTAGCCAGCAACCAGCAACGTTCTCATATTTCTACTTTACACAATTTTAAGTAATTCCATTTTTTAATAAAATTACGTAGTTATGTATTTAGTGTTAATTCGTGTAATTAGTGGCAATTTTACATTTTAATGAACATAATTTCATTATATAGATGATTTCCTTTACCTTTGATTTAAAGAATTCATTATTTATGCAAATATAAAAAAAGGTTATTATATATGAATATAGAACAAAGAATAAATGCATTTATTGAATTAGGCAGAATTTTAGATCAATCTTCAATCTCTAAGCCAGAAGCTCATCTCCCGACAGGTCGGGACGAGGCGCCTCTGGCGGATAATCTTCATTCTTTAATCAAATCTGCCCATCATTATAATGGATGGTTTACAGAAGAAAATGTCAGCTTTGCGATTGGAGCGATTGCACAAAGTTTGAGAGAAGAAAACATAAGAAAATGGTTAGAAACTTATAAGAATAGAATGGGAGATAGCGTTCAATCTCACCGCATTGGAGTAGTGATGGCAGGGAATATCCCATTGGTAGGATTTCACGATTTCCTGTGTGTATTGATGTCTGGAAATATATTTGTTGGTAAAACATCTTCGAAAGATCATAAAATATTGTCCGCAGTAGCAGATGCCTTAATTGAGATTGCCCCTGATTTTAAAGAATATATTGAATTTTCAGAGGAACACCTGGGAAATATTGATGCTATAATAGCAACAGGCAGCGATAATACATCAAGGTATTTTGAGTATTACTTCGGGAAATATCCAAATATCATCCGCAGGAACAGGAATTCCATTGCTGTTATAGATGGAAATGAAACCCAAAATGAGCTTAAGGAACTTGCCAGGGATATTTTTCAATATTTCGGGCTGGGGTGCAGGAACGTATCAAAACTGTTTGTGCCTGATGGTTACGACTTTGATAAATTTTTTAATGCAATTGCTGAATATAAATATGTTACAGACCATAATAAATATTCAAATAATTACGATTACTGTAAAACCATTTATTTAATGAATCAAACATCTCACCTTGATAATGGGTTTTTGTTATTAAAAGAAGATACTAAAACCGCATCCCCGGTAGCTGCCCTGTTTTATGAGTATTATTCAAATATAGAAATGTTGATCAAGAGATTGAAATCGGTTTCAGATAATGTTCAATGCATAGTATCAACCAGGGAAAAGCTTTCCAAAAGTTCAAAACTTTTGGAAAGTTGCATCCCGTTTGGTCAATCCCAGCAACCTCAATTATGGGATTATGCTGATGGTGTTGATACTATGAGCTTTCTAATATCATTATAGCATAGCGACAATTTGATTTTGAAACAATTTGTTGATGAAATTCCAAATCACATCCACTACTGGCGGATGAATTTTTAAGAACCTAAGTGGTTGTCAAAAAAATCAGCATTTATATTACCTCTGTAATTAATTTATTATATTTGCGCATAGAAATAAGGTTGATGTATTTGATGTTCTAAAATCTATTACTCAAATACCGGTAAGGGGTGTCTAAGTAGTTACAATTTTTTAATCCGGAATTTTTGTCTGAAAAGTGACATATTCCACTAAAAGGAGGTTTTATGAAAACATACATTTTACCCTTAATTGTTTGCTTTGTATTTATAAGCTCAGGATTTGCACAAAGCGAAAACATTTCGTGGACTGCAGACCTGGAAGAGGAAGAAGCGTTCATTGAAAACCATGGTCAATTTGATGGTAGGAATTGGCAAAAAAATTCTAAAATTGAATACGGTGTTGATTATAATAAAGCATTTATTTTCTTCACTGAAAAAGGTTTAACTTATCGTTTTGACAAGATCATTAGAAACCCGAATCGAAAAAAAGAAGAACACGATAGCCCGAAAAGAACTAACATAAGTGAGCTAATTCATGTAACCTGGGTTGGTGCAAATCAAAGTACTGAGATAATAACCGAAGATCTGGCAGAACACTATTATTCTTATGCAATTAAAGACCTTGCAACAAAAGAAGTAGTTAATGTTAATAATATAAAAGGTTATAAGAAATTAACCTATAAAAATCTATATGATAATATAGATGTTGAATATATATTTCATCCTGAATCGGGAATTAAGTACTCAATAATACTTCACCCGGGAGCAGATGCCTCGAAGGTGAAGATGAAATACTCCAGTGGTCACACAAGTGTAGGTGAAGAACAAATAGTATATGCATTAGATGAGAATGGAGAATTACAGATCAAAACATCATTAGCCGAAGTAACAGAACACAAACCATTCACCTTTTATAAAAATTCAAAACAAGAGATTAAATCCGGTTTCAATTTCAATAATAATATTCTTTCTTTCGATCTTGGAAGCTATGATAATACTAAAAAAATTGTGATTGATCCATGGGTAATATCATCAACTTTTACAACTTCAACTGCTGTTTGGGAGGTTGAGACCGATGGTGCAGGAAATGTCTATGTGATTGGTGGCGAAACACCGATGCAGCTTAAAAAATTCAATAGCGCAGGAACACTGCAATGGATTTATACTACACCTTGGGATACTGCATATTGTTGGTTAGGTACACTTGCAACAGATAATGCAGGTGTTAGTTATATTACTTCTGGAACGGCACCAGAAATGGAAAGGATTGATAGTGCTGGTAGTATGGTTTGGCACTCTAATGGTGGAGGTGGATTATTTGGATCTACCTGTGAGTGGTGGTCTATAACTTTTAACTGTGATAAGACAAAGTTGATTGTTGGAGGAACCTATCTTCCGAGTGTCTTGAGTTTTGATTATTACTCTGCCATATATGATATTGATATAACAAACGGCAATGTCCTTGGCTATGCAACATTCGGGATGATTACTTTTAGCGGTTTCGGTGATTTTCCTATTGAAGTCAGATCAATTTCTTCATCAAAAGATTCAAAATATATTTTTCTAACTCATGAAGATGTTGGAGCTATAAATCAAAATATTGGTGCCTGTCCAACTGACGCTCCCATTTTTCAGATTGATAACGGACATCATTTAGCTTATAAATGTGAAAACTATCTTCCAGCAACACAAAATGGAGGAGGTTTAAAAGCATTGGTTGCAAACGATCTGTATTTCTATACACATAGTGGTGATCAAATACATCAGCGTTTATTAATTGATGGATCATTGGTTACTTCTGTTGCTTTAACTGGCGGAAACTCTACCATAGATCCATTTTTTGGAGGAACTGTGGTCGAAAATAGTGGCTTGGATGTAGATGATTGCGGTAATGTTTATGCAGGTTCTGGTGATAGAGTTGTCAAATTTGATGAGAATCTTAATTTCATTTCTGAAGCAATCTTAACATTTTTGGTTTATGATATAAGTGTAAATTCAAATGGCGAAGTTCTGGCAGTTGGAGCACAGCAAGACAATCAGGTTGCAAATAGAAATGGTAGAATTGAAGCAGTAAATATGAGTGCTTGTGCTCAATTTGCGTTAGTTTGTTGTGATGCCAACATGTGTCCTGTTGATACATTTTGTTCAACAGATCCTGCTTTTGATATTGATGTATCAAGCCCGGGCGGAATATTTAGCGGCCCCGGAATTACGGATTCCATAGCTGGAACTTTTGATCCCTCTGTTGCAGGTGGCGGCATTCACACTATAGATTATACAATGGGGTGCGGCAGTGGTTCGATTTTCATTACAGTAAATATCTGCGCAACCTTAACTGCCTGCCTGGAAACAAATGGGGATGTTACTGTTTCCGGAGGTACATCTCCATATACCTGGGAAAATAGTATTCCGCCTTCAACAACTCCCATAACCAATCAAACGGAATGCGTGGATTGTGGTTACACCTGGTTTATCTTTCAATGTGTAGACGGCATGATTCCTGTTTCTGATTGTACTGTTCCTGCATCCTGGGCATATTTTGCAACAGGAACAACTGTAGCCCCTCCGGGAACAGATACTATTCGTGTAACTGACACATATGGGAATTTCCTGGTGATAAATGATGTAAGTTCCTTACCTAGTTGTTCACCTTGTTCGCTGACCGTCACAGCAAGTTCTACTGATGAAATTTGCGGGCAGGCAGATGGAACAGCTACTGCAACTCCTTCAAACGGAACAGCGCCTTATACGTATTCTTGGAATACTTCCCCATCCCAAACAAATCAAACTGCTACGGGCTTAACTGCCGGGATTTATATTGTAACGGTCACTGACAATGCCGGTTGTACAGAAACCGGTTCTGTTACGGTTAATAGTTCAGGAAGCCTTACAGTAACAACAGCTTTTACCGATGCGGGTTGTGCAGGAGGTGCTGATGGTACAGCCACTGCTACTCCGTCAAGTGGTACTGCACCATACACTTATCTTTGGGATGATCCGCAATCTCAAACTAATTCTACCGCTACAAGCCTGCCGGCAGGAACGTACGGTGTAACGGTAACGGATGCAGGTGGTTGTATTGCTACCGGCAGTGCAACCATTGGTGAGCCGTCTGCAATGGTTCTTACCCCGGGTTCGGTAGATGCTACTTGTGGAAATCCCGATGGTGAAGCTTCTGTTTCAGTGTCAGGAGGAGCAGCCCCTTATTCTTATCAGTGGAGCGATCCCGCTTCCCAGGTTACAGCCACAGCCACCGGTTTATTTTCTGGATCATATACTGTTATTGTCACTGATGACAATGGCTGTCAGGATTCTGCTACTGCTAATATTAATGATGGTAGTGCAGCTACCTTATCTATAACAGACTCATCAGGTACAACCTGTTTCGGTGGAAATGATGGGTCAGCAACTGTTACTCCTTTGGGAGGAACACCTCCATATACTTATTTATGGGATAATGGTGAAACAAGCTCTGTAGCAGTTGCCCTGACACCAGGTTCACATACTGTTACTGTAACGGATGCCAATGGCTGCATTGCTACGGTACAGGTAATTATTGATGAGCCCATTCCTATCAATGCCGG
The DNA here is from genome assembly GCA_043811005.1 of Bacteroidota bacterium. Classification (GTDB taxonomy): domain Bacteria; phylum Bacteroidota; class Bacteroidia; order NORP154; family NORP154; genus JBDRNO01. The sequence goes on along the minus strand of JBDRNO010000309.1, from coordinate 14,545 downwards.
CTTTGTTACTACGGATGTCTTATGCAATGGCGGTAATGATGGAACGGCAACTGTTACACCATCAGACGGGACACCTCCATATAGCTATTTATGGAATGACCTGCAATCACAAACGAATTCCACAGCTACAGGTTTGACTGCCGGTATTTATAATGTTATAGTCACTGATAATAATGCATGTGATACTTCATTTTCCGTTACTGTTTCAGAACCCAGCCCGGTAGCAGTTAATATAACCGGTAATACTGTTATATGCAGCGGTAACAATGCTATACTTGATGCAGGTAGCGGTTTTGACAGCTATTTATGGTCAACAACTCAAACTACACAATCTATTACAGTTAATCCTATTGTTAATACTACTTACTCAGTAATAGTGTATAGTGGTTCATGCCAGGGTGGTGATTCAGTAACAGTGGTTATCTTACCCCCACCCCAGGCAAACATTACCGGGCCTTCATCAGTATGTTTAGTGGATAGTGTGGAATTACAATCTGATACTGCCGCCTCTTATGTGTGGCTATTAAATGACTCCATTATTATACAAGGAACAGCACAGACCATTTTTGTTTCTTCAGCCGGAGATTACCAGGTAGTAGTAACAAATGCTTGCGGCACGGATACTTCGTCTATACATGCATTAACCGTTGTTGCTTTGCCGGACGTAGATGCCGGTGATGACGTTACTATTGATGCAGGAACCAGTGTTCAACTGAACGGCTCAGGCGGACCTGAATATTCCTGGAGCCCTTCCTCAGGTTTGAGCGATGACGATATTTCCGACCCGGTAGCATCTCCCACAGAAACCACTACTTACGAACTTACTGTAACTGATGCAAATGGTTGCTCCAATATAGATGAAGTAATTGTCACGGTTACACATGAATTGGATCTATGGGTGCCGGATATCTTTTCTCCCAATGGTGATATGGAAAATGATGTTTTATATGTTTATGGAAAAGGGATAAAAAATATATTATTTATTATATATGACAGATGGGGCGAAAAAGTTTATGAAGCAGAGGAAATAGTAATCGGTCCTAATGGTGAGATTATCGCTGGATGGGATGGCACTTTCAGGGATAAACCATTGGATCCTGCTGTTTTTGTATATTATCTTGAAGCAAATGATGGTGAGATAATCAAACAGGGGAATATTACGTTGGTTAGGTAGGGCAGAGGGCTACGAAATACGAAATGGAGCGAAGCGGAATTCACGAACACCGCTAAAATTAAACATTAAAGTGAGTAATTTTATACGAAATTACGAAAATATGAATACTGACAAGTTAAAGAGGAAAGACTTGCTTTATCCTGAAATAGAAATTATTTTTCAATAAAGGATATCGAACAGCTCTATTTTTACTTAAAATATAATAAATAATTTAACAATGAAAAAAATCATCGCAATCTGTGTAATCTCATTAATCTGTGTAATAGTATTAAATCGGTGTAATCGGTGTTATTCACAGGACATACACTTCTCCCAATTCTATCAAACACCGTTAATAATCAACCCGGCTTTAACCGGTTCATTTAACGGGCAAGTACGCGTATTGATGAATTATAAAGATCAATGGGGAGTGTAGTTGAAAATCCATATAGAACTTACGCCCTATCGTATGATATGTCATTATTCAAGAAAAAATGGGAAAACAGTTATCTCGGTGCCGGCTTTTCTGCTTACAATGACAAAGCAGGTAACTCCGAATTAGGTGTTACACAATTTAATTTATCTCTTTCAGGCGTTGTGTTGTTGAGTAAACGTCAAACTGTTTCTGCCGGCTTACAGGGCGGTTTAGCTCAAAGAAGTATCAATTATTCTGATCTGAAATGGGGCAAGTATTATGAAAACGAAAAATTAATGGAATATAATACAGATCCAGTACTTTCTTCGGGTATGTCCAACAATTATGCATTTGGAGATTTCTCAGCAGGTGTTTCATGGAAGTTTGCAAAGGAAGAGACCAATATAACTGCTAATGACCAGTTTGTAGCTAATTTTGGAGTGGCATTATTTCATCTGAATAAACCCAAACAGGAATTTTTTACCGGAAATACCGATGATCTTGAACGGCTTTATTCCAAGATTGTTTTGCACGGAGGTACCTATATTGGAATAAAAAATTCCAACATTAATTTATTGCCGTCAGTTTTATTCTTAATGCAAGGGCCCTCAACAGAGATTGACCTGGGGTGTTTGGTAAGATATACTTTACGGGAAGAATCGAGATATACGGGCTTGTTGAAAGAGACTGCCTTATTAATTGGTGGTTATTACCGGGTAGGTGATGCCGTTATACCATCAATTATGTTTGAGATAGCCAATTTTGCCATAGGTGTCAGTTATGATGTTAATATTTCCGGCTTGAAATCGGTAACTACCGGAAGGGGAGGAACTGAGATCTCCCTGCGTTACATCAGCCCCAACCCATTCCGCTATGGTAAAGGGACCAGGGGTACACCTATGCTTTAATTTAATGTATCGGGACTTCAATGTTTTGATTCATCCGTAGGATGCGTATTTTTGTAAGTTCAAACTTCAAAGCCCAAAGCTCAAAATAAATCACAAGTTCAAAACTCCAAAGATCACTAGGTGGAAGGCCAAAGAAACCAGATTTTTCCTGCGTGTTATTAGCGGAACGTACCTTCCACCGGAAAAAATAAAAGACGACATAAAAGAAGCAGAAGAAATTATCAATATTCTGAGTAGCATGATCAACAAATCCACTGGTGGCAGGAGAAGTTAAAACCCTGTTAAATCAATTCAATACGCTTTCCAGAATTTTGAATTTGGAATTTGAAGTTTATTTTGATCTTTGAATTTTGATCTTTGAATTTGATACTTTATAAACATGTCAAATATGAAAATAAAAAAAACAATAATCTGTACTCCGATAAAAACCGGGATCAGTCTCTGGCTGATAATTTCAATAATCTGTGTAATCTTATTAAATCTGTGTAATCTGTGTTTCTCACAGAACACTGAATTTAAAAAGAGCAACTTTCCCGACAGGAAAGAGGCGTTTAAAATTGCCTTAAAGGAGTATCGTACGGGAGATTTTCTCTATTCGCAGCAAAAGTATGCGGAAGCCCTTGAACATTTGCTGGAAGCTTATGAATTTAATCCACAGCATGCTAAGCTGAATTATAAGATCGGGAAATGTTATTTTAACTCTCCTTATAAAACCCAATCCCTGCTATACTTTGAAAAAGCCGAAAAAATTGACCCTGAGGTTGATTTGGAGATCCATTATTCACTCGGTTATGCCTTTCATCTTAACTCTAAATGGGATGAAGCCATTAGTGAGTACATGAAGTTTAGTGAAACCCTTCCTGAAAATGCAGCAGAGATGAAGGAGAATGTAATGAAGAAAATAGAGGAATGCCAATCTGGAAAGGAACTGGAAAAAACCCCGTTGAATGTCAGGATTGATAATCTTGGTGAGATCATAAACACAGAGTATAAAGAATACGGCCCCACAATCTCTGCGGATGAATCGGTTCTTATGTTTACCTCACGAAGGGAAGAAACAACAGGAGGGGTTTTTGATTCATACCTGAACGAATATTTCGAAGATATATATATCTCATATAACAAGGATGGCAGATGGACAAAACCCGAAAATGCAGGCGAACCGGTTAATACGGAAAGACATGATGCAATTGTAGGTCTGTCCTTTGATGGACAGAAGTTGTTTATTTACAGGGATGACGAGAAAGGTAATGGTGATATTTTTGAAAGTACATTGAAAGGAGATAAGTGGTCTGAACCGAAAAAACTGGATGAGCCAATTAATTCGGAATATCATGAATCCTCAGCTTGTCTGGCTTTTGATGGCACAACATTATATTTCGTTAGCAACAGGCCGGGGAGCATAGGCAATTGGGATGAGAAATATATCCGTGAGCAAAAAAACGGCAGGGACATATACATGAGCCAATGGGATAAAAAGAGAAAAGTATGGAAAAAGCCGAAAAACCTGGGGAAGACCATTAATACAAAGTATAATGAGGAGACTGTTTACATTCACCCCGATGGAAATACACTTTATTTTTGTTCCCAGGGACATAATTCAATGGGGGGATATGATATTTTTAAGTCAACGGCAAAAGGGAGGAACTGGTCAAAACCAATAAATATCGGCTATCCGATAAATACACCTGATGATGATGTGTTTTTTGTTGTGTCCGCAAGCGGCAAACATGCATATTATGCTTCAGTACAGAAAGATGGATATGGCAAAAGGGACTTATACTGTATCTCATTTATCAATCCGCCTACCGAACCATATCAGCCGAAGCTTACCCTTCTGAAAGGGATAATCAGTGACGCAGTTTCCAATGACCCGGTCGGGACTAACATTGAAATAGTTGATAATGAATTAAACCAGGTTATTGCTGATTTCGAATCAAACAGTACAACCGGGAAATACCTGGTTTCACTGCCCGCCGGGAAAAATTATGGGATTGTGGTTAAAGCAGAAGGTTATTTATTTCACTCGGAAAATGTCCAAATCCCTATAACCTATGGGTACCAGGAAATTGAAAGAAACATAGCGCTTCATAAATTAATTGTTGGCACTAAAATAGTTTTAAATAATATCTTTTTCGACCATGACATGGCAACCTTACGCCCCGAATCTACTTCCGAGTTAAACCGGCTTGTCAATGTGATGAAAGATAATCCCTCTATAAAGATCGAAATATCCGGCCATACCGACAATACCGGTTCAGATGCCTATAATCAAAAACTCTCCGAAAACCGCGCTAAAGCTGTTGTGGATTATTTGATCCAAAAAAGTATAACCACAGAGCGGATGGAGTATAAAGGTTACGGAGAATCAGTGCCTATAGCAACCAATGATACGGAAGAAGGAAAACAGCTGAACAGAAGGACCGAGTTTGAGATTTTGAGTAAATAGCACCACTCCAAACCACAACCCCCACCAAATTAACCTTCCCAGCGGTTGATCCGGATGATGTGTTGAGCGTATGGTCTCCCTCTCCTTCAGGCTACTGCAGGGTGAGCCAGGAGAGGGCCGGGGTGAGGTATCTTCCTCTTCCATACCACAACCACCATTAAATAAACCTGATTATTAAAAATCCATGAATACTCTCTCAAAAATACTTAACGAAGCAAAATCGAATGCCGGTAATAGAACAAAATTCATAACCGGTGATTATGAGATTACATCTTTTGTCCCTGCTGGCTGCACCGGTGCACCGGATTTTAATTTCACAGACTGCAGTGATGTGCCGCGCGCCGGTTTCCACTCATCCGCCAGCTGGCGGAGAGGGGCCGGTTTCCCCTGTGGAATTCCGGGAACCCGGGATATTCAACAGGGGGGAGTGGCTGTTAGGTGTAGGCGCATTGGGTCTCCCTCTCGTTCGGGGAGGGGTCTGGGGTGGGGATATTATAGCAGGTTTTTTTTACCATAGAATTCGCCTATTTGCCTTAATCTAAATGTTTTTTTCACGTGCCATTAACCGTATATTGAAATCCAATATCATTCTCTTTTATTTATGGTTTTATGTTTTTGGGATTTTTTCGTTATTGTCCAAATCCCGATGCTCTTATTCCGCTTAACAGGCGGGATTAGAGGATCGTGGATCCACGAATGTGTAATTCCGGCAAAATCGGAATAACGCATTCGGGATTTGCATGGTTGTTGCGTATGTAATACCTGATCCGGTTCAATGCATCCGTATCACGTATCACACGGTCATTAAACCGGGATTGCCCCCGTAATGAATGGGGCAGGCATCCGTTCCAATTACATTCCAATTCGTTGAATTTTTTTGTGCATGCGGTATGATTTGCGGTTGTGTATTTCAGGATTGTATTTTTAGAAAATTACACGCTGCGTGCCATATAAATCATTCTATCCGGGAATCCTCCTCATGAATTAAAAAACAGAAAAAGTATTTGGCTGTAATATTGTTTTTCACCCCACTTACAGCCATAATGAAATTTTATATTGGCTATAACATAAATTATCATATACTTGTAGCCAAATTGAAATGAATTATGCTACAACTAATTGGCAGAAAAAAAGAGTTATCAGCAATTAAATCAATGTAAAGAAGCGGGAGCAAAATTCTTTTTCAAACAATGGGGCGGGATTAACAAGAAAAAGGCAGGCAGACAATTGGAAGGAAGAACCTATGATGAAATACCTGATTTGAAATTGACTATCGAATATGCATAATCAGGAAAAGGCCACCATTTATTGTGGGCAATTCCAAACGAACTACCTGCCATCATCAGTAGTTCCCTACCCACTCTTCTAAAATACTTCACATCGAAAAGAACTTAAAATAATTTTAACAAAAATACTATCCCGAAAATCAGCAGCACGAGTCCTGTAACACTATCAAACCAACTTTGCACCTTAGGCGAAAGCCATCTTTTCAGCTTGCTGGCTGCCAATATCTTGGCAAGGTCTGTCAGTAAAACAGTTGTCAGCACACAAAGGAAAAACGCAAGAAGAGTTTCAGGGGAATCTTCAAACTCTGCCACTGTCAGTGAAACCGCCCCCAGCCAGAACACCGCTACCGCCGGATTTAATGTATTTACAATGAACCCTTTCAGGAAGTTGCTGCCTTTGCTTACCTGTAAGCTATATGAATCGGAGTTGCCCTTTCCTCTTTGCCTCAGCATAGCAGCGCCCAAACCCAGAAAAATTATGCCTCCCACAAGGTTGGCATAGCTGCTGCCTATCACTTTGTGAAGCAGCCCGGCAGCCCCGAAATATAAAATGACGATCCATAATGTGTCGCTTAAAATCACCCCTGCATCCATCATAATAGCCTGTTTTACACCTTTGTTAATGCTGGTTTCCATCAGCAGAAAAAACACAGGACCAACCAATACGCTTAGCAACAGTCCCATCAATATTCCTTCTATGGCAGCATTCTGCATTGATCAGGTTTTTCGTAATACAAAAAGTTTTCCCATTCCTTTAGTTGTTCGCCTCTTAGCACCCTCGGGAACTTGTGCTGTCCGCCCAATTTCCCTTTTAGCTTCATCCATTCATAGAAGGTTTCATTTGGAAGCATTTCCACGAGCACTTCTTTGATAGCCGCTTTTCTCTCGGTACGATAATCATCATTCAACTCCAGAAGCGCTTCATCAAGTCTATTTCTTAATTGTTGCTTGTCAACCGACTGCTCCGCACCGATGTACCATTTGTGTGCAAACAGGTTCTTATAAGGTATACCAGCCAATGCAAATTCCTTTATGTTCATATCCAGTTCGCTTGCCACCTGGCAGATGGCTTGGTTCATATTGTCCACAGAAAGATGCTCCCCACACAAATTCATAAAATGTTTTATTCGTCCTGTGATCACCAGTTCCTGCTTCTCTACATTGGTGAACCGTACGGTATCACCTATTATATAGCGCCATGCACCAGCACAGGTGCTCAAAACAATCGCATACTCTTTTTCCTCCTCAACACCAAACATAGGAACAGCACTGACACACGGTTTCAGGTTACCGTCAATTGTAAAATTTTCATTGTTGAACGGAATGAATTCATAATAAATTCCATTATCCAGAACAAGCGACATTGATTTTGTTCCATTCAGCTTCTCAAATGCAATGAATCCCTCTGAAGCAAGGTAGGTATCAAGACATATCACCTCCCTACCCAATAGCCGTGAAAAATTCTCTTTATAGGGTTTAAAGCAAACACCTCCGTGCACGTAAATATTGAAGTTTGGCCAGATATCATGTATGTTGCTCACCCTATAATGGTCAATAATCCGTTCGATCAGTATCTGCACCCATGCGGGCACACCGGTTACGATGCCAATATCCCAACCCGCTGCCGCTCTCACCATCATGTTCAGCTTTGAGTTCCAGTCACGCTCTTTGGCTATCTCCCTGCCCGGTTTATAAAAAAAGTTGATCCAGTAGGGCAGGTTGCCGGTAAGTATCCCGCTCAGATCACCCTCATAAATATTTCCCAATTGGGTAAAGTGTGTACTCCCACCAAGCATCAATATTTGTTTTTGGTAAAAACTGCCAGGCATGTTGTGGTTTTTTAATGTGCACCAATGCCAGAAACCCGCCTTGCGCATAGCCATAAGCATATCCAGTGTTACAGGTATCTGCTTGCTTGAAGCACCGGTTGTGCCGCTGCTCAACGCAAAATAGCTAACCTTACCCGGCCAGCACACATCCCGTTCACCAGCCAGCGAGCGGTGCCACCACTGCTCAAAAATAGAATCATAATCGAAAAGAGGTACACGTGTGCTGTAATCTGCTTTAATGCCAGATGACTTCAGCATGTTTTCAAACCCAAAGGACTTGCCAAATGCCGTCTTTGTCGCTTTTTTTAACAACTTTCTCAGAGTCTCCTCCTGTGATTGACTTATATCCTTACGGGTTCGCCTTAACTTTTCGTTCAGGTGAACCGCCCCTTTGAATATTTTACCTACAAACGCCATTATTTAACTCTTTTGCCTAAGGTTCATTTTGATTCACTTTGATTCAGATATATTAGCAGTATACTTTAAAGCGCTTACTGATTTATAACCTTCTCCCGTTAATAGAAAGTGCAAAACATCATTCACTAATTCAGCACTGAAATACTTTTGTAATGGTTGTTCTACTTTCGGTAAATTTTCCAATACTTTTTTTATCTTTACGTTCCATTTACCAGCAAATTGGTCAATGTCAGATGGTTTGATCAGCAACCGGCAGTTCAATTCCCCGCAAACACAAGCCATTTCCTTTTCAATGTTTAAAAGCCCGTAGTCGCATGAAAGTTCCTGCCCGGGCACAATGTCAGTAACTGTAACATCAAATTCCCAACCAGTGCATAATGTGTTCGCATTGCAGTTATGATTTACGTATTTGGCATGGTCCCAACTGATGACACGGTTTCCATTTTTATCAGTGAATGAATATTTTTCAATGGTTTCATAATAATCTGTATTGTATATTAATGGATCATCCCTCAACAGTATCCTTTCTAATTTATCCTGCACATACACAATCGTTCCAATAGGAATGAACCGCGTAGCAAAAACACCCAGACCTATGTTTTTATTTATATGTTTTACCTGTGTATCCGGATGTATCATTACTCTATAATAAATATTGCCGCAGCAATAGTTGTTGTCCAAAGCCCATCCTTATTGCCTTCGGCACTTTGGCAAATGCTTCTTGTTTTGAAAATGTGATCACTGGCTTTATACACTTGTTTTCGCTCATCCCACGCCTGATTAGGATCAAAAGCAATGCCCAAGGTAGTAGCAAGCATGGTGGCAGCGAGGTCTTCAGCATAATCGGCTGACTTCATTGCCTTCTCCCCAAAAGCGTGATGCTCGCTCAGGTAGCCGTAATGGTTACCATCTTTTGGTAACGCTACTCCAATGGAAGACGAGATCAGTCGGTTGGGTTCGCTGGTTTGATTCCTTGCCATCACACAATATACGATCTGACCCGGCTTTAGAAGCTTTATCCCAGCGCTTCTTCTCACCTCCTTACAGTTGGGTGGGAAAATGCTTGACACATACACAAGATTGAACTTCTCTATCCCCGCAACGCGCAATGCTGCTTCGAATGAGCCAAGGCAGTCTTTATGTACACCTGCGCCTTTAGTCAAAAATAAATTTGTTGGTACCATGTTTATTTATAATATAGGAATTTCAATGTTTTATATTAGATTATTCAGAATAATTCATCTTTTCTGCTATTAATGATCAGGTACTGGGTACATGGTTCTTGGCTCTGGTTTTTTTCATTTCCTGTATCGAATCCCAAAAACCCAGTACCCAGAGCCCGGCAACTTTATCTATTATTACAAATTACTCGTTTATAACTTTTTAATTCATTTGTGAAACTATGTTTTTATCATTATTAATTACCAATTCAACTGCCAGGCAAAAATCAGAGGCACTACTATGGTGGCGTCCGATTCAATGATGAATTTCGGTGTATCGGCACCAAGTTTGCCCCATGTTATTTTTTCGTTGGGTGCAGCTCCGGAGTATGATCCATAACTGGTGGTTGAATCGGACACCTGACAAAAATAGCTCCAAAACGGTATATTATTCATTTTCATATCCTGATGAAGCATGGGAACCACGCAAATAGGAAAATCACCTGCAATGCCTCCCCCTATTTGAAAAAGCCCGATATTTTTACTCTTAGATTCATTCATATACCATTCTGCGAGCCAGATCATGTAATCAGTACCCGGTTTAACAATGTCTGAGTTCAATTCCTGCTTTAAGCAGTATGAGGCAAAGAAGTTTCCTGTGGTAGAATCTTCCCAGCCGGGCACAATAATTGGCAAATTCTTTTCGGCTGCCGCTAATACCCAACTATTTTTAGGATCAATTTCATAATGCTCAGCCAGCTCTCCTGAATTCACAATCTGGTATATATACTCATGAGGTAAAAAACGCTGCCCCTTATCTAAAGCATTTTTCCAGCGAACCAGCAGGTGTTTCTCAATTTTCCTGAACGCCTGATCTTCGGGGATGCAAGTATCAGTGACCCTGTTGAAGCCCTGTTCATGCAGTTTACATTCATCTTCCGAACTTAAATAGCGGTAGTTTGGTAAACGTTTGTAATGGCTGTGAGCCACAAGGTTAAAAATGTCTTCTTCAAGATTTGCGCCTGTACAGGAAATAATATGAACTTTGTTTTGCCTGATCATTTCTGCCAATGATTTTCCCAGTTCAGCCGTGCTCATGGCGCCTGCAAGCGTAATCATCATCAACCCGCTTTCTTCTAAGTGTTTTTCATAAGCTTTTGCAGCATCCACCACAGAAGCCGCATTAAAGTGAAGATAATGATCTTCCATAAATTGTTTAACTGTTCCTTTCATCTTTTCAGGAATTTCTCATTGAAAAATTTATAACTTAATAATTTGTAATACAGTTTAGCCGCAAGTAAATCAGGCGCTTTATTGCATTCTTTAGGGCATAATTCAACAATATCAAAACCAACTATGTTCCTTTGTGAACTCACCCTCTTCAAAAATTTCAGTATGTAATACCAATTCAATCCCCCCGGTTCGGGAGTACCCGTAGAAGGCATGATGGAGGGATCTAATACATCCAAATCAATAGTGATATAAACCTTACTGGTAATTTTTTCTATTGCCTGTTCAAACCATTTTTCATTATCGTAAATATGCTCGGCGAAAAACACCTTATCCTTGTTCATATACTGTAATTCTGAAAAGTCCATGCTTCTAATACCCACCTGAACCAAATTAACGGTATGTGCTGCTTCATACATAGCACAAGCGTGATTATATTCAGAACCTTCATACTCAGGGCGCAAATCAGCATGGGCGTCTAATTGCAGCACAGTAAGGTTTTCGTATTTCTCATTAAATGCCCTTATTGCTCCTATGCTAACAGAGTGTTCTCCTCCTACAAGGGTTACAAATTTTCCCCTGGTTAAATATTGGTTTACATTTTGATAAACATCTTCAACCATTGCATCAGCCGTATCATATCCTATTAATGGATCAGCCAGATAAATACCTTTCCTGTAAACTTCGCTTCCTGTCTCAATATCATAAAGTTCCATATTCCGGGCAGCTTCCAGAAAAGCAATATGTCCTTTAGCCGAGCCCTTTATCCATGTGCTTGTTTTATCATAGGAAACCGGTATTAAAACAATTTTAGCAGTTTCAGGCTTTGCATATGCTTCACTAATATCAGCAAAAGTCATTTTCGTGTCAATAATTTGCTTGAGCACCATCAGTTAATTATCACTGTAACGCGTTTTATTTACCAGATCATTCATTATTTGCCTTGTTGAGCTAATTCCTTCATACTTAGCATTTCTGCATCTCAACCTTCAAAACATGAATTTGCTCTGTAAAAACTGCCAATGCGCTTTCAATCAAAGGCGTCAAACTGATATCTTCAGTGTCCGTAAACTGCCTGTTCTCTATTCTCGAAAGCAGTAATCATGGATTTGTTCACAAGAATTGTATAATTCTTAGTTTGCTTTTTATCTTCTTTCAGTTCCTTTATCAAATCCAGTCCGCTGCCGTCAGGCAAAGTAATGTCCACGATCACACAATCATATTCATTCAGATAAATTTTTTCTGATGCCTGACTGTAATTCCCTGCCGCATCACAAATGTAATTCTTCTTTTTAAAGTATTTCAATTATAGAATCCAGTAGTTTTTTTTCGTCCTCAACAATTAATATTCTCATAATAAAAATTTACATGGCAAATTAACTACTTTTTCAGGATATTCTCAACATAAGTTACCACATTCTCAACCGTATGCATTTTTTTCACATCATCTACTATTAATCCGGTATCTTGTAATACTAAAATTGATTTTAAAATACCATAACGCTATTCCTTCCAAAGTTTCTTATCATAAAGGGCAGAATAAACTTGCGGCATTATTTAAGCTTATCGCCATTCCCCGTTTATTTCCAACTGACAATTCCGATCATATTGTGGCTGTCAGCCGTAAGGTTTTCATATCCGGCTGTTTTTGCCATGCTCAAAGCTTTTTCCCGTATTCAAGCGCTTTGCCGGGGAAATTACTCTTATATTCCAAACACAGTTCATTGAGGACAAAGATCTGCATTGAATCATTATCTGTTGATTGGAGTGCAAGCTGAAGCGAGTCTATCACACCGAATTCTTCAAAGCTTTGTTTTGCATCAAGCCTAATAAAAGATAAAAGCAAAATTGTTATGTACAGCGATTTTTTCATCCTAAGCAGAGTTAATAGTTTTCGTGATTTTCTTTTTTAATTTTCATGTTTTATCGTCTTTGTCCAAAGGAGTATTTAAAATGGAGGAATATTTCACTGTGATTGCAATTTGTAATACCGTATACTATCTGCAAATTTAACAATTACTAAACAATTAAACATAACTTGGACAAGCCAGAACCATAGAGGTTTTATAATAAACGTTACGCGAATCGCTAATCAGACGCGAATGAAGCGAATAGTATTCGCATAATTCGCGTTGAAATTTGAGATTCGCGTAATCATTAATATATCATAGTTCCAGTGCATTTGAGCAAATATTGTGGCCATATGTGGCAAAGATTTAAGAAGTAACGGATTAAAACTCATTATTTGCAAAATTCCAAACATAGTATATTGAACAGACCCCTCAAAACAAAAAACCTGCCGGAAAACCTACCGCCACCAAAAGAAAAAAGAAATTCAAATCAAAAGAAAAGATTGATTAATTTTGTCATCTAATACTAATCACCAAATCACCAAATAAATTGGTCCCGTAGCTCAGCCCGGATAGAGCAACAGCCTTCTAAGCTGTGGGTCCCAGGTTCGAATCCTGGCGGGATCGCTTGATGATCAAAACTAATGTTCGCTGGATTGAGCGGAACAAAAAATCAAGCTCGCTTGAATTTTTTGTGCAGCGAAATACAGCCAACGCGATAGCGTTGTATTGGTTTTGATCCACTTCACGGAACCCAAAGGATCAGCGAGCGTAGCGAGCTAATCCTGGCGGGATCGCTTGAGGCATAATTAAATAAAGGTTATTTTATTTGAAAGTTATTAAATCAATTTAAGTTCGAATTATTTTTAACCTGTAACCTGTAACTTGCAACAGTAAATTTTTGTTTGTTGCCTTGTGCTACGTTATGAATAAATAAAAAAACATGATAATTATTGGTATTGCAGGTGGGTCTGGCTCCGGGAAATCAACTGTTGTTAATAATATTTTAGAGGCATTTCCCGAAAATACTATTTCAGTGGTTGCCGTTGATTCTTATTATTGGGATAACGGACACTTATCTAAAGAAGAAAGAAAAAAGATCAATTATGACCATCCTTCCGCTATTGAAATGTCCCTTTTAATTTCACATGTTAATGAATTAAAAAAGGGCAAATCAATTAATATGCCTGTATATTCTTATATTAATAGTAGCAGATCCGGTAAAACAGTTCATATTGAACCTGCCGAAATAATAATAGTGGAGGGGATTTTTGCTTTATATGATAATGATCTGAGAGAATTATTAAATATTAAGATATTTGTTGATACTGAAAATGATGAACGGCTAATGCGCATTATTAACAGAGATACGATTGAGAGGGGACGTACATTAAAAGATGTTCTTGAGCATTATAATAATAGTGTAAAACCAATGCATCAGCAGTTTATTGGGCCGACAAGATATTATGCCGATCTAATAATGCCTAAAGGTGGTAAAAACAAGATATGTATTGATATTATTAATTCAATGCTTAAATACAATTTAAAAACTTTTAGCTTCGTAAATTAATTCAGAAAGGAAATTATATAGAGTTGAGTTAAGTATAAATTAGATGATGATGCTGGATATTGGATATTTGTCATTGTAAATTACGAATGACAAATGACCGGTGACCCCTAACCCGAAAAACAAGACACAAGACACAAGATACTCATAACCCTGACAATCCAAAATAACAAATGAACGTTATCATGATATTTAAAAAGTCTTTTACTTATTTAATCATCTATTCCTTCGCTTCATTTAGCAGCATTTACGGACAAAATCTATATAGCATTGACACCATC
>JBDRNO010000308.1:0-30887 GCA_043811005.1 Bacteroidota bacterium | reverse complement strand
GGTCTCCGAAAGCCTACGAATACTCGAAACTGGAGTAAGGCTTAATTTTCTCCAAAGTTCCTGGCCCCTACGCTCTAAACGGGTCTCTCTCAATAACACCTTATAATCAGGGAAAAAGTTAATCGCTTCCATATCTTAATTTAATGTTTCTTGCAAAAATAGTCTATATTTGTGGGTACACGGTAGCTGCCACAGGGAGGCATACCTATTTATACCGGGTTTAATAATTATTTATTTGATTACACAGATAATATCTTTTATCTGTGTAATCTGTGAAATCTGTGGTTTCATTAATAATAACCTTTTTACCTGCGGATATTGAGAAATTACCCAATACTGATATAACTAATTACTATTCAACACATTATATTAACAACGTTTTTCTAAACTAAAGCCATATTTACTGTTAACAATAAAAATAATATATTATGACGACAAATCCTTTCACCGAAGAACATGACCTTTTAAGACAATCCATCAGAAAGTTCATCGAAAAAGAGATCATCCCAAACATTGAGGAGTGGGAAAAAAACAATATCTGCAACAAAGACATCTTTAAAAAGATGGGGGAGCAGGGGTATTTTGGTGTGAGCTTTCCTGAAAAATACGGGGGCAGCGGTATGGATTTTTGGGCTGCCGTAGCTACCACTGAAGAGATGGCTCATGCCAATATTGGCGGGTTATCTATGTCATTATACGCTCATGCTTATTTACCACTTCCCCTGATCAATGCAATCGGCACTGAAGATCAAAAGAATGATTACTTAGCCACTGCTCTAAAAGGCGAAAAAATAGCTGCATTGGCTATCACCGAGGCAGATGCGGGTTCTGACGTCATGGGAATAACCACAACAGCCAAAGACATGGGAGACCATTATCTTGTCAATGGCTCAAAAACGTTTATTACCAATGGCACAATGGCAGATTTTATAGTTACTGCAGTACGTACAGGGGAAGGAAATAATTTAACGCTATTAATAATAGATTCAAATATTGAGGGATTTTCTCCAATACCCATACATAATAAGCTTGGTATGCACACTTCTGACACAGCCCAGCTATTTTTTGAAAATTGCAAGGTGCCCAAATCCTGCTTAATAGGACAAGAAGGGCTTGGATTTTATTACATCATGAACAATTTTCAGGAAGAGCGCCTTCTGGCTTCGGTAACGAGTACTTTTGTTGCTGATTGGGCATTAACAAAAGCAAAGCAATATGTTATGGAGCGTAAGGCGTTCGGAAGGTTAATAGGTAAATTCCAGGTGATAAGGCACAAACTGGCACAGATGGCAATTACCGTTGAAGCCTGCCGGTCAATTTCCTACCGGGCAGTTGCCGAGTTCATTGAAAAGGGCAGTAATGCTGTAGAGATCATCACTATGGCAAAAGCATTTACAACCGAAGAATGTATGAACGTAATAAATGATGCATTACAACTGCACGGAGGAGTTGGATATACAGAAGATTATGGAATTGCAAGGGCGTGGAGGGATGCACGGCTGTTGACAGTTGGAGCAGGGACAACACAAATAATGCACGAGATCATAAGTAGGCTGATTTTAGATGACGTAAGTTATAAAGATCAACTGAGTTCTGATAAGAATAAATAAAAAATATTGCCGAATAGCAAAAAATGGCAAAAATGACTAAAAAGTATCCAAAAATGACAAAAAATGATCAAAAAACGTTATAAAAGACTATTTTTTGCAAAATCGGGATTCCCGAAAATTGAAAAAAGAATCGTAATGTTCTCTAATTTAACTTAATAGTAATAAAGTCATCACTCCTTATAAATCTTATCCACAAGGTGCTGGTATTTACTCATGATGACCTTCCGCTTGAGTTTGAGGGTAGGTGTGAGCTCTCCGGTATTTATTGACCATTCTTCAGGGATTATTTCAATTTTCTTGATATGCTCCCATTGACCGAAATTTTTGTTATAGAATTTTATCTCTTCCAATATTTTGTCTTGTACTTTTTGATTTTGTATCATATCCTTGTTATCGGTATAACTGATACCCTCGTTGTTGCACCATTCCTTGAGAAGTTCAAAAGCTGGACTTACAAGTGCAGCAGGGTGTTTCCTGTTTTCGCCAATAACCATTATCTGTTCAATAAAAGTTGATTCTTTGTACTTGTTTTCCATCTGTTGCGGGGCGATATATTTACCTCCGGATGTTTTGAATATCTCTTTTTTGCGATCGGTGATTTTTAAAAATTCTCCATTTACCATCTCGCCAATATCACCTGTGTGTAACCATCCATCTTCATCAATTACCTCCCTGGTGAGATCATCACGTTTATAATAACCAATCATAATATTAGGGCCTTTCGTCAGTATTTCACCGTCACCGGCAATTTTTACTTCCACTCCACTAATAGGTCTTCCGACAGTTCCGAACATAATTCCTTTATCCATTTCACAGTTCACAGAAACGACCGGGGAGGTTTCGGTCAATCCGTAACCCTCCATAACTGGAATACAAGCAGCATTAAAGACCCTTGCAAGACGTGGCTGCAATGCAGCGCTGCCCGATGCCACTGCCTCTGTATTGCCACCCAGGGCTTCCTGCCATTTTGAGAATATCAGCTTACGGGCAATTTTCAGCTTGAATTCATACCACCAGCCATTAGCACCGTGCAATTCGTATTTAAGTCCCAGGTTGAGTGCCCAGTAGAACAGGGACTTTTTGATGCCGGTCAGATCTTTTCCTTTGCCAACTATTTTATCAAATACTTTTTCCAGTAACCTTGGAACAGCAGAGAATATCTGCGGCTTCACTTCCCTGAGATTGTCACCGATAGTTTCCATGCTCTCTGCGTAATAAATAGATACACCTGAAAGCATATACAAATAGACGATCATCCTCTCAAAAGAATGACAGATGGGAAGGAAGCTCAAGGCAATGGCGTTATGGTCTACAGGCATCCGTTCGGTACATGCATGGCAGTTGCTCACAATATTATTATGTGAAAGCATAACTCCTTTGGGGTTACCCGTTGTTCCGGAAGTGTAGATGAGGGTAGCCAGGTCATTTTCCTTGATCTGTGCTTTCAGGTTTTCAACTTGCGATATATCGCCATCTTTGCCGAGCCCGGTGATCTCTGTCCAGTGCTTTGCTCCTTCTATCTTGTCGAAAGTATAAATCTCCTCAAGTGTAGGTATCTCGTCTTTAATGTTTCTCACCTTTTGCAGTAATTCCTCATCTGATACAAAACACAGCTTCACCTCTGCATGGTTAAAAATGAATTTATAATCATCTTCTGTAATAGTGGAATATACAGGAACATCAACAGCGCCTATCTGCAATATCCCAATATCCATCATGTTCCACTCGGGGCGGTTGTTGGAGACCATGGCTATCTTATCGCCCGGCTTGATGCCCAACTTTAATAAACCCATACTTACCAGGTTAGCATTGTCAATAAACTCCTGTGTGCTGTGCTTTATCCATTTCCCGTCTACTTTAGCGGCTAATGAATCTTCCTTTGGGAATTTTTCCAGTTGATAATAGGGGATGTCAAATAGTCTTTTTACTTCCATGATTGTTTGGTTTAAAGTTAAAGTTAATTTTGGGTAAAAATAGTTAAACTATTTAATATAAAATGGAGATGAAAGCAGGAAATATATATTTCTAAATTTGATATTATGCAAATTATTATATTTGAAACTTCATAAAAACAAAAGATCATGCGAAGAATTTTACGTAAAGTAGCCGAAGTGGATACTGCTAATTTAGGAGATACCAGTACCTTATTAGATCCTGCAGTAGTTGAGGAGATCAAAGCAGTGGCATTAAATAATTGATGGTGAAGTTATAGTTGTTGATAGTATATTAAAAAAAACAGTTGCCTTACTTTTCATTTGACTTTTATAATTCTGACAAGACAATATATACCAAATATAGAAAAACCAATGGCTAATATAAAAAGAAGAATATAAAAATCTCCGGTAAGATATTTATATGAAAGAAATAATAACCATTCTATAGCAGTGCCTAATAATGTAAGCACGAATATATTTTTCCAAAATGACCGTCTAATATAGGAATCATTATTTTTCATCTTCAATTAAGTCTCAATATTACGATTTCCTTCGTCATCGGGATTAATTCGACTAATAATTTTCACTTCTCCTCCAGTTGGCGGATCGTAAAAATTAAGTCTCATTAAAAAAAGGGCGCGAACCTCAGCGTACATTTCAATTTGTAGAAGGTATCGCCAAACACCCAGCCACAACCGAAAGCAGCTTTGGTCACACGCCCAAACGGACGCGCATACCAAACCGCTTCTCTGTGGCTTTTTAAATTGGCGATTTTTCTACAAGAGAAACGTCAGTAATGCACCTTTTTTGTTATACTGTTATTTTACAGATTTTCTATCCGGCAACTGGCAGATTAGAAAATCTCTATCTTGATTTTAACAATGTGAACAAATATCTCGCAAAATTAAGGAAAGTTCCCGGTATGTGCAAATAAATTACCCACAATGTGAAGCAATCTGTCGCTATATATGACTTTAAGTTATTTTCAAATTATTCAACTTTGCGGCATGAACTTGCATATTGGGAAAAAGATCAGGGAAATAGTGAAGAAAAGCGGGCTTTCGGTTACGGAATTTGCCTGGAAGATCAACTATTCACGAAGAAATATTTATTCTATCTTTACCAAGGAAAGCATTGACACCGGGCTTCTTACCAGGATAGGTGATGTTTTGGAACACGATTTTTTTAATTATTATACCAGCAAGGATCCGGTAAGTAATATCACGGTAGGGGAACCCTCAGGTGAGGTGGAGTATTACCGCGAGAGAAACAAGATCTTCAAAGAGCAAATAGATGCATTAACAAAGGAAGTGGAGTATTTGAAAGAGATCAACAGTTTGTTGAGGGATAATGTGAAAAATTTCAAATCACAAAAATTAAAAATCAAATAAATTTTAAAAACAGAGTAAATCGTTGATTAACAGTAATGTTCTTTTAATTTTTAATTTCATAAACTTTTTCTCCATTAATGAATGTACTCACCACCTTTATGTTTTTAATTTTATCAAGAGGAATAGTCATAATATCGTTATCAAGAATGACAAAATCTGCGAATTTTCCCACTTCAAGACTGCCTTTTTCATTTTCTTCAAAGTTTGCCGTTGCAGCCCAGATGGTCATTCCCCTCAAGGCATCTACTCTTGTCAGGGCATTTTCAATTTGAAAACCATCTTCGGGATAACCTTTCAGGTCTTTGCGGGCAACAGCAGCATAAAAGGTGTTCAGTGGGTTGATATCCTCAACAGGGAAGTCGGTTCCGAGGGCGATCATGCCATTTTGCCCGAGTAATTTCTTGTAAGCATAAGCTGTTTTAATTCTTTCAGAACCCAGGCGGTCTTCTGCCCAGTACATATCGGAAGTGGCATGTGTTGGCTGGACGGAAGGGATGATATTGAATTGTGTGAATTTTTTAAGATCTGCAGGATGCACTACCTGGGCATGCTCTATCCTCCATCGTTTATCATTATTGTTTTTCAGGACCTTTCCGTAAATATTCAATATAACCCTGTTGGTTGAGTCGCCAATACAGTGTGTGTTCATCTGGAATCCCATATCAAATAATTTCCTGGCATTTTCTTCAAAATATGCTGTATCTTTTAACAGCATTCCATAGTAGAGTTGTTCTATGATGTCAGAATAAGGTTCCAATAAGCAACCACCTCTGGAACCCAGGGAACCATCAGTATAAAATTTGAACGATCTTACGTTGAGACGTTCAGTCTTATAAGGACCGGTTTTAGAAAAATGTTCGTAATTTTCTTTAGTTGGGCTTAGCATTGCATATATCCTCATCTTTAGAACAGTCTCTTTATGCAGGGAGTCAATAATATCAACAATTTTTTTATCCAGCCCTGCATTATCAACAGTAGTTAAACCAAATGCGAAGCAATCATTCTGTGCATCTAACAGGGCTTTGGTGATCTGTTCTTTTAAAGGGGGAGGAATGAGTTCTGTGATCAGATCAATCGCATTATCTGTCAGGAGACCTGTCAGGTTATTATTTTTTATTTCAATGGATCCTCCTTCAATTTTGGTATTTATAGTTATTCCAGCCCTGTTCATTGCTTTCATGTTGGCGAGGACAGCATGTCCGTCAATCCTTTTCAGGAGAACTGGGGTGTGGGGGAATAAGCTGTCTAAAGTTGATTTATTTGGAAACTCCTTGATTTCCCAGTCATTTTGATCCCACCCTCTTCCGATGATCCATTTAGTGATTTGTTGTTTTGGTGATTTTGCGATAGTTTGAGGAAATTTCTTGTGATATTTAATAAGCCGTTCAATTATTTCATCAAACGACCTCGTACCTACCAGATCAACCTGTTGCAAGCCCAAGCCATACTCGTAAAAATGGCAATGAGCATCAATAAATCCAGGGTAAACATGGCGGGTTCCTGCATCAATAACTTCCTTGGCTCTGTATTTATTAAATATCTCATTTTCCGTACCTACCCATACTATTTTCCCGTTTTTCACTGCCATCGCCTGTGCTTTGGAGAAAGCGCTGTCAACTGTATGGATAGTAGCATTATGAACGATAAGGTCGGCTTCTTGTACCTTGAAGCAGGATGATACGAAGAGAAGGCAGGATATGATTATTATGTTTAATTTTTTATAAAGCAAGATTTTCGGCATTTTTATTGCCTACTGTAATAGTAGCATCTCCGTCACAAGTGCCATCACCATAATCAATAGTGATCTCTTTATTCACATCATCCGAGGTTATTTTGAGTATTCCTTCGATAATATAACGACAACCGAATTTTGCCACTAATGTTTTGGTTATGTCTATGGTATAGTCCACTCCATCGCGGTTTGTACCATTTGCGCTGCCATCTACCCTTAGATATATAATTAGAGGTAATAATTGTTCCAGAGTCCATGTATGTGTACGACTTGATTCCCATGTTAATATATCACCGTCAGGACAGGTAACTATTCCATTCTGAACCACAACATCAAAGGAAGCGGTTACGAATGGGGATGTCAATTTTATTGTTGCTTGAGTAGTAGTAATGGTTTTTGTTCCTTCGACTTTATAGTCGTCAATATAAAAATTTTCAGTGGTTATAGTGGTATTAGTTCCTGCTTCAAACCATGGTCCATCACGGGTAATGAGAATCTTACCTTCCCGTGTCCTGCCATTGTACACACATCCGGTACCGTAATCAATAATTACTGATGCTACATAAGTGGAGTCAGCATTGGGTGTCCAGGTTACATCAGCACAGGTGTCGATCAAGGATCCGAACGTGCTTCCGGTTTTAGTTTGTGCTAAATCATCATCTGCCTGCTTGTTTTGAGCGCTGGATTCATTAAATATATCCGAGAATAAGCTTTCAGCCAGGTTATTGTCTTCAGCAGAAGCAGTTGCCTTTTCTAATTTTTTTTTACTGCAGGATGACAAAGACAGGACTGCTGCAGCGAGAAATAAAGCCATCATGGCTTTGAATGTTAATTGTTTCATGGTTATTAATTTTAATAGGTTAATAATTCAATGCAAATATAACAAGAATGTAAATATTAACAAATAAGAGTGCAAAAAAGTTATTAACGGTAATATGTTGACGATAGTTTTGTTGATGTAAATAGACAAGTCAGCAGTCCCCAGTCGGCAAAAAAATTTCTTACTGCTGTCTTCGGGTTTCCGACTGAAGACTGGAGACTGCCGATTTGTATGATTAATAAGTTTAATTTTCGTTTAAATGATAAGTGTTAATTCGTGAAATTAGTGGCATCCGCCAGCTGGCGGATTAATCAATTTACGAAGTCAAATTCTTTATAAAATGATATTATTTAAGAAATTTCAAAAATGGTAATTTCTTTATTAATTTATTTTTATCAATAATCAATAAAAAGATTATCAGTAAAAATGGCAGTCCTGGAGCTTTGTATCTGACAATTGCCCCCATAACAGGGGTGGCAAGACCTATTAAAATATACAGTATCAGTACAAAGCTTGCACAAAAAAGCAAAAGATTGCTGTTTATCCCAGGAGCGGTTGTGTTTCTTGTTTTCATGAAAATAATACTTAGAACAGCTAAAACAAAAATTACAAGGTTCTCTAATGCTGCCATTAGTAGGAATGGTGATCTTGCTTCAAATATATGCGGTTTAATAATTGTGTTGGTAAATGCCAGGGGAGTGTTTTTTATAAAGCTCGAAATGTTTGGTTTTAATCTATTTATCTCAAACTTGCTGCCTGAATCCAGGGAATCGGCAAGGTTTATAAAATCAGTTTGTTTTCTTACCATCATTTCAAGGGCGTTGTTTCCGGGTGAAATTCGGTGTATGTTTAAACCAATAGTAAATAATATACAACAGACACCTGCGTATTTCAAAAGAGCGTATTTGCTGGTTGTCTTTTTTATCCAATAAAAGGCGAGCAATGCAGGTGCAATCGCAATTAAGATATAGAATTTGGATATTATTAAGAGAAAAGAAAAAAGAAACACCAAAAATATTTTTTTTACAGGTTTTTTTTCATCAAATAGTTTATAAAAATGATATATCAGAAGTCCTAAAGCAAAGAACAGTATCCCCTCCTTTAAAGCTCCCGAACCCCAGAACAGGACTGAAGGCAGGAAGAAAACTGCAATTATTAATTCTTTTCTTTTATCAGGTAAATAGGGCTGAAAAGTTTTAAAGATAGCGGTTAATCCGACAAGGGAAACAAAATTCATAAACACACTATGTACATGATAATTTCCAAACGAGATCAATCTTATAATAGCATTAAATCGTATTATTGAACGGTTGTCGTTATACACTTGGGTGTCGTGTGGTTTATACCAATAATCGGTATTACTTAAATACTGTTTGAGGTATTGGCATCAGTATCTATTCCCAATACTAACTGCAGGTAATGAACGGGATTGACAAAAAGTGTATTATAAATGATCTCCCCGTCATCAAAATATTTGAATATATCTGCTGATTTTCTGTCGGTGTAATAATAAGTGTAGATCATCCATAAAATAACTCCGACAATTATCTTTAATGCAAAAATCGCAGAGATCGTTCTTCGGGATAATCCCTCAATTATGAAGAACTTCATCTTATAGATCAATAAGATGAAGATTGTAGTGTAGATTATGGTGAGGAGGATTTCCATTTCAACTAAAAGTAAAAAATAATTTTAAAAATGGTAATGTGTTT
This sequence comes from Bacteroidota bacterium, assembly GCA_043811005.1. GTDB lineage: Bacteria > Bacteroidota > Bacteroidia > NORP154 > NORP154 > JBDRNO01. Next base: position 21,688 of record JBDRNO010000308.1, on the reverse strand, counting down.
TTCGTTTCAAAGTTATGATAAAAACACTTTAGTTATGTACTTTTGTTGAGCTGCAAAATTGATAAATTTATTAAAAAATTGAAAATATTTCTCGCAAAGTCCGCTAAGAACGCAAAGACCGCTATTATGCATAATTAAAAAATTATTACTGCATCTTTTGCGCGCTTTGGGCCTTTGCGAGAGATAAAACATTGAAATACAAAGTATTCACGAACACCATTAAAAACAAACAATAGAGTGAGTAAATTCCGATACTAGAACTTAGTGTAGCTTTGTGTCTTTGTGCCTCGTGGCTCCGCCAGCTGGCGGATTAATTTAAACTGATTGGTTACAAAAATCCAAATAAAAAAATGAGAACTTCTAATGAAGAAAACAAAACGACCCTTGAAACTGCTGAAAAGTTAGGGCTTTTACCTGAAGAATACGATAGGATAAAAAATATCTTATGCCGCACGCCAAATTTTACCGAATTGAGCATCTTTTCAGTAATGTGGTCGGAGCATTGTTGTTATAAGAGTTCCATCAAATTATTGAGAACATTACCAAGGGAAGGTCCTAAGATGCTTGTTGGCGCTGGTGAGGAAAATGCCGGTCTGGTTGATATTGGTGATGGATTGGCTTGTTGTTTCAAGATTGAGTCGCACAATCATCCTTCAGCTATTGAGCCCTACCAGGGAGCAGCTACCGGAGTAGGAGGGATAAACAGGGATATCTTCACAATGGGTGCCCGCCCTGTTGCACAGTTGAACTCATTGCGTTTTGGTAATATTAATATTGACAGGACAAAATGGCATTTGAAAGGCGTTGTGAAGGGAATAGGTGATTATGGTAATGCTTTTGGTATTCCCGTAGTTGGAGGTGAGGTGTTTTTTGATGAGTGTTATAATACAAATCCATTGGTTAATGCTATGTCAGCAGGTATTGTAAGAGTTGGGGAAACTGTTTCGGCAATTGCCAAAGGAGCAGGCAACCCGGTTTTTATTGTGGGTTCTTCAACAGGCAAAGACGGCATTCACGGAGCTACTTTTGCATCTGAAGATATTACCGAATCATCTTCCGATGACCTCCCCTCGGTCCAGGTTGGCGACCCCTTCCAGGAAAAATTGTTATTGGAGGCGACACAGGAAGTTATCAGGACTGGCGCTATTGTTGGCATGCAGGATATGGGAGCTGCCGGAATTATTTGTTCAACATCGGAAATGTCGGAAAAAGGCGGATGCGGAATGATCATTCACCTGGATAAAGTACCTGTCCGCCAAAAGAATATGGCGCCATTCGAGATTCTGCTTTCAGAATCACAGGAACGTATGCTTATAGTTGTCGAAAAAGGAAAGGAGGAAAAGGTAAAGCGGGTTTTTGAAAAATGGGATCTTAATTGCGTTCAGATAGGTGAAGTTACTGATACCGATAAACTGGAATTTTATATGAACCGGGAGCTCGTGGCTGACGTTCCTGCGTATGATCTGGTGTTGGGCGGAGGCGCTCCTGAATATGAAAGAGAACAAAGAGAACCTGCGTATTTTTCCAAATCCAAAAGTTTTTCAATTGATGAAATTCCACAGCCCGAAAATTTAAAAGTAGTAGCCGAACATCTGATCCGTCATCCTAATATCGTTTCAAAAAAGTGGGTTATTGAGCAATATGATTCAATGGTTGGAACTGCAAATATGAGCACGAACGAACACTCTGATGCTGCTGTTGTGAATATAAAGGGAATTGACAGGGCGCTCCTTTTTACAACAGATTGTAATGCCCGCTATGTAAAAGCAGATCCTGAAATAGGCGCTGCAATTGCTGTTGCCGAAGCTGCAAGGAATATTGTCTGTACAGGCGGTGAACCCCTTGCAATAACTAACTGTTTGAACTTCGGAAATCCTTTCAACCCGGAAGTCTTCTGGCAGTTTGCAGGAGCTGTAAAGGGAATGGGTATGGCGTGCAGGAAATTTCAAACACCTGTTACCGGTGGAAATGTTAGTTTCTACAACCAAACCAGTATAGATGGAGTGGTGATCCCGGTCTTCCCAACACCTGTTATAGGCATGTTAGGTGTTATTGATGATAAGAAATATAAGATGACGCTCGATTTTAAGAGCAAAGGAGATTGTATATTTTTGATAGGGGAATCCAGGAACGATATCGCTTGTTCAGAGTACCTTTATTCATACCATAATGTGAAACTTTCTCCTCCCCCTTATTTTGATCTGGAAAAGGAGTTTGAACTGCACCGCATTATCAGCAACCTCATTAATAAAAAATTAATAGGTTCTGCCCATGATGTTTCAGATGGAGGATTGTTCATTGCTTTGTTGGAATCTGCAATGCCAAGAGGTTTGGGATTTGACATTACTACCGACAGCGAAATAAGGGAGGATGCTTTCTTATTTGGTGAAGCTCAGGGCAGGGTAATCGTTTCGGTTGATGAAGATCATGAAGCCGAGTTTATTGATACTTTGGTTCTATCAAAAAGCCCATTTACATTACTCGGACATGTTACGAAAGGAGAAATGCGGATTGATGATGTATCGTTTGGATTTGTACAGGAGGCGAAAGAGGTATATGAGAATGCATTAGAGAAATATATTGCATAATAAATGAAAATCAAATCCCTGTCTTACTCCACAATGCTTCACATTCTCTCCTTTCACAGTAATATCACTGATAAGCGTGATTATATAGTAATTAAAACACCTGACAATCCGCATCATCACTGGGGTAATTTCCTTATGTTTCCCTCTGCTCCCAAAGAGGGGGATTTTAAATATTGGCAGTATCTTTTCAATCAGGAGTTCGGACATATTTCAGGAGTCAGTCATATAGCTTTTGCATGGGATTCGATTGAAGGTAAAGCTGGGGATATAGAATCATTTATTGAAGCAGGATACACCTTCGAGTTGGATGATGTCCTTACTGCGGGACAATTACATGCCCCGGCCAAATACAATTCAGATATTTCTGTTCTAAACTCTCAGGGTTTAGAAAACCCTGAGGGTCTTAACTCAGAAATTTCTGTCAGGCAAATTGTGAGCGGTGAGGATTGGGGAAAAGTATACGACTTTCAAATTTATTGCAGTGGAAAACAAGAAGATAAAGATTATATAAAGTTTGTTCATAAGAGAATGCAGGGATACAAAAAGATGTCAGAAGTGGGGTTGGGTGGTTGGTTTGGAGCATTTTCGGGAAGTGAATTAGTGGCACATGCAGGGCTATATCAAGCCCTGCCCCAAAGAAACCGGACAGAGGGAAAGCCCGGTCGTTTTCATTTACCTGAAACACATCCGGGTTATCGCAGAAGGGGGATTTGTAGTTTTTTACTCTTTAAAATTTCGGAGTGGGGGCTTAATGAAATGGGATTTAACACATTTGTTATAGTTGCTGACCAGGCAGGATTTGCAGGCAAGGTATACAAATCAGTTGGCTTTGAAGTAACGGAATATGGGGCTTCGCTGATTCATCCGAATGTCAGACCCTCAGGGTTTTCAAAACCCTGAGGGTCTTGATTTTTCACCTTCCTCCCCCTCACTATTCAAACTGAGCGAAGCCGAAGTATCACCTTCACCTTTCCCTGACTTGATAAGCCAAAACATCATAATGATGCTGGTAGCCAATATTGTAAACAGAATAATGCCCGATTCAAATCCCTCTGCCCGGAATTCTTCCGGAATTGCAAAAAACAGCAGGATGGTTATTAATCCCCTGGGGGCTATATACAACTGTGGTTTAATATCTCTTCTGAGAAACAATTTTAGCATTAAAAGACGTATTGCGTATATAATCCCGATAACCAAAGCGCTGATCAAAATTACTTTAAAGCTAATTAATGAGTTCAGTACCAGTGTAATACCGAAAATCACAAAAAAGAAGGTTCTTACTACAAAAGATGATTCCGCAGTTATCATCTTAAAATCACCTAATATATTTTCTACTGCATCAACCTTGAGCCATCTCCTCAGAAAACCCCTGAAGAAAAGACGGTGATTATGCAAGACAAGCCCGAAGATCAGTATGACCAATAATGAAGAAAGTTGGAGTAATTTACCGATAGAGTATAATAATAACAATACGGCAATCAGCAAAAACAATTTAACATTTGTGGTGACATTTTGGAATATCAATACCAAAGCATAGCTTACTACTATTGAAATGATGATGGTTAATGACACATTACCGGCAACATCCAGTATAACAACTTTTGCACTGCTTTCACCGGCATTGCTTATAAGTAAATAAAAGAACATGATGCCTAGGATATCGGCAAACGTACTTTCATATATCAAGAATTCTTTTTTATCGGGTTTGAGATTTTCAATACTTGGGATAATAATTGCGCTGCTCATGATTGAAAGAGGCATAGCATATATCAAAGCGGTATATGGGGCCATTTCAACAAAGTAGTTTATAACAAATGCGCATGCAAATGAAGTTGATATCAGCGCCAGAAGTGCAACACTAAATGATCTCCAGATAATTCCCCATTTTTCTTTTTTTAGTTCCAGGTCTAATGCCGCTTCCAGCACTATCATTATTAATCCTACAATTCCAAGAACCTCCAACACAGGAAAAAGATTTACTTCTCTTATCTCAAATAAGGACATCCCTCCATTTATCAGAACACCAATGATAATGAGCATCAATACACTGGGAACATTCGTTTTCCTGGACAGGATATTGAAAAAATAAGACAGGATGATAATTGCCGATACGGCTATGATGAAGATATATGAGTTAAATACTTCCATAACGCATAATAAATTATTGATATTTTATATACGTGGCGAAAATAAGAAGATGTATGGTTTTTTTAATCATTGTAGAATAGATTTATTTATGTCTGGTACGATAATTTAATGTTAAATTTGTATTTTAGATGCTAAGTACATGGAAAAATATTAAGATAAATACCGAACTGATTCCATCCGTATGCCTGGCTGGGATTATTCACGTGGCGGTAAATATTATGTGACGATCTGCACGCGAAACAGAATTTGTTTTTTTGGTGATGTGGTTAATGATGAAATGCAATTAAATGAAACGGGTAAAATTGTCAACGATTTATGGTTAAAAATTCCTGAACATTTTGATGATACATATTTGGATGAATTCGTTGTAATGCCTAATCACATCCATGGAATTGTTGTTATGAAACGTTCACATTTGATAAATGATGGCATTGTATCCAACAGGGATGTAGAGACGCCCAATTTGGGCGTCTCTACTTACCAAATGAACGAAACGTACCAAACGGGCAAACCGTATTTACCCCAACAAAAAACAATGATAACAAATTGGGCGCCTGGTTCATTGGGCGTGATCATCAATCAATTTAAACGCATATGTACAATAACCATTCGGAATGTAAAGACGCTCAATTTGGGCGTCTTTACGTGCCGGGATTTCGGTTGGCAACCCCGGTTTTATGATGAAATTATCCGCAATGATAAACGCATGGAACAAATCCGAACATATATCAAAAACAACCCTGCGAATTGGGATAAAGACGATAAAAATCCGAAAAATATAAAACGATGAAAAAAATCATTTCGGAACGTAAAACCAGACCCAATCGCGTCTTTGCATACTGTATTATTCGTTTTCCACATCTTGCATAAAACTTCGCCTTCCTGCAAAGATCTTCTCAATCATTTTGTTTTGAGCCCCGCTAAAAGAGGTGTTGGGGTTTTGGCTGGATGTTAGGATGTATTGATGAGTGGTATCGGCAGCAAATGCTTTTATTTCAATAGGTTCAAATAGGTTGTTGCCTTCTATTTTTAAAGAGAAGCGAGGTTGAATACCTGTTGGTTTAAACTCATCTACAAAATTGCTGTTGTTTAAACTGGCGATTGAATTGATGTATTGAGCAGTTTTTGCAGAATCTGTGAGGATGCCATTAAGCATCCATTTATCGTTTTGCCTGGAAAGCCGGAAACTGCTGTCAGCAGGATATTGAAATGAAAGCTGTGTCCAGTCTTCAGCAATACCCCTGATCACTGTTTTATTTCTCCAGTAGTCTATGCCCTGGTTGAAGGTCATACTTAAGATACCGTCCACAGCATAAACATTTTCTTCTTCTGCCAGGCGAACATAAGAGGTTGTGACCCTGCTCTCTTGTTTAAAAGAAAATTTACCAATGATAAGGTCTAAGGTGGTTTTGTCTTTTTCGATGGTCATTATTCTTGTTCCCAGGGAATCATTCACCTGGTATTCCTCCCATTTTGAGTTATCAGTAGCTGCCAGCCGTTTGGGTTTTATATTTTGTAAAGTGGTCAGCATATTTTTAACAGTATTGGAATCTGCTGTTGCTTTGAATTTGTCTTTTTCTACCTCCCAGCCATTAGTAGTTTTTCTTAGCTTAACCTCTTGATGGCCCTCAGCTCGGGGATAGATCAGAATATCTGTTATTTTAGCTATATCAATATTTACTAATTCTTCCCGGAATGTCCTTTCGCCTTTTTTTGAGTCAAGTAAGCTGTTGATAATAACTATCGCTAATAAGACAACGAAAATTATGATCATTGTTCGGGTGTTGAATTTTTTTAGCATAAATATTGTTTGATGAATTAATAGTAAAACATTTCATCGATTATATCCTGCATCCTGTACACTGTAACTTTTTAAGCGCCTGATTATACATAATCCTCCGCCATTCTTCTAATCTTCAAATTTCTTTTCGTCTGCATTCTAACAAGACCGTAAATAATAATTAAAATAATAGGTAACAGGAAATTGAGATATTTTAAAAGTGTTTTGGTACTGTCTTCGATCTGGTCGAGCGGGCGGGATGTGATGCCCTTTGTTCGTAATTCTATCAGTCCTGTATCATCAGACAACCAGTCAATGGCATTGACCATCAGGTTGACATTATCGGGAGGTAATTGTTGCGCTCCTTGTTCTTCACCATTTATGGGGAAATTCCCATCACTGATCACAATTATTTTAGAGTAATTCTCACCTGATAGTTTTCCTTCAATTATTGCTCCTACGACCAGGTTTGAAAGCGGAAAGTCATTATCCTGCCATTGCTTCTGGACATTAAAATACAGTGGCACTTGTTGGGTCCCGGTTTTCTGAGAAGTTTTGGCAATAGGCGTAAATATCAGGGTCGTATCACCTGTAAAAGTTATAGAGCTTACAAATTGCATGATAACCTGTTCCAGCCCTTTGGTAATTGGATGTTCTTCAAAGTTGGTGATCAGTGGCAGGAAAGGAAACCGGATATTATTCCGGAAAGTGAAGAATCCCTGTTGCTGCATGACTGTAACATTACCACAACTGGCATCAACGATAAAATTGTTTTCAATGGTTATCCCTTTTTGGCTCAGCCAGTTTTCCAGTCCTGTATATAAAGATTCACCATAGGATCTGCTCAGATCACCTTGCACCCGATTATAAGCAATAAACAAGTTCTTCCCTTTAGCCAGGAAATTATCCAAATGTTTTAAGTGTGTATCAGGAAATGTATCAGTAGGTGCAACAATGGCTATTGTTTTGAACCTGTCTGGAATAGGCGTAGTGTCATTAAGATATATTGGCTCAAGATCATATAAGATTGAGAGGGATGTATTGACCTGCCGCACGGCATTTACTGATGGCTCACCATGTCCTTGCAAAAGACCTATTGAGGGTTTATCGGTAACAGAGAGTTTTTTAATGCTTGTAGAAAGCGAGTATTCCATTGCAGCTCCCGGCTTCATAAACGGGATGACATCAGATTGTTCACCGAGCTGGATCACTGCTCCCAAATAAGCTTTTTGCTGTTTCACCTGGTTCTTATCACGAACATTAATTATCACCGGTTGAATTCCCGATTGCATGGCTTTTTGTTCTGCCTCTTCATCTTCATTGGGGTTGAAGAATTCATAAACAAGCATCCCTTTGGAACGGTTTTCATATTCTATCAATAATTCCTTAAAATCGCTCCTGGTTTTGGCAATATCTGTTGGAAGGTCTGCCGAAAAATATGCTGTGATTGTTACGGGTTCATTTAATGAAGATAAAATATCCTTTGTAGCTCTGCTAAGTGTGTAACGATTATCTTCAGTAAAATCAAGACGAAGGAAATAGCTGTCAGACAGGATGTTAATCAGCACTAATATTCCCAATGTTAAAAAGATGAAATTGATTATTTTTTTTCGTGTTCTCATTTGTAATTCGCAGTTATTTATAATTCATAGAACATTTGTAATTGTATTGTGTTAATGCTCTATTTGCGGGTAATGTATAGAGGTATAGGGGTATAAAGGTATAAGGGTATAATATCCCTATGTCCTTATTTTCCTATTTCCTCTATTTCCTCTATTTCCTCTATTTCCCATATGTCCTTATTTCCTTATTTCCCTATTTCCTTATTTCCTGCCAAAGTATCGTTGACACGATTCTGTTATAAACATGTTAATTGATTATATTCCTCTTAGCTACCATTATTTCTGATAATATTAATCCAAGAAATATAATTGACAGAAAATAGATCAGGTCTTTAGTATCAATAACCCCTCTTGAAATGGATTCGAAATGAGTTGAGATACTGAGATAATTCATTGTTTCACCTATTATTCCGGTAAAATTACTTGCCAATACACCAAAAATGATATGAAAGAACATTCCTATTATAAGTGCAAGGAGAAATGCTACTATTTGGTTGTTGGTTATGCTGCTGGCAAACAGCCCGATGCTTATATATGTTGCGCTCATAAGTATTAATCCAAAGTATCCGCACCATACGGCACTGTGGTCAACAGGGCCTATTTTCCATAAGGTTAAATAATAGGGAAGCGTAAATGCCAATGCAATTGCAATTAATAACAGGCAAGATAAAAATTTACCGGTAACAACCTGCCAGTTAGTAACGGCTTTGGTGAGGAGCAATTCAATGGTGCCGGTTTTGTTTTCCTCTGCAAGCAGGCGCATGGTTAATGCCGGAATAAAGAAAAAAAGTGTCCAGTATGCAATACCGAAGAATGACTGCAAGCTTGCCTGGTTAACCAGGAAAATATCGCTGCCGTAAAGCCAGGTAAAAAACCCGCTGAAGCCCAGGAATGCTACTAACATTATGTAGGCGATCAAAGAATCAAAAAATGATTGCAGTTCGCGTTTACATATTACCCACGTTGATCTCATGTTTATTATGCAGTTGTTGTTATTTTTTACAATTTATTTATGAATTGTTATTATCTCAAATATTTTTAATTGTTACTGGTTTCTGGTTTCTGGCTTTTTCGATAATATTATAGGGAAGTAATCCCTGCCAGCCACCAGTAACAAGCAACCAGCAACTTTATAATATTTTTACTTACCCAAATTCATAATTCCATCTTATAATCAATTTGCGAAGCTATGTGTTTAATTCACAGTAAGATTTCTGAAAACATCCTCAAGTTTTGTTTCTACCGGTATCATTTCTGTCAGCACCCATCCTTTTTCAACACAAAGATTAAAGATTGGTTTGCGGGATGATTCTCCACCTTTGCTTTGAATTTCATAGCTGTTTTCTAGCCCGGCTTTAGGATCAACCAATTCCACACTATCTAATTTTTGCAGAGAATCAATAACCATATCCCTGCTTTTTGCTTCCTCTATCTTTATTTTAAGTATTTCCTGCCCCTGCGCCTGCTTTCTTAAGCTGTCAGAGGTGCCATCAGCAACGATCTTCCCGTTATTGATGATCAGGATACGGTCGCATGTGGCTTCTACTTCAGGCAGGATGTGAGTGCTGAGGATAACTGTTTTTTCTTTCCCAAGCTCTTTTATCAGGTTCCTGATCTCAACGATCTGGTTGGGATCCAGACCTGATGTTGGCTCATCGAGGAGCAAAATTTCGGGATCGTGTATCATTGCCTGGGCTAATCCGACCCTCTGCCTGAATCCTTTTGAGAGCTCACCGATTTTCTTATGCTTTTCAATATTTAGCCCGCAGACCCTGATCATCTCGCGAATTCTCTCATCTATCCTGTTTTTTTCTATACCTTGCAGTTCCGCTGTAAATTCTAAATAATCAATCACAGGCATTTCGTGGTAGAGCGGGTTGTTCTCCGGAAGGTAACCTATAAGTTTTTTTATCTTGCCGGGCTCGTCTTTTACGGAATATCCACCTACCGTTACCTCACCCTGGTTGGCAGCTAAATAGCAGGAAACGATCTGCATTGTAGTGGTTTTCCCGGCTCCGTTAGGACCCAGGAATCCCAGGATCTCCCCTGTCTTTACCCTGAAGGAAATACCGTCAACCGCCTTTTGTATGCCGTATCTTTTGGTGAGGTTTTCAATGATAATGTCCATAGTCGTACGAATTACGATAAAAAACGAATTTAATAGAGTGCAAAAATAAAAAAATTACGATATTTACAACCCAACTTATAAGAATTTTTTATAAAAGAGTTAAACTAAAAAACCTTTAAATTATTAAAAACCATGGAAAAAGTTTACGATATAGCAATGATCGTTTTACCTTCTTTGATAGTTTTTTTAACAGCATTTTATACTATCAAGGGATTTCTTGAAAATGAGCAGAAAAAAAGGTTGCTTGAGCTCAGGAAAGATGGGCAAAAATTGCTCACTCCTATACGATTACAGGCGTATGAACGTGCAGCTATGTTCCTGGAGCGGATTTCACCGGATACCTTGATCACCAGGGTCCACAAAAACGGCATGAGTGCCAGAAAGCTTCAGTCCGAGCTTCTGAAATCAATACGCGATGAATTTAATCACAATCTCTCACAGCAAATTTACATGTCTGATCAAGCATGGTTTAGAGTTAAAAGCGCCAAAGAGGAGATGATCAAGTTATTTAACCTGGCATCAAGCAGGCTAAATGACGATGCAACCGGAATTGATCTAAGCAAGATCATCCTTCAATTAACCCTTAATATTGAGAAGTTGCCCACACAGTCAGCATTGGAGTATATTAAAAAAGAGATACGGCAGTCTTTTTAATTTAAGATTGAGACCATTATAGAAAGTAAAAAAAAATAAAAAAGCGATTTTTTCCTCTCTATTTTGCAATAATTAACAAATGACAATACACAAATCCCGTAAGGATAAACCAGTCCCGAGAAAGACGATATTTGAGACTGATTCCGGCATAAAGGTAGAGCGAGTTTATTCCAGCCAGGATATTCCTGAGGAAAAACCCGGGGAATTTCCATTCACAAGGGGCATACAGCCTGATATGTACCGCACCAAGCTGTGGACCATGCGCCAGTATGCCGGCTTCTCAACGGCAGAAGAATCCAATAAGAGATATCATTATCTGCTGAAAAATGGCATCACCGGGCTGTCCATCGCTTTTGACCTGCCCACACAGATCGGCTATGATTCAGATAATGATCTTGCCGAGGGAGAAGTGGGAAAATCAGGCGTTGCCATTGATTCATTGCGTGACATCGAGATACTTTTTGATGGCATTGAACTGCAAAAGATCACTACTTCAATGACAATTAATTCCACAGCTTCTATCCTGCTTGCCATGTACCTTGTTTTAGCGAGAAAGCAGGGAGCTGACCTAAAGACCATATCGGGAACCATCCAGAATGACCTCTTAAAGGAGTATGCCGCAAGAGGGACATATATTTATCCTCCAAAAGCATCAATGCGCATTATTACCGATATTTTTGAATATTGCGGCAGTGAAGTGCCGAAGTGGAATACCATTTCCATATCGGGTTATCATATTCGCGAAGCAGGGGCTACTGCCGTTCAGGAGCTGGCATTCACACTTGCCAACGGAAAAGCTTATGTAAAGGCGGCAATTGAGAAAGGGCTTGACATCAATGTGTTTGGAAGGCGGTTGTCTTTCTTTTTTAATGCTTATAACAATTTGTTTGAGGAGGTAGCTAAATTCAGGGCAGCCAGGAGGATGTGGGCAAAGATAACCAGTGACCTGGGAGCTACCGACCCTAAAGCGCAGATGCTCAGATTTCATGCCCAGACTGGTGGCTCTACACTTACAGCCCAGCAACCCCACAACAATATCTCAAGGGTTACATTACAGGCATTGGCAGCAGTGCTGGGAGGGACACAATCCCTGCATACAAACAGCTTTGATGAGGCGTTTGCCCTTCCTACCGAGGAAGCCGTTCGCATCGCCTTGCGAACACAACAAATTATCGCCCATGAGAGCGGTGTTACTGATACCGTTGACCCGCTGGCGGGTTCATATTATGTTGAAACACTTACAAATGAAGTTGAACAAGCTGCCTGGAAGTACATCGAAAAGATAGATGCTATGGGCGGAGCCGTTGCTGCTATTGAAGAAGGATATATCCAGAACGAAATTGCCGCGTCTGCATACAGTTACCAGGATGCCATTGAAAAAGAGGAAAAAATAATTGTAGGTCTGAATAAATTTACAACAGAAGAAAAGCCACAAGGTGATGTTTTTAGTGTTGATGACTCTGTAAGGCAGCTACAGATAGAAAAGATAAAAGCCCTTAAACAGGAACGGGATAATAATAAAGTAGCTGCTTCTTTATCAAAGCTCGGATCAGATGCTCGTTCCAACATAAATCTTATGCCCACTATCCTGGAAGCTGTAGAAAATTATGCCACATTAGGAGAGATTGCCGATGTGATGAGAGGGGTTTTTGGGGAGTATTGATTCAAAACTTAGCAATAACCTTTACATTCAGCAGCCGTGATGTCAGGTAGTTGGGGATGGCGTATTCGCGGTTGGTAATATCTTTTATCCAGATGTATGAGATGGTATTGTTAATACCGAGCAGGTTAAATACCTCCATGCTAATCCAGATGGATTCAAAATGCCTGAATGGATTTTTGGGCGACAGTTCTGTGTCTTCGCTTAATAACAGCGTTGAAAAACCAATATCCACCCTTCTGTAAGGCGGTATCCTGAGTGTATCTTTGTATCTCTCAAAGCTCGGTGGACCGAAGGGAAGTCGTGAGCCGAACACTAAGTTGAGGTGCATTTTATAGTTTGGGAACCTGGGCAGGTAATCCTGAAAGAACAAGCTGAAATTAACTCTTTGGTCAGTAAGGCGCGGGATATAGCCGGGTTCATAGCGGATGCTGTCAACTATGGAGTCATTCCAGGTATAGCCAAAAATGATCTTTTCCCCCTCATCATTAAAATAATCATAGTAAAAATCGTTTTCTATATCTTCTTGTGTCTGCATAACCGAAAGGCAAGCCCATGATTCAATGCCTTTTACAAATTCCCCGTTAACTTTCATGTCAATTCCAGTAGCATATCCATGAGCGCTGTTTTCAGCGTAATAACGGATTCTTACATTATCAATTTCATAAGGGACCAAGTTCTCAAGATGCTTGTAATATATTTCCGAGATGAACTTAAAGGGACGGTTCCATGCTTTGAAATTATAATCGCTTCCTATAACAAAATGTATTGATTGTTGTGCTTTCAGATCGGAATTTAAATTTCCTTCAAGGTTTCTTAGCTCGCGGTAAAAGGGTGGTTGGTGGTAGTAGCCGGTTGCTGTCCTGAATACGACATCTCTTCTCCACCTGGGCTTTAATGAGAATGAAATCCTCGGGCTAAACAACAATTGCTTATTAAGGTCCCAGTAGTTTGTTCTGATGCCGGCTGCAAGGGTGTAACCCACCGTGTCTTTAGATGTCCATGTCCAGTTGTTTTGCACATAGCCGGAGAACCTGTTTGAGTTTATATTTATTTTTGTCCTCAGCACATCCTGCAGTTCAATTTTCTGCGTGAGTTGGGGTTGGGGATATCCAACCGAATCACCTGGATGGGGTAATGAGTAGCCGGCAGAATCAATCATCTTCCATTCATTCAACTGGTCGTTGATAGTTTCGTTCTGGTATTTAATGCCCCATTGCATGTAACTCGTTAACCTGCGGGATCTGTTTTGTTTATCATCTTGTAAGAAGTTATTCAAAAAGGGTATTTTGCCGGGATTTTCCCTGGTGAGATATCCCTTATGTTCAATACTGAAAACCAGGGCGTCTAAATAATTCCTGGCATGAGTCAGGTAGGTTCCTACACCTTTGTTTGATGCAACTTCGCCAAATTCTTCTTTGCTCATATCTTTTTCAAGTTCGTCAATCCAGTATTGTCCCTGGATATCGAAAGTTTCACTTTCATAGGTTTTGAAAGAAGAGGCGATAAATTTTAATGTCAGGTTTTCGTTGGGTTTGTAAACATTTGAGATGGCTCCCATCCAGGTCTCGAATTTGTCAACTTCCTGTCCGTCAAAATAGATGGTGAGCCGGAGAGCTTCGTTTATCGTTCCGAAGTCGGTTTCCCGGGTTAGAGGCACAAAACTGTATTTGTTCCTGGCATAGTTTCCCAGGATGTTCATTTCAAAAACATCAGAGATATCATAAGTGATAAATCCCTGGAAGTCGGTGAAAGAAGGTTTATAGTCGCCTTCAGTGTTTAAGCTGTTTAATATATACCGGTTGGATTTTTGCCTTATGCCCAACTGGTAACTCAGGCGGTAGGATTTAGATACTCCTTCAACATGGGCAGCGCCTCCGAGCAGGCTCATTGTGGCTGAGCCGGCAAACTTTGTCGGTTTCCTGTATTTTATGTCGAGTACGGAAGACATCTTATCCCCGTATTTGGCATCAAAACCGCCTGCTGAAAAGAGGATGGAAGAGACCATATCAGAATTGACAAAGCTCAGTCCTTCCTGTTGTCCGGAGCGGATGAGAAATGGCCTGTATATCTCGATATCATTCACATAGACGAGATTCTCGTCATAATTTCCTCCCCTTACGGAGTATTGAGAGCTTAGTTCGCTTCTTGTTGAAACACCGGGAAGGGTTTTTATAATAGCTTCGATTCCACCGGAGGGAGTTGGTATAATAGAGATGGTTTTGGGATCTATTCGCGTGAGGGTGGTTGTCCTGGTTTGTTCGTCTTCAATAGTTACATCAGTTAGTTCCCTTGATGAAACTTGTAATTCCGTATTCAATTGATACCTTTCGCTTTGGGCGAGAGTTAGTTTGATCTTTTTTGTTGAAAAGCCAATATGAGAAAATACTAACGTGATCTCTTCATCAGCAGGTACTGAAAGTTCATATTTTCCAAACTCACTACTTGAAGTACCGCCAGGAAACCCTAATACGGAAATATTGACCGCTTCAATATTTTTGCGGGGCTTATCCGCATCGGTTATTTTGCCGTAGATCGTGGCTGTTTGCTGAGCGAATACTTGAAAAGATGAAGCAATGAAAAGAAAAAGTGCTAAAGAAATGTTTTTAATCGCCTTCATTAATGCCTTACTTAATACTATTGGCTTTGTGAATAAACGAAATAATTGTGGTTATATTGCTGAAAAACATGATACCATTCCACCTGACAAAATCGCAGATACAGTTTTGACATAACACTAATTTAATTTACTCTGAAAATATTTTTTGGACAACTATGGGAGAGCTAAGGCCAGAAAAATCACTTAATAAAAAGACTTCCGAAGTTTTTGAAACTTCGGAAGTCTAAACCCTTAAATTTGCAGTAGCGAAAAGTCCATTCCTTTTAATAAGTGTTTAATGAATCACCATCCTCTTATGAATCAATTTATTACCTGCAGATAATTCAATAATATATATTCCTGTTGGAATACCAGGGAGAGTTACCTCTTTTATGATCCTGCCACTCATACTGTTTAAACCTGGCAGATCATCAGTCAATATTACCTGTCCCAATGTGTTTAAAATTGTTATTACACCATTTTTTTCAGATATGCCGGTCATTATTAAATTAAAATTGCCATTATTCGGGTTGGGATAGATATCGATTGCAATATCCTTGCTGATCTCTGAAATTCCAACAGGCGGTTCATATACAGTGACACTTAAGGTCGCCTCACAGCCATTTCCATCAGTAACGGTCACAACGTAAGTTCCCGCGATCAAATTACTGGCAGCAGCCGTGGTTTGTGATGACGGGTCATCCCAAAGATATGTTAAAGCCCCGGTTCCACCGGTAGCACTGACAGTTGCGATACCATCATTGCCGCCATTAACAGAAATGCTGTCTACAGATACGAGACTGACTACAAGCGAGGGGGGGGCAGTAATTGTAACTGATGCAGAAGCGCTACAACCTGCGTTATCTGTAACAGTTGCAAAGTAAGTGCCTCCGGCTAATCCTGTAGCAGCAGCAGTTGCCTGAGAGCCAGGATCGTCCCAACTGTAGGTGTATGGTGTTGCTCCTCCAGTAGCCAGGACAGTTGCGCTGCCGTCACTACCACCGTTACAAGAAACACCGGAGTAGGATGATATTGAAACCGTAGGAGCCCCTGCATCATTAACTGAAATAGTTCCGTCTACCTCACAACCATTAGCATCTGTTACCGAGACAGTATAAGTTCCTGCCGGTAAACCTGTTGCAGTGATTGTAGTTTGTGAACCTGGGTCATCCCATTTGTAGGTGTAAGGAGATAAACCACCGGAAACAGTAACTGAAGCTTCACCATCGGAAGAACCACAAGAGGAATTAACACTGGTGAGTGTAAGTGTATTAGCAGCCGGTTCTGTGATGATTGCACTTGATGTACTTGTGCATCCACCGGATTCGATAACTGAGACCGTATAAGTCCCTGCAGACAAACCGGTTGCAGTAGCAGTAGTTTGAGAAGCAGGATCATCCCATGAATATGTGTAGGGAGCCGAACCGCCTGAAGGGATCACGGTAGCGGTGCCATTGGTGCTTCCATTACAGGTAATATTTGATTTGTTTATTACAGGACCCTCTATACTGATCATCACAGTTCCTGTGGCATTATTTCCGCAGCCGTTTGTAACTGTCATTGAAACATAATAATTACCGGCATCAGAATAAGTATGTAAAACAGTAAAGTCGGTTGTTGCAAGTGTTTCCCCATCTCCAAAATCCCAGAAGTAACTTACACCACCGATAGCAAAAAATTCTATTGATTCACAGGTTTCATAATACATTCCATTAGCAGGAGAAGAAGAAGCAAATTCAGCTACTGCAACTGCTCCGGTGTCTATAGTTACTTGAACGGAATCGGTTGCTGAGTTTCCGCAACCATTGGTAAGTGTAAGCTTAGCCCAATAAGTGCCTACAGAATCATAAGCATGCCTGATGACAGTAACTGGACCACCGGCTTCTTGCACATATAGAAGGGAGGTCATGCTGCTGGTGTCTCCATCGCCAAAGTCCCAGAAAGCGTTCACATCACCAACAACAAAAAATAATACGGAATCTCCTGGGCAGGGAGATTCACCTCCTTCCGAAGGCATTCCGAACATAGTGTTTTCAAAATCTGGAAAAAGGTTACCCTGCACATTAGCAACCGTAGTTAAAGTAGTTGTATCACCGCAACCGTTGGTTATTAATACAGATACGTTGTAATTACCAATAGTACTGAAAGTATGATACTTCATTACTGCATCCCCATCCCCCGAAGTGGCACCGCTGTCAAGGTCACCGGCAAAGTTCCATTGATAATCATAGCTTTGGGCGCCACCTTGTATTGCAAATAGCATTTCGTCACCCGGGCAGGCAGGCAGGTAAACCAGCGTCATATTGGGCAGTGATACACTGTTTGAAACAGTTACCGTGTTCGTATAAGAACTTTGATTACCGCATATATTGGTAACGGTTAAAGTAACGGGATATGCACCGGTATTATCATAGGCATGCATTACACCCCATGACTGATTGGATGAGTCTATTTCTCCGTCTCCGAAATCCCATACATAAGTATCAGTAGAAATGGACCATCCCCAATATTCAAAGGAGAAGGCATCACCGGGACACATCGTATCTGGGAAAAAGCCAAATTGTGCGGAAGGATTTGCATTGTTAGTTACATATATGAGATCAGTGATGGAATCAACACCACAGATACTATAAACAAAAAGTTGCACGGAGTAAGTACCTGCGCTTGAGTAAGAATGAGCAGGATTCTCCTCAGTTGAAAACTCGCCATCGTCAAAATCCCAGAGTATGCTATCACCGGCACCTGAAAAATCAAACATTATTTCACCGTTCACACATACGGAATCTCCTGATTGATCGGCACTGCTCCAAAATCCGCCCAATCCGAGGACAAGGATCTCCATTTCATAAGATCCTAAGTAGTTCCACATGAAGTCAAATGCATGTAACCTAACCCGGTATTCACCTGCAGAGTAAAATGTATGAACAACATTGACACTTGAAGTATCGGAGCCATCATCAAATTCCCACCAATAAACATCACCGATGGCGCTTGTGTTTGTGAATGTTACTGTTAATGGCGAACATCCGGTTGCGGTATCCACCGTATAGCTAACCTGAGAATAAGCACCTGTTGAGATCAGGATACATGACCATAATACTGCAAGATATTTTATTAAACCTTTTATGGTTCGGGTTTTGGGGAGTAAATTTAGTTTCATGGTTTTGATTTTAATTGGTTAATGATTAATGTTTGTAATTTTTTGTAAAATTATATAAAAAATCTTTCCATTAAAAAGATTTCTTATTGAAGGTATGTTAGATAATGAAAAAATGTATAGAGATATAGTACGGAAATTTTTCTTTGTTGGGACGTAGAGACGAGACCCGGTCTCGTCTCTACATTCCAACATAAACATTGATTGACGATTCTCATTTTTTTTAATATAAATTTGCACCGATAATGAAAAAAAGAAGAAATCTGCCGGTTTTTAAAAATGCTTTGGTTATAGATTTAGGCGCTGAAGGAAATGCTATCGCCAAAGTTGACAACCTTGTAGTGTTTATTGGGAATGCTGTTCCTGAAGATATAGTTGATATACAGGTTACCCGCAAAAAGAGGTCTTATCTTGAGGGCAAGGTAACTAAATACCATAAATATTCTGATAAAAGGATTGAACCTGTCTGTGAGCATTTTGGTGTTTGTGGAGGATGCAAATGGCAGAATATATCTTATGAGACACAATTGTTTTACAAGCAGAAACAGGTTGAGGATAGTTTGAGGAGGATTGGGCACCTCTCCCCGGTACTCTCCGAAGGAGAGGGAGAGCCATCGCGTGAGCTCTCTCCATCTAAAAAGAGGGGGTCTGGGGGTGTGTTAAAGGCGCAGTTAGGAAACCTTTCAAAAAACGTAACTATTATGCCCATTATTCCTTCAAAAAGAACCGAATATTACAGGAATAAGCTGGAGTTTACATTTTCAAATAAGAGATGGTTAACTAAAGATGAAATTAATACTATTTCCCCTCTCCGCCAGCTGGCGGAGAGGGGGCTAGGGGGTGAGGTGAATGCCCTTGGTTTTCATATTCCCCGGCGGTTTGACAAAGTGCTTGATATCAACCATTGTCACCTCCAAAAGAACCCCTCTAATGCCATCCGGTTGGCTGTTAAGGAATATGCGATAAATAATAAATTGACATTTTTTGATATCAGAAAGCAGGAGGGATTCTTGCGGAATCTTATTATTCGGATAAGCACCTCCCCGGTCCTTCCGCCAGATGGCGGAGAGGGAGAGCCATCGCTCGTAAAACCACCATCATTAAACGGAGGAATATTGGTCATCATCAGCTTTTTCTATGAAGATGCCGAACAACGCGAAAACCTCTTGAACCATCTGGCTGATAAATTCCCGGAGATCACTTCACTGATGTATGTGATCAATCCAAAGAAAAACGATACAATTTCCGACCTGGATATAAAAACATTTAAAGGGAGCGATTGTATTTATGAGAAGATAGGTCATTTGAGATTTAAAATTGGCGCCAAATCCTTTTTCCAGACCAACATCGAGCAGGCGTGTGAATTGTACAATGTTGTAAGTGATTTTGCTCAATTGAGTGGAGAAGAGACAGTATATGATCTATATACCGGCAGCGGCACAATTGCTGATTATATTGCAGATAAGGCAAAAAAAGTTGTGGGATTGGAATATTTGCAGGAAGCAGTGGAAGATGCCAGGGTCAATTCAGAGATCAATGGAATTACCAACACTTCTTTCTATGCAGGTGATATAAAGGATATTTTAAACGAAGATTTTATTGACAGGAACGGAACTCCGGATGTAATAATAACCGATCCGCCAAGAGCAGGGATGCACAAGGATGTTGTGAAAAAGATACTGGAGATAGCGCCCGAAAAGATTGTTTATGTGAGCTGCAATCCAGCCACTCAGGCGAGGGATATAGCTCTGTTAAGCGAGAAATATATAGTTAGTAAAATCCAGCCAATAGATATGTTCCCTCATACACCGCATGTTGAGAATGTTGTGTTGCTTGTGAGAAATTGAATATATCCCGATGCGTCCGACAGCTGTCGGACGCATCGGGATATATTCAATACAACAACAAAGTAATCAAAAATGTCATCGCATACGAGATTGCAAGACAAGCAACATACGTAAGTGACAATAAGAGGAATTTCAGAATAGTCTTAAAATAATTCCGCCTGAACACGTTTCTCAGAGCCGCAACGAGATAAAAGCAAATAAGAAGTAACCCGCCAAATTCAATCAGTTTATTAAATACACCGAAAAAATTGAGCAGAGACTGGATTGCAAATATGATAAAGGCAAAAGAATGAAAATGCAATGAAAAGATCAGGCATTCAACATAGAGGGGTTTAATCCGGAAATACAGGATCTTTAATAAAAATGCAAAAACCGGCAGTAAAAAGAATACCATTGTAGGAATATTGTTCTGCAGATCTTTTACAAATTTTTCACCCCCGTCTTCGATCATGCCTAACAACTTCCTGCCTGTTCTATCAATCATACTTGCTGTAAGGGTTTCTTTTTCAATATGAAGTGAATCAATAACCCCGTTTATTATGCTGTCAACATATTGCTTTTCCGTTAACCTTGATTTGTCAATATTACTGATGTCAAAATTGATTCCTCTGTTACCAGCAGAGTCAGTAGAAAATCCTATATGTGTCAGGTCCTTTTTATCATCGGTTCCCCCTGAAGCTTCATACCGTATTTTTGATGAATCTGAATAAGACTCGTAGACCGTAGCGGTTTGTTCATTGTCTTTTTGAGGTTCTTCAACTGAGGGGATCAGGAAGAAGATTACACTGATAATAAAATACATCCTTAAAGGAGGAAAGAACTTTATCCTTTTACCTGCATTGTATTCCTTAGTAAGAAGGCCGGGTTTTAAGAGCAATGGGACAACACTTTTAGTGAGACGTGAATCATAGGAGAGGAAATCATCCAACAAGTCTCTGAACAATATACCCAAAGTAACATTTGTTGCTGTGTTTTGCTGCCCGCAGTCAGGGCAGAAATTGTTAGCATCAGTCAGCACCTTACCGCAGTTTAAACAATAGGTGCTTTTTCGGAGTTTTTTGGGCATTGGTACGATGAGATTTCCTATCCGCCAGCTGGCGGATTAGGAAATCATAATTCAAATTAACATGGTTTTCACTATAGAAAATTGAAATCAAATATACCTATAAAAAAATAAAACCAAATGGGGAAACTACCAAATTATTCAGAGAATTAAAAATCGTACCCCAAAAAAATACTATTGTCATCCTGAGCGAAGCGAAGGATCTACCAGCTAATAGTGACGTCCACGGCAAAATGCTTTTTTGACAGGTCGGTACAAGTAGCTGGTAGATTCTTCGGGCTTCGCCCTTACAATGACGTCCGTAACTTCTCAATACTTGCAGGTAGATTATATTTATTAGTTATTTTTTGACCACAGATTACACAGATTTCACTGATTTTTCCCCCTAAGTCTGATCCGCCTTTGGTGGATAATCTGTGAAATCAAAAATTTGTAACCTTTG
>JBDRNO010000307.1:0-3462 GCA_043811005.1 Bacteroidota bacterium | reverse complement strand
GCCTCTATCCTCAACAAATTATCTACCCTATTACTTCTTTTTATCCCCTCTTTGTAATTTGAGATTTGTAATTTGATCCTGAACTTGTTTCAGGATGGGACTTTTTACTATTTTTATGACATTATGGACGGACACTAATTAAGGGCAATCTCATTAAAAACAATGGCTCTGTTCTAATTTCCGCACATTGATCCGCCTGCAGTAACCTTCAAAATCCAAACCTCAAAATCCAAAATCCCTTCAATCAGACAGATTTATACGGATTTATGTAACATAGATGAGGTAACTCTCGTTAAATAGTAAGATTTGGGAAAAGAAGGTTAAGTATTACCCTTTTCGTGAAACGATATAATTACTCTTATTTGTGCAACTAAGTACTAGTATAGCGTTCCATTAAAATATTAAAATTCCGATACAATTAAATATGAGACAGCTCAAGATCACTAAGCAGCTAACTAACAGGGAAGACAGGTCTTTGGAAAGGTATCTGCAGGAAATAGGTAAAGTTGAACTGATAACTGCTGATGAGGAAGTTAAGTTAGCAAAAAAGATCCATGAAGGGGATCAGAAAGCATTAGAAACACTCACCAAAGCCAACCTGCGTTTTGTTGTTTCCGTAGCTAAACAATACCTCAAACAAGGATTAACCTTACCCGATTTAATTAACGAGGGGAACCTGGGACTTATAAATGCAGCACAGCGGTTTGATGAGACCAGGGGCTTCAAATTCATCTCTTATGCAGTATGGTGGATCCGGCAATCAATTCTTCAGTCAATAGCTGAACATGCACGGGTTGTCCGGCTTCCTTTAAATAAAATTGGTTCTATCAGCAAGATAAAGAAAACATCCTCGCTGCTCGAACAGGAATTTGAAAGAGAGCCCTCTGAAGAAGAAATAGGAGTTATCCTGGAAATTTCTGAAAGAGACGTAAATGAATCAATGAAAAATTCCGGCCGTCATATTTCGATGGATGCGCCTATTACTAACAATGATGACAACAGTAATAATTTGTATGATCTGATGGAGTGTGATGAATGTGCCAGGCCCGATTCAGGTTTAATAAACGAATCGCTGCGAAGGGAAATTGAAAGAGCTTTATCTACACTTACCCCAAGAGAAGCTGAAGTGGTCAAATGTTTTTTCGGTTTAAATAATAATCAAACCATGTCTCTTGAGGAAATAGGGGAAAAATACGACTTAACCCGTGAGCGCGTTCGCCAGATAAAAGAAAACGCAATTAGCAGATTAAAAAGCGCATCTAAAAGCAAAATTTTAAAAACATACCTGGGGTAATTAGTGTCCGTCTATAAAGTCCGAATGTTTGGATGAATTTTAAAATTACAAATTACAAGCACCAAATCCCAAATAAATTACAATTACCGAAATTCCAAATACAAAACAAACATAATATGAATCACCTAATAGCCCCTTCACTTCTTGCAGCAGATTTCGCCAATTTGCAGGGAGATATTGAAATGGTCAACAACAGCAAAGCCGACTGGTTTCATCTGGATGTGATGGATGGTGTTTTCGTTCCCAACATTTCATTTGGAGCACCTGTGATTAAGGCGATTAAACAACACGCCAAAAAGCCACTGGATGTTCACCTGATGATCATTGACCCTGATAGATACCTGGATTTATTCAAAGAAGCAGGAGCGGATATTTTAACTGTTCATTTTGAGGCATGCACTCACTTACACAGAACAGTTCAAAGGATCAAATCCCTTGGTATGCAGGCAGGAGTAGCGCTAAATCCACATACTTCAGTCAACTTATTGGGAGATATTATATGTGATATTGATATGGTTTGTATTATGTCAGTCAATCCCGGTTTTGGCGGACAAAAATTTATTGAAAATACTTTTTCAAAGGTCAGGCAACTAAAAGAATTAATTAGAGGGCACGCAAGCCCAAATGATAAACCGGCTATGATCGAAGTAGACGGTGGCGTATATACCGGTAATGCAAAAAAATTAATTAGCAATGGCGCTGACGTACTTGTGGCGGGCAGTTTCGTATTCTCTTCTGATAATCCTACCGAAACTATTTCTGAACTAAAATTCTGATTTTAATTTTTTTAAAATCTTTTTACTATTTTTGTTCAATTAATTAAAAGAACGCGTTTTGCAATGCGAAAGTTTTTAATTGTAATACTCTTTATACTTTTGCCCGGTTTTGCCTTACCGCAGTACAACCTGGATTATGGTATTAATCTGGGCGCTTCAAACTATTTGGGAGAGATGGGAGGAACATCAAAGGAGGGAAAAGGCACAACGAGGAAGAATTTTATTGGTGACATGAAATTAAACCAGACAAGATTCTCCGGAGGAGTATGGGCGCGTTACAGGATCCATCCTTTGTTATCAGCTAAGGCAAGCTTAATGTATTTTAGGATCTCAGGCGCTGACAGTTTATCGGATTACCCAAACAGAAATGGCAGGAACCTGAGCTTTAGAAATGATATTTATGAATTATCCGTACAAGCGCATTATAATTTTTACTCCTACCCGGATGTTACAAAGAGGGGAAGGCTTCGTATTGATTTCGGATCGTACGTATATGTGGGTGTTGGGGGGTTTTACCATAATCCCAAAGCACGGGACTTATTAGGTTGGGAGGCGCTTCAGCCGCTCGGCACTGAAGGGCAGGGCAGGATAGAAGGGGATGATGGTGAAATACTGAAAAAATATAGCCGTGTTCAGTTATGTATTCCTTTTGGCCTTGGATTTTACTATACTATATTAAGAAAATGGAGAATTGGATTGGAATTCGGATATAGAAAAACATTCACAGACTACCTTGATGATGCGAGCACGAGATATCCGAAAGATCCGACTATTTTTGATGATGGTACTCCGGAAGGTGAAATGGCAGGAAGACTGTCAAACCGCACTCCTAAAAATCTCAATCTCGAAACATTAGACGGTTCTACCCTGACTGCTGACAATTATGGAAGCGGAGCAATAAGAGGCGATCCCACACATAACGATGCTTACATGTATACGGGACTATGTATAAGTTATGTTGTGAGAGGTAAAGGCAATTTTTACCGTTCACAGTATAAATTTATCACAGGCGCCAAGAAGCGTAGAAAGAGAAAGACCAGGGCGAAATTCTAGAAACACCGATTACTCCGATTTTTATAGATTACACCGATTACATCTCACTCCAAAAAGTCCAAAGCTATGGAATATTGGAAACCCCCATCATTCCATTATTCCATTACTCCATTATTCCAATATTCCATTCCCCTCAAAGTTGATATTATAGGGTCTAATTAGACCCTGTCTATAAAGTCAAATCTCAAATCTCAAATCTCAAATCTCAAATCTCAAAAAATGAACTATGAAGTATGAAAGAGACCTTGGTGAAAGATTGCTGCAGTTTGCGGTGGATGTTATTCTGTATCTTCTACGCATCCTTGCCTCTATCCTCAACAAATTATCTACCCTATTACT
>JBDRNO010000306.1:0-57580 GCA_043811005.1 Bacteroidota bacterium | reverse complement strand
GTGAAAGATTGCTGCAGTTTGCGGTGGATGTTATTCTGTATCTTCGTACAAACGCATCCTTGCCTCTATCCTCAATAAATTATCTACCCTATTACTTCTTTTTATCCCCTCTTTGTAATTTGTAATTTGTAATTTGAGATTTGAAATTTGTGATTTGGGATTTTTTACTATTTTTATAATATTATGGACGGACACTAGCAGAGTTTGTCTATAATATCATCATTATTCCAAAATTTAGAGGGTGTAAAAATGGCATTTATAATAAAACCCAGGCTTTGCAAACATAGGATCTAATTACAGTCCAAACCCATAGTAAGCTCTCATCCCATTTGGATAGATCCCCTCAATTAAAATGCCGCCCTTCTTGTTCTCTAATGCCGAGGTTAGGTCTTCTATAGTATATATTTGTTTCTTGTCAATTTTGGTTATTATAAAACCTTGTTTTATTCCTGTACTTCTCAGCTTGCCTCCATCCAGGTTCACTATTTTTAATCCATTTATGATATTTAACCTTGTCTTTTCTTCACTTGTAACGGGCTCAAAATCAGCGCCCAATACAGAAAAATATTTCTTCTTGTCCTCCTTAATGATTTTAGTGTTTCCAAGTTTATTCTTAAGAATCATCTGTTTTGTTATCTCTTTAGTTTTTCTTTTAAGCAGGACTTGAATTTTATCTCCTGGCCTGTACCTGCCAATCTGTTCCTGCAATTCCGGCACATTATTAACTTCAATATCGTTGATCTTTGTAATAATATCTCCTTCTTTTATTCCAGCATCTTTTGCAGCACCTCCATCGGTCAAACTGGTTACATATATACCCTTAATTTCATTTATATTGTGTTCTGAAGCAAATTCCGCATCCAAATTGCGAATAGTAACTCCAATGAATGCTCTTTGGACTTCACCGAATTCAGACAGGTCGTTGACTACCTTCTTAACAATATTTACAGGAATTGCAAAAGAGTAACCTGTATATGAGCCGGTATTTGAAAGTATAGCAGAATTAATCCCGATTAGTTGACCTTTTGTATTGACTAATGCCCCCCCGCTGTTCCCACGATTAACAACTGCATCAGTCTGTATAAATGATTCGATCTTAAATTTATCTTGCAGGATATTAATATTTCTTCCTTTTGCACTAATAATGCCGGCAGTAACAGTAGAAGTTAAATTGTATGGATTGCCAACAGCTAACACCCATTCACCAACTTTTGCATCATCCGAATTGCCATATATAATATGAGGAAGACCGGACCCGGCAATTTTTAAGAGTGAAAGATCCGTTGAAGGATCAGTTCCAATTAATTTTGCTTCATAAGTCCGTTGGTCGTTTAAGATAACTTCAATATTATCAGCATTTTCTATTACATGATTGTTTGTGACAATGTACCCGTCTTCTGAAATAATGACACCTGAGCCAAATCCCATCTTAGGAGGAGTTTTGTATTCATGTTCTCTGCGATCCAATCCCCATAAGAAATCATAAAACGGATCATAATAACGGTACGTCTCACCTTCATATACGGTTTTAACATGTACTACTGCATTGACTGTTATTTCTGCTGCCAATGTAAAATCAACCGTATTCTCAGGCTGATTTGTCAGATTTGCAAATTTGTACGAAGGTTGGGGTTGAACTAATTGTGTTTCCTGATTGTTGATTTTTTCAGGATTCCGGTTCTCTAAAAACTTGTAAACACTTAAGGATATTAAACCCCCGATGCTTGCAATTAGCAATATGCTTAATGTTTTTTTCATTTTAATAAATTTTTGTGTTGGAATTTACTCATACCCACTGGCATGCCGCACTAAAACCCCTCGTGAATGCTTCGCATTTCAAAAATATTAATAAAAATCATAGATAACTCAGATTTACATGATCTTTTATCTGTGAAATCAAAAATTTATATTAAAATTTTCTTAATTTACATTTGCAAAGCGATGTCCTGAAAAAATAGCAAAAATTGTGCCTATGAAGCATTTATTTTAATAACCTGAAAACGCTTTGCTTTTGATAATATTGTGTTCTTGCAGTTGGTTATAATGACTGGAGCCACCGGGCAAGCAGGACATCATGGATATAATAAGCGCCATCATCTTTTATGACAAGTTCACTTTTTTCAAGTTTTTTCAGGGCTGTATCCACCGAGCTTGATGCACCGAGATGATGCCTGGCGATAAACTCTTTGGATGTAGGATTGCTCAACGGCTCTTCTTTTGCTATTGCCAGCATCACTGCCCATTGCATATCGGTTAATAATTTGGTGTATCCTGAAAACACAGGGCTTTCCTGAGCCAATATATCGCTGTACACCTGCTGGAGATATTCGGGCTTTACTTCGTTATACAAGCCAAACAGCTTGTTGCAAATCAATTGAACGCAATAGGTTTGTTTCCGGCTCCAGGTATAAATGACTTCAATAATTTTATTATCAATTATTTTATTGTTGTCTTTAAAATGGTTGCGGATAAATTTCTCATACATCCATAAGTCTATGGGATCAAGATGTAACAGTTGAGCGCTTCTGTAAAAAGGACGGTTCTTTTCCGAAAACATGGAGATCATCATGTTGCGGTGGCTTCCGCTAAAGATAAACCGTATTCCTGGAAAAGACTGCATCCATGAACGAAAGACTGCCTCTCCGTTTTGATCCGAATAGTCTGTAACTTGCTGAAATTCATCCAAAGCTATTATTATTTGTTTCTTCCGCTTATCAAGAAAAGACCCGATAGCTTCAAGCGATTTATCAGCTATACCCTGGTTCCTTATTCCTATGCTGAATGAGGGCATTCCCGTGGCAGGATCAAAACTCAGTTCAACGCCTGTTTTTCCAAGCAATTTCCGAAACGCTTCAGACATGCCTGACGATGTTTTTCCGAAACGGTGATATACCGCACGGGTGATTTGCTTCAGGGCAGAAGAAATATCTCTTGTCCCCAACAGGTCAACATCTACTGTTTCCGCTTTTTTTTCTTTTTCCAGCATACCCAGAAAACATCTGATAAGCGCTGTTTTCCCCATCCTGCGCCAGGAATACAGAACCACGTTTCGCTCATTGTCAAAATGCTCCATCAGTGTCTTTATTTCCTTTTCCCTGTCACAGAAATAAGCCTTATCATAATAACCAGTAAGAAGGAATGGATTTTTAAGTTTTTTTTTCATACGTCAAAGTTTTTTCCGTAAAGTACGTTCCGCATATTACGGAACGTAAAGTACGGAATAATTTTTGGATTGGGCAAGGGTTTTTTAATAAACCGGAAAGTTAAGCTGGCTTGAAAGAGTTACTCTTGCCTGATTGGTAATTAAACTCTTGTAAATACGATTTGAATCACCAAAATCTACAATGTATAATGGTGAAAATTTCTTTATAGGATAAAAGAATAATTGATAAGGACTATAAAGTAAAATAAAACAAATATTTATCTTTGACCTTTATTAAAACAAAGAGTTAGCTTCGTAAATTAATTATAGTTTGTCTATATTATCTTCTTTAGCCACGAATTACACTAATTAACATTAATTTTTTCGTGTAAATTAGTGTAATTAGTGGCTAAACCATAAAATTCCGATACGTTTAAATATTTTGCAAGTGAAAATCCCATTTCATAAATATCACGGCACCGGCAACGATTTTGTGATAATTGATAACCGGCATTTGTTTTTTGACTATAATAACAAAGGTTTCATCTCAAAATTGTGTAGCAGAAGATTTGGCATTGGAGCTGACGGGTTGATCTTATTGCAGGAGATTAAAGATTTTGACTTTGAAATGATCTATTTTAATGCCGATGGCAAAGAAAGTTCCATGTGTGCAAATGGCGGAAGGTGTATAATGGCATTTGCTCAAAAGCTGGGGATTATTAATAATAAAGCTAAATTCCTCGCTATTGACGGGCATCATGAAGGTATAATTGAGGAAGAGATCATTCGGTTGAAAATGAAAGATGTTAATGACGTTGAAATGAATTATGAATATTGCTTTATAAATACCGGCTCTCCACATTATCTCGTTTTTGTTAATAATATTGATGAGGTTGATGTAGTTAAGGAAGGTAGAAATATCAGATATAATGACAGATTCCGTAAACAAGGCACCAATGTGAACTTTTTGGAAAAGAGAAATGATCTGTTATTTGTTCGCACTTATGAAAGGGGAGTTGAAGATGAAACATTATCATGTGGAACCGGTGTGGTTGCTGCTGCATTGTATGCTTCCCTGAAAGGAGTTTTAGGAAGCGGCAATTCCTGTGATGTCAGCACTTCGGGAGGAGTAGTTATAGTGAGATTTAATAAACATAACGATAATAAATTTAATAATATTTGGCTGGATGGCCCTGCTGCTTTTGTTTTTAAGGGAGAGATATGATTGATGATTTAAGATTTTAGATAACTAATCAGTTTGATTAATTTTTAGTTAAAATAGCATTAAGAACAACTTAGTTTAGCTTAGTGCCTTTGTGCCTTCGTGGCAAAATTCATTTTAAAACATACTGATTAATTACGATTTTAGATTTATGAAAAAAGAAATAAAAACAGCCATATTTTTTATCATATTACTAACCGCAGTTCTTCTAATATATGGAGTGCTTACTGACAGATATTGGATCCTGGGTATATGGCTATTGGGTATAGGATATAAATTTTTGGCAGACAAGTATTTTTATAAAAAATAAAGGTAGCTTTTCCAAAGTTTTAAACTTTGGAAAAGCTTTAACTGATTTTTTTGAATAAGCCAATAGAATTTTAATTATTAACTATTTTTCCAGGTTAAATAGTAGCAATGCTCACAGGAACCAAAATAAAACTAAGAGCTTTAGAACCTTCTGATATTGATTTGTTGTACCAGTGGGAAAATGATCCGTCAATCTGGCGGCTCAGCAATACGGTTGTGCCCTTTTCAAAATTTGTCCTGGAAAAATACATTGCAGATGCCCATCTTGATATTTATACAACCAAACAATTGCGGTTAATGATAACTAAAATAAAGTCCACCTCTCCACTTGAAGATAGCAAGCCTGCGTGTGGGGTCTCCCTCTCCTTTGGAGAGGGCAGGGGAGAGGTCGGCTGCATCGATCTCTTCGATTTTGACCCAAACAACCTGAGGGCAGGAGTAGGAATATTAATAGCCGACCCATCCGATAGGAAAAAAGGATACGCTTCAGAAGCACTTGAACAACTTATCAGTTATTGCTTCACTACCCTGAATATACATCAACTATATTGCAATATAACCGTTGATAATGAAGCGAGTATTGTATTATTTGAAAAACATGGATTTCAAATGATAGGGATTAAAAAGGACTGGATAAGAAACGAAGACAAATGGATTGATGAATATGTTTTGCAGTTGATAAATTCGTGAATTGGTGTATTGGGAGATTGGTGGATGCGATGCTAATATACTAATTTCACTCGATGCCAATCCGCCAGCTGGCGGACTAATGATACTAATATTCAGCGTTGTCTATTTGCAGTCATTCGTATAATAAGTATGGATTAGTATATTAGCATCGGAACATTGGCACCGGCTATAATTATCAACCAATCACCAAAACACCAAATAAACAAAGCATGGGTCATAGGGGAAGTAAAAAAAAATCGTTCTTTAGCAAGATAATCCTCTCGTTTATATTATTGTTGATTATTATAAGTGGACTATGGATTTATGATAAATACAAGGAGATCTACCAGCCCAATATCACATTACACGGAAAAAAAACCACCTGCCTTTTCATCCCAACGGGTTCATCATTTAAAGATGTTGTAAATCAGTTATATGAGAAAAATTACATAATAAACACCGCTTCATTCGAATGGGTTGCTGAACTGAAGAAACTGAAGAACAATATTCACCCGGGAAAATATCTCATAAAAGCAGGTATGAGCAATGATGAGCTAATTGATTTATTGCGTTCCGGTAAACAAAAGCCGGTAAGGTTAGTGTTGAATGCCCTTAGAACCAAAGAACAACTTGCATCCAGGATTTCCAAAAAAATTGAAGCAGACTCAGCTTCATTGGTGCGATTATTAAATAATGCTGATTTTTTAGCCGGATATAATCTGGCAAAAGAAAATGCGATGTTGTTTTTTATACCAAATACGTATGAATTTTATTGGAATACTTCTGCTGAACAGTTTTTTGAAAGAATGGAGGAGGAATATGACAGGTTTTGGACAGAAGACAGAAAAAACAAGGCAGAAAGAATTGACCTTAGCAGAGCAGAAATAACCGTGCTGGCATCAATTGTGGAGCAGGAAACAACAAAAAACGATGAAAAATCCACTATTGCAGGTGTTTATATTAACAGGTTGAATAAAGGCATGCGTCTCGAAGCCGACCCTACAATTATTTATGCCATTGGCGATTTTTCAATAACCAGGGTTTTGGATGCCCAGAAAGAAATAGATTCACCTTATAATACATATAAATACAAAGGTTTACCACACGGTCCGATTTGCCTGCCATCAATAGCTTCTTTGGATGCAGTACTGAACTGCCAGAAACATGATTACCTCTTTTTTTGTGCTAAAGAAGATTTTTCGGGTTATCATAACTTTGCCAGGACTTATGCACAGCACGTGGTAAATGCTAAAAAGTTTCGTAGAGAACTGAATAAAAGGAAGATATGGAAATAACAGATTAATGCTTATTTTTGCTCAAATTAATTTGTATAGATTACGCGAATTTCAATATTAAAAAAAGTTTATTTTATAATTTATTTTTTTGCATAAAATAATCAGATTCTGGGTTCTGGGCACTGGGTTCTGGCTTCGGCGTGAGCTCAGCCGAACGGGTTGTTGGCTTCTTATTCAACCTCATAACCAATACAGACCACCCAGCAACATTATCTATTTATACTTAAATTCTATATAATTTCTTATTTTAATCAACTTACAAAGTTATGTTCTTAATATAAACAGATATGAAAACCCTTACAGAGATAAAAAAGCAACTGGTTAATTATAAAAGTATATTAAGGAAAAAATATAATGTGAAAGAGATTGGAGTATTTGGTTCATATAGCAGAGGAGAGCAAGACAGAAATAGTGATATTGATATACTTGTAGTGTTTGATAAACCAATTGGGCTTGAATTTATAGATCTAGCTGAAGAACTTGAAATTATACTTAAGAATAAAGTTGATTTAGTTTCAAAAAATGCCATTAAACCCAAATTAATGAAATATGTAGAGGAGGATTTAATATATGTTTAAACGTGATTATAAATTGTTTTTTGAAGATATTATTGAAGCAATTGAAAAAATAAAGCAATATACGAACAATATATCTTATAATGAATTTATTAAGGATAATAGAACAAAGGATGCAGTTATCAGAAATATTGAGATTATAGGAGAAGCTGCAAATAACATTCCCGAATATATCAAAAATCAATATCCCGAAATTGAGTGGCATAAAATAATCGGAATGCGTAATAGATTGATACACGCATACTTTGGAATAGATTACCAAATAGTTTGGAATATTATTACAAAACAGATTATAGAATTTCAAATAAAAATTAGAAAAATATTAACTAATGAATAATATGAGAAAAGAAATAAAATTCGGCACAGACGGTTGGCGCGCTATCATAGCAAAAGATTTTACTACTGATAATGTCGCAAGAGTTGCACAAGCAACAGCATCCTGGTTATTACAAGAGTTTCCTGATAAACAGTGTTCTGTATTGATAGGACACGATACACGCTTTGCAGGAGAGCTATTTGCCGAAACTTGCGCAAAAGTAATAGCGAACTGCGGTATAAAAGTGTTCCTGTCCAGGGGATTTGCTTCAACCCCTATGATTTCATTTGGTACTATGGACCTTAAAGCAGATGTTGGAATTGTCATTACTGCAAGTCATAATCCACCCTCATATAACGGATTTAAGTTAAAAGGGGCGTTTGGTGGTCCTCTTTTACCCGAAAACGTAAAAGAAGTAGAGAGCTTAATTCCCGAAAAAAACAATATTGATCTGGATTCATTGAATATCGAAGAATTTGAAGAAAGGAGACTTTTAGAATATGTTGATCTTGAAACAATCTATTGCGAGAGGGTGGAAGCGAATTTTGACCTTGATTCAATTAAGCGTTCAGGGTTAGGGCTTGCCTATGATGCGATGTATGGAGCCGGGCAAAATGCAATGAAAAGACTATTACCGGACATAACTTTTTTGCACTGTGATTATAACCCCTCCTTTAAAGGTCAGCCACCCGAACCTATTGACAGAAACCTGAAGGAATTTTCTGAAATGATCAAAAGAACAGGAAATATTGACTGCGGGCTGGCTACTGATGGAGATGCCGACCGGCTTGGAATGTTCGGCTCACAGGGTAATTTTATTGATTCTCATCATCTTATCCTGCTGCTTATCCATTATTTCTGCAAATACAAAGGTATGAAGGGTAAGGTATGTACTGCCTTCTCTACAACAGTTAAAATTCGAAAGATGTGTGAACACTATGGCTTGGAACTTGAAGTAGTACCTATTGGCTTTAAACATATTTGTAAAATAATGTTAAAAGAGGATGTGCTGCTTGGAGGAGAAGAGTCCGGAGGTATTGCTGTAAGAGGACATATACCAGAGAGGGATGGAATATGGATAGGACTGATAATATGGGAGTTCATGGCAAAATCCGGAAAAACAATTAATGAGCTTATAAAGGAAATATATGATATTGTTGGTCCATTTGTATGTGACAGGTCGGATTTGCACTTGAAGGAGGAACAGAAACAGAAGATCGTGGAGAACTGTATTAACAGGAAATACACTTCTTTTGGAGATTATAAAGTACAAAGAGTAGAAGGCCTTGATGGATACAAATACTATTTTAGCGATGATGAATGGTATATGATTCGCCCCTCGGGAACCGAACCTGTCCTAAGAACTTATGCCGAAGCTGCAACAAAGGAAGAGGTTCTTAACATTTTAAAAGTAGGGTATGATACGTTGATTGGTTGATTAATGGATTGCATGACTGCATGAATGCATATATATTGTAAAATGAATATATTAATTTTGTTTGGAATATTAACACCCTTAAAAATTTTAATAGAATGGATACGGAATTATTAAATAGAAACCGTAATATAAATCGTGGTTTTAGAAAGCTGGAAATTTGGCAAATAGCAATTGAAAATTATCAACTTGAATGGAAAACAGAATATCAATAAACTAATTATTTCTTTCAAGCATACATTCATGCAGTCATGCAAACATGCTTTATTACCCAATTATCCATTCACTCAACCACCCATGCAACCATGCATTTTTTCACTCAACCATCCTAACATTCA
Organism: Bacteroidota bacterium; assembly: GCA_043811005.1. Lineage (GTDB taxonomy): Bacteria > Bacteroidota > Bacteroidia > NORP154 > NORP154 > JBDRNO01. The sequence goes on along the minus strand of JBDRNO010000306.1, from coordinate 48,279 downwards.
TGCATCCATGCAATCATGCTTTATTACCCAATTATCCATTCACTCAACCACGCATTTTTTTCACTCAACTATCTAAACACCCATGCATCCATGCATCCATGCAATCATGCATTTTTTCCTAACTATCCATTCACCCAACTACTAATGCGTACAATCATCCTGTGTTTATTTTTCCTTTTCCAATTAAGCTGCTTTGCCAAAAATGACTCAACCGGCTTTTTCTCCCCTTCAGGACAATTCAACTCAAAACGCTTTACAGGTGTGGTTGCAAGTGAGGGTTTGTTATGCTCCGCAACATTAATTGGGTTGAACAGTTTGTGGTATAAAGATTACCCACGTTCAAACTTTCATTTTTTTAACGACAATGACGAATGGCTTCAGATGGATAAGGTTGGGCATGCCGTTACTGCCCATTATATTGGCAAGGTTGGGATAGATGCAATGAAATGGTCGGGGGTTAAGGCAAAGAAAGCAATATGGTATGGTGGTAGCTTGGGATTAGTGTATTTAACTGCCGTTGAGGTCCTGGATGGATTTTCATCTGAGTGGGGTGCATCTGTAGGCGATCTTGCTGCCAGTATCCTGGGAATAGCTATAGTAATTAGTGAAGAATTGGTTTGGGATGAGCAAAGGATATTATTAAAATATTCATTTCATCGTTCTGATATTGCACAGTATCGCCCGCAACTCCTCGGAAACAGCTATACCAATAGTATGCTGAAAGATTATAACGGACAAACCTATTGGATTTCCTTTAATATTGCTTCGTTTTTAAAAGGACAGACCGATGCAGTCCGCCAGCTGGCGGACGTATCGGTCTCGCGGAGATTTCCAAAATGGCTTAATATCGCCTTTGGCTATGGCGCTCATGGCATGACAGGTGGCAGTGAAAATCCCACTGAAGTTGACGGAGAGCCAATCCAATCTTTTGACAGGTACAGGCAATACTATTTATCCCTTGATATTGACCTTACCAGGATAAAAACCAGATCCGGGCTGCTCAAAGCCTGCTTTAAAACCTTAAGCTTTATCAAAATTCCATTCCCGGCATTGGAGTATAATACAAAGGATGGATTTGTTTTTTGTGATTTTTATTTTTGATATATTATTCAACCACTACTTTCTTATTTCCCGTATAACTGTCTGTAATTACCTAAAAATGATAAATCAGCAATCCAAAATCCGCAATTCATCCACTCCCACCTGCTTTTCTACCATAACCGAAGCAGTTGCCGTATCTCCATTGTTATCTGTAAATATAATAAGTTAAAAGGACAAAATAAAAACGATAGTTTTATATCATACTTTTTTGTTTTCGAGTGTAATAATAAATTTTTAGTTAATTTTGTCATAATATTAATTAATGACATGGAAGCACTTATCGTAAAGATAGATACAGCCGCAAATGCAAAAATCCTTGCTGCTTTTTTGAAGACTATTAATTCGGTAAAGTCGGTTGTCTTTTCAAATAAAACACCCTTAGCAAGTGTTGTGAAAGAACCTGAAGGAGAATACAACTGGGTAAACCCTTCTCGCCCAGCTACGGATAAGGAATTTGAGCAAATGATTTCGGAGGCGGAAGCAGGTAAATCGTACACGAGCGACCAAATTATGGCGCGATTTAAACTATGGAAGAAACAGCAATATCTGTAGAGGAGTTAGAATGGAAGGAAAAAGCTGAGGTGTCCCTTCAAAATATTTATCTTTATATTTACCAGGATTCTCCTGTAAATGCGATGAAGTATTTTAAAAAGCTAATTGATTTTGGCAATAGCCTTATTATACTTCCTGATAAATACCCTATTTGCAAACAAAAATCCCTTGCCAGACGCAAAATGAGATGTGCTGTGTTTGATAAGACTTATATTTTTGTATATAAAGTAGTAAGAAATATCCTTATAATTTATAACATTATTCACGGAAAAATCAATCCCCGTAGTCATTCCGCTTAATGTCAGATTAAAATCAGTGAAATCTGTGGTTACATTTACACCCGACCCGAACAGTAACTCAAAATCTAAATCCAAGTGTCGCCAGGAAGTTATGGCTTTCCATCTCATTATTGGCTGGTTCAATCAATTGATGGTCATACAGGTAGTAATCTTCTGATTTTTGTGTGAAGACATAAGCAAAGTCAATAAAAAATCCCTCTTGCCTTATCCCGAATCCTACGGTATAGCTTGTACGGCTTCCGTCATTTATTCCTTTTTTAAAAGGGCTTCCATACATTGCATAACCACCCCTGAAACTAAAAGGCGGAAAGCGCCATTCTGTTCCTACCCTTATATTGCTCGCAGAGGTATACTTCTCCTGAATAGCATCATTTTTATTTGGGAAATTGTTTCCGGTTGCACGCAGCCGGGATGATGAATAATCTATAAATTCATAGTCGGCACTTATCAAACCCTGCTTGCCTATAATAAAAGCAATGTTGCCAAGCAATTTCAATGGGGTTGTGAGTTGATAATCATAATGCCCGTCAGGAGAAATTGAGTTGTAGCTTTTTTCCTCTGGATATGAAAAGATAGAAACTGAATCAAAATTCGAGGAAATTTCTGACCCATATTCATCAGACAATTTAAAAAATGTTGGAGTATGAACAGCTCCGCCAATACGAAACCAATCAGTTGCCCTGAATATCATTCCAAATTTAAAGTTTATACCGGATCCTGTAGTAGATACATATTCCTCTAAGGCAAATGAATTAAAATATGGAATTGTGTCTTCACTGTCAATCTCTTCATAAGTTGACTCCTCTTTGTATCTTATTTGCGGAAAGCCTAATGTTCCGCCAATATATAACCTGTTATTGTAATTTGACCCAAAAGAGAATACCATCTCACTCATCCTTCCTCTTGTAGTAATTATTTTTCGCTGATATGCCCCGGCATGTGGAATCATACTAACATAAGTGGTAGTATCAATGGAATCAGTGTTTATTAAATATGTATCCCATGCTAATCCGGAACCAAAAGGGTCGTTTGAAAAAATATCAGATGAATTGGCACCTTGAATATTTTGCAAATAGAGATCGAGTAAAGAACTATTTGGATTTACCCCTTGAATATTAATCCTGTTATGGAAATTGTTCAATCTGTTATATGCAAAAGCAAAATGTGAGGATACCCAACCTGAGGCAAAGTCATTGGAGTTTTTAAGGTCTGTTATGACAAATCCAATATTGCTGATGTTAAAATTATATTTAATATCACTTGATCTATTATTGTAATAATCAGAAGTTGTGTTTTGAGTATAGATAGAAGGAGAGAAAGTGAATTCAGATTTTTTGTACATGGCGATTCCAGCAGGGTTGGTATTTAAAACCGAGATGTCACCGCCCAAAGCTCCAAATGCACCTGCTGTTCCCATATATCTTGCTGTTCCTCCAAAGGTAGTCTGGGAATACCTGAGAGCATCCACCTCATTTTGTGCAAGACCGTTTACCCCGTGAGATAATATCAAAAATAAAAGTAAAGCTTGTATTTGAAAGTATTTGTTCATGTTACTATATAGGAATTATAATATTTATTGTATTCTTTCAAGACCATCTTCATTAGTTTCATTTGTTAACATATATTAAACTATGTTTAGTGTTATCTCCTCGATTTTGATGTGCTACTCCTCTGACCTGATGAGCTTGGTGACCTGCTGGAACCAGAACTTGAGGGCCTGCTGGAACCTGAACTTGTTGATCTGCTGACACCTGAATTTTGCCTGGAACCAGAACTGCTGCTATTACTATAATTAGACTTGGTATTTGAATTACTATTCGGTTTACTGTAATTGTTATAAGAACTTGATTTGGGCTTGTTAGAATTAGGTGTGCTATATGACTTAGGTGTGCTTGTCCTTTGGTCTGATTTGGGTTTACTGTAAGTATTGGAATTATTGTATATGGTTTTGGTTTGTGAATTCGGTTTTGGTTGTGATGCTTTATCTCTATTATTATTGTAAGATGGGCTACTAGCTTTGGACTTATTTTCACTCTTAGTCTCTTGTGGTCTTTGATACGCTTTATATTTGTCGTAATCAGTAACACCATTAGATTTAGTGTTCGCATTCTCTCTTGGTTTGCTGTAATCAGGAGCATTGGACTTTTCTATTACCGGTTTATTAACAACATTCCCTGGTTTGATCACTGTTTTATCAGTATAATTATCCGGTCTGACTTTTGAATCATCATATTTAACAGTATTTGTATTTCCCTGCGTTTTTACTGTATTTTTATCATGTATGGTTTGAGCTTCTTGCCCGGCTTTTACAGGAGTAGTTTTATCGATGTCAGTTATGTATTTTGAACTTGTGTGACTGACATCTTCTTTTACTGAACCTGTTCCTGAAAGAACATTTGTCTTAGAATCAGTTACTACAGGTATCTTGGATACATTTTTGTTAATATCGGTTTTTGAAGCGCCTGTCTTTTCCATTTGCATTGCATCTTCGTATAATTGCGCCAATGTTTGTGTCTCCATCTTCTTCCCGTTTGAACTGGTTGAATTCCTCGGTCCGTAGTAATAACTATTTGCATCATAACTATTATAGTAGTATGAATTATAATTATCACCATAGTATCCACCATAATACCCGTCATAATAACCATCCCAATATCCATGGTTATAGCCAGCCCAATAATTGTTGTGATGACCGTAGTGATGAGAATACCAGTTATTATGGTAACCCCCATAATATCCATAGTAATAGGGATAATTCCAACAAGAATAATATGAAAACGGCCACCAGTTATATCCTAAATATATGCTGACACCCCAGTGAAAAGGATCATAATCATACCAGTATAAATTCGTGTAATAACTGTCGTAATAACCATATCCTGAATATGGGTTGTGAAACCTTCTCAACCTGGCAGCGTATGCATAATCATAATAATTATCAGTGTCGTAATCGTAATTGTCATCTGAATAGTAATTATTTGTGACGTATGTGTTGCCATTTTCATCTTTATATTCTTCAGAAGTAGAATAATCGGGTTGAACAGAGCCATTGTCTTCCTGATCATCATAAGTAGTTGTATAATCATCAGGGCTGGCTTCGGTATTAGTTCCTGTTTCATCTTCTTCGTAATAGATCATATCATCTTTAGTGGAATAGTAAACATCGTCATCATAAGATGATCTGGTTTGATAAGATGAAGAGCAAGAAACAAAAAACAGTGAGCTTATTGCTAAAAGTCCTGTGAAAAGCTTTACCGTCCTTGCCGATCTTGCTTTAGTTATCTTTTTAGCTGTTGTTTTCATTTTTATGTTCCTCCTTATATTTTTGTTGATATTTTATTTGCTATTTTTGCCAAATCTGAATTTTGGGCTTTGATTAAATCATTAACAAATACCGTACCACTTTTTTGATTTAAATTTTTTTTAATACGAAAATCAACGTTATTGTCTGAAAAAAGGATAAAAAACAATCAAAAATTAATTATACTAATTAGTTAAAAAAAATTAAATATGGCTAAAGATTTTCCATCAAGACAAGAGGATTTTTCACAATGGTATAATGATATTGTGATAAAAGCTGACCTGGCAGAATATTCGGCAGTGAGGGGCTGTATGGTAATTAAGCCCTATGGATATTCTATCTGGGAAAAGATGCAGGCAGCCCTGGATAAGATGTTTAAAGACACTGGGCACTCCAATGCATATTTTCCATTACTCATTCCCAAATCTTTTTTGAGCAAGGAAGCCGATCATGTTGCCGGCTTTGCCAAGGAATGTGCTGTGGTAACCCATTACCGGCTAAAGAATGCCGAAGATGGAAGTGGTATCGTTGTTGATGAGGATGCCCGCCTTGAAGAAGAACTGATCATTCGTCCTACTTCAGAAACTATCATCTGGCACAGTTATAAAGGATGGATACAATCATACAGGGACCTTCCCATTTTGATCAATCAATGGTGTAATGTTATGCGGTGGGAAATGCGTACAAGGTTATTTTTAAGAACTGCCGAGTTCTTATGGCAGGAAGGGCATACTGCTCATGAAACAAAAGAAGAGGCGATTGCAGAGACCGGACTGATACTAAATATATATGCTGATTTTGCCGAGAGATGGATGGCATTGCCTGTAATAAAGGGTTTGAAAAATGAAAATGAAAAATTTGCCGGGGCTGAAGAAACATATTGTATTGAAGCGCTGATGCAGGACGGCAAATCGCTACAGGCAGGGACCTCCCACTTTTTAGGACAAAATTTCGCTAAGGCATTTGATGTTAAATTCACAAACAAAGAGGGTAAACTGGATTTTGTATGGGCTACTTCCTGGGGTGTTTCCACACGTTTGATGGGTGCATTAATAATGGCTCACTCTGATGATAACGGGCTTGTATTGCCTCCGAAATTAGCTCCCGTCCAGGTGGTTATAATTCCTATATATAAAAACAACGACCAGTTGGCACAAATCTCAAAGACAGCAAATATCATCAGGAAAGCACTTGAAAAGAAAGGAATAACAGTAAAGTACGATGACAGGGATACTCACAAACCCGGCTGGAAATTCAATGAATATGAGTTCAAGGGAGTCCCTGTTAGAATTGCTATCGGGCCAAGGGATATGGAGAACGAAACCGTGGAAATTTCCAGGAGAGATACACTGGAAAAATTTACATGCCAGCAAAGCGTTGTTGTTAAACACATTCAGCAATTATTGAAACAAATACAGGATAACCTTTTTCAAAAAGCTTCGTTAAACAGAGAAAAAAATACTCATAAGGTTGATACTTATGAGGAATTTAAACAGGTGCTGGAAGAAAAAGGCGGTTTTATACTCGCACATTGGGACGGAACCATCGAAACGGAACTGAAAATAAAGGAAGAGACAAAAGCAACCATTCGTTGTTTGCCATTTACCCGTACGAAAGAAAAAGGAAAATGTATATATACCGGAAAACCGTCTGAACAAAGGGTTTTGTTTGCAAAAGCCTATTAGTTGGTGAATTGGGGAATTAGTGAATTGGGGAATTAAGTATTAATCTACCAATTATCCAATCAACCAATCAACCAATCAACCAATCAACCAATCAAAAAATGGATAAGGAATCTGCGCGTAAGCTTATCATTAAAACATTAAAGGAAAAATCCGTAATGAAGCAGGATGTTTTCCAAACTACTGATGATGTTTTCAAAGAATTTAAATCAACCCTGAGAAAAATTGCAGATGACCTGAAAAAAGAGGCAGAAACCTTAGATAAAAGGATAGTTATTGAATACAAAGAAAAAGGTGAATTTGAGGCAGAATTAAAATTTGCAGGGGATATATTGATATTTTATTTACATACAAACATATTTAACTTTGATCTCAGCCATGGCATTTATAATTCATCTTATGTGCAGCAGGATAATTTTCGTTCTTATTGTGGAATGATCACAATCTATAACTTCCTTGCAGATTCATTCAAATACGACAGGGTAAATGATATTGGTTACATGATCGCGAGGATCTTTATAAATAAGGAAAAACATTATTTTATTGAAGGTAAAAGGCAACTGGGCTTTTTATACAATAATTTTTCAGATGCGGTTGTTGATACCAAAGCCATTTTATCAATTATCGAATCAGCCATTTTATATACATTGGATTTTGACCTTTTGACCCCTCCTTATAATGATGTAAAAGAAGTAACTGTCAATGAAATTCTGGAAGCCACAAAATATATGGTAACAAGCACCGGCAAGCGCATGGGATACACTTTCCAGGCAGATCATGATAAGATCGAATGAGGAATGAATCTCTCTATTTGCTGTTACTCTATGATTACCCTTATGTTCCCTACACTTTCTTCCGTTGTTATGAGCAAGTTATAAATACCTGTGGGATAAGCGGACATGTCTATTTCAGATTGCGTATTTGTGATTTCGGATCTATAGATTTCCTGTCCCAAAACATCATAGATAATACAATCGTATCCGCCAGCTGGCGGATGTGAATCAATAATTTTTAATGTAAACACCCCACTGCCTGGATTCGGATATACTATTAATTGCTGATTGCTGATTGCTGATTGCTGATTAATGCCGGATGCTTCACCCACAAACACATTGGAAGAAAAAGTATCATCATAAGCATCAGTTACCAGCGCAGTATATGTTGTATTTCCACACAAACCCGTAGCGGTTGAGGTTACCTGGTTTGCAGGATCATCCCACAGATAAGTATAGGGAGTAGTTCCACCGCTTGCGGTGACCGTAGCTGAACCGTCACAATTGCCATAGGTGGCATCAGTGGCAATGGCGGTGGCTGTCAGAGTGCCGGCTGATGCAATTGAAGAAGTATTGGACTTGGATGAATTATAATCTTTTGTCTTTAGAGTGGCAGTACAACCGGTTGGATGTACGGCTGCAACCTGGTAATATAGCTGACCTGATGGTGGGGAAAAATCAGTGTATGAATTCAGGTTACTCGGTAAGGCATCAAGAGAATCCATATCATTGGGTGATGACCCCCGGTAAATATAGTAAGTGCCGAAGGGAAATCCTACATAATGATCCCATATAAGATTGATCTCACCGTTTAAACCGAGATTAACGGTCAGGTGAATACTCTTATGCAATGGGCTCATCTCTGATTCACTCTCACTTATACATGTATCACCGGCAGTGAGCTTATATCTCCAGGACCGTTGAGCCGGATTTGCCTGGAGGTCAACGAAAATGCTCAAGCTGTCATAAGGCACGGTACCTATCCGGAAATATACATTTGCCTGTGTGCCTTCTTTATAAATATTGTAAGAATCAATGCTTAATCCCGGTTCTTTTTCCCAAACTATGAGATTTTTGCCGGTAGCGCTATCAACGGTGATAATACAGATCTTCACATCAAGCGGTGGCATGTATAATATGTCAATGCTTGCTGCTGCTACGCACCCGTTAGCACCTGTCACCGTAACATTGTATGTTGCGTCAGTCAGATCACTCAAATCCTCCGTTGTATCCGAATTTGACCATTGATAAGTATATGGCATGCTTCCACCGTTAACACTTATATCAATAGAGCCATTATCGGGATAATCACAGTTTACATTGGTAACTGAATTCACTGTTATGGATGGCCCTCCAAGACTGTTGATCACAACCGGTGTTACAGAAACACATACGTTTGCATCTATCACCGTAACTGAATAAACCCCTGCTGACAACCCCATCTGTGATGAATTAGTGCCAAAGGTAGACCACATATAGGTGTAAGGGGTTGTTCCACCGCTTACATTTATCACTGCGCTTCCATCTGCTCCGTTACAACTGGCATTCACTATTGATAAAGATGCGCTTAACGGATCAGGTTTAGTGACAGTAAAGCTTGCTGAAGCAATGCAACCAGAGAAATCTGTAATAACTACTTCGTAAGTTCCACCGGTAAGATTACTGATATCCTCAGTAGCGCTTCCGTTTGACCATAAATAAGAATAAGGCAAAGTGCCACCTGAAACGCCAATATCTATAGAGCCGTTTGCATAACCACTGCAGGTAACATTAACAATAGAGCTTCCGGTGATAACAGGTCCGCCTGATTCGTTAACGGTAACAGTACCATAAGCTATGCAGCCATTGGCATCCGTTACTGTTACATAGTGGATGCCCGATGGTAATGCGGAAGCAGTACTTAAGGTGTCGCCATTAGACCAAACATATTCATAAGGAGCTGTTCCTCCACTTACGGTTGCTGTGGCTGTAGCATCTGAACCCCCGCATGTTGAAACATTCAGGGCAAAAGTCGTAGCCGTTAAAGGCGGCAGTTCATATATGGTAATTGTACCGGCAGAGGAGCAACCATTTGCGTCTGTAACAGTTACTGTGTATGTTCCGGCAGAAAGGCCTGAAACATCTTCTGTTGCAGCGCCATTAGACCAGCTAAATGTAAATGGAGCAACACCCCCTGATATTGTCAGATCTGCAGAGGCATCATCTCCACCGCTGCAAGTGACATCTGTCCCTGTAATAGTGGTAGAAAAAACAGGTGGTTCATTGATAGTCCAGGTTTCATTTGTTGTACACCCGTTGACATCTATTATTGTGACTGAATATGTACCTTTGGTAAGGTTTGAGAGATCCTCTGTGGTATCACCATTTGACCAAATAAATGCATAAGGTGATACACCTCCTGTAACAGTTAGATCAATTGCTCCGTCACCGGCTCCGCAACTGCTGACATCTGTACCTGTGATACCGGTGGTAATAGCCGGAGGGTCAATAATATAAATATTATTGTAGGCATTACATCCGTTAGCATCAGTTACGGTCACCGAGTATGTGCCTCCCGGCAATCCTGATAGATTTTGGGTTGTGTAGCCATTGGACCAAATATAAGTAAATGGGAGCGTTCCACCGCTTGGGGTGAGCGTAGCGGAACCATCATCTGCCCCGCATGTACTAATATCCGTTCCTGCAATGACGGTGGCCAGGGCAACCGGTTCATTGATCGTAATATATGCCGTATCTGTTAAACTTGCCAAATCGGTAACAATAACCGAATAATTACCTGCACAAAGATTGCCGGCAGTGGCAGTGGTCTGAGATGCGGGGTCATCCCACAAATAGGTATAAGGCACTGTGCCTCCAGTAACAGTTACAATAGCTTCTCCATCGCATATACCATTACAGTTTACATCTATTCCTGAAACATTGGCTAACGGCCCTGCAGCAGATACAGTTACCATAACCATATCATTAGCTGAACAACCATTGTTATCAATTACTGTTACAGAATAAGTATCAGTAGTATTAACAGTGATGGTTTGAGTAGTATCCCCGGTTGACCATGAGTAAGAGGTAAAACCGGAGCCGGCATCAAGCGTTAGCGAACAACCATTGCAAATAGTAGTATCTGCACCTAAATCAACTACCGGTAATGGATTTACAATTAAAACTGTTGATCGTACACTATCGCAACCATCCACTGAGGTTAGACTATCGTAATAAGTCCCTGGCACATTATAATAAGTGCCATAGATCAGCGAGCTATCACCATCACAAATTGAAATTGGCGCTTCAACAATGTCATAAGTAGGATTGATTGTCAGAACTGTTGAATAAATACTGTCACAACCTGGGCCTGCTGTAGTATAATTATCATAATAAGTTCCTGCTGTTTTTCTCCAGGTTCCATAGATCGAAGTACTATCCCCATCGCAGACAGATTCAGGGGCATCAACAATGTCATAAGCCGGATCGAGTGTCAGAACTGTAGAATGAACACTGTCACAACCGGTACCTGTAGTAAGAAGACTATCATAATAAGTTCCAGCCGTACTTCTCGATATTCCATATATCATTGTGCTTGATCCATCGCAGATTGATAAAGGAGCATCAACAATGTCATAAGTAGGATCGATTGTCAGAACTGTAGAGTGAACACTGTCACAATTGAGACCTGTAGTAAGAAGGCTATCATAATACGTTCCGGCAACACTTCTGGATATTCCGTAGATCATTATGCTTGAGCCATCGCAGATGGACACCGGAGCATCAATAATACTGTAAACCGGATTAACGGTAACGGTAAAGCTACAAGTATCAGTATTACCTGAAAGGTCTTCTGCAACAAATATATTTGTGGTAATACCGACCGGAAATACAGAGCCGCTTGTCAGTCCGGTAATTTGGGTTATAGTATCTACACCACAAATATCAGTTGCAGTCGGATAGGTATAGTTAACAGTTGACGAATCTTCACAAACAACAATATTTCCGGGACAAGTTACTACCGGGGCCATTGTATCCTGAATGGTCACAGTAGCTGCATAATTGGCAGTATTACCATTATTATCTGTTACGGTCAGTGTAACTATATTATTACCGGTATTTACACATGTAAAGTTCATAATATCAATATATAAACTGTCAATTCCACATGCATCGTTGCTGCCTCCGTCAACATCCACTGCGGTGATAGAGGCATTTCCGGCAGCGTCAAGATATACGGTTATATCCTGACAAACAGCCACCGGAGAAGTTGTGTCTGCCACAGTAACAATTGCGGTTACAGTATCTGTATTTGATGTGTTGTCCGTCACTACCAGGGTAACAATGTTTGGCCCAATATCAGAGCATGTAAATGGATATGGATCAGGAACAACAGCTAAGTTTGCAATACTGCAATTATCGGTACTTCCGTTATCAACATCCGCACCCACAATGCTTGCGTTACCCGTGCCATCCAAAAAGACTGAAATATCCTGAGCGATAGCAACCGGAGGTATGCTATCAACGGTGTATATTGTTGCGGGAAATGTTTCAAAAGTAATCTCAGACCAAATTATACACTTGTATTGATAAGCGTTTAGTGCTGAGACATCGGAAATATTCAAATATGAAGAGTCCACATTACTATATATTCCTGCGTTGAATAAACTGTCAAAGGTGGCTCCGCTATCGCTACTTTCCAGCCATTGATAGCCTCCTACCCCGCCACCGGTAACCTGGGAGGAAATTACCGCTGCACCACCGCCTGAACAATAGATTGGTTGGTCAGTCCTGGATATTACTAAAGGAGCATTTGTGGTTATTATACCTGCTGGTGTTAAAGTTAATATCCCGTTTACGGTTGAGGAAGTTCCAAAATCCACATCCCAGTTGACTTCTACATTATTGAATGCTACCGTACCCGTTACGGTTGAAACAGAATCAAAAATTACGATTCCTGTACCGGCACTGAATGTACCATAATTTATTAAGTTGTTGGAAATAGTTAATGTACCGCTTCCGGATGCAAGTTCCGCACTGGATTCAATGAGTACATTTTGAGCATTGACCGTATTAGAGCCGATATTACAAATATTTATGGCTTCATCGGGAATAAAGACATTTACTGTACTAACCGGCAGGATATTATCCTGCCAATTGACCGGATTGCTCCAATCGGTATCGGCAGCGCCTTTCCATACGCCGGGTGTTTCATTGATATAATGATTGATTGACCCGCTATTGTTCCCAATGAACAGATCATAGTCTCCATCGTGATCCAGATCACCCAAACCCGGTTTTGAAATATTCCCGGCATTAATAGGTGTGCCAGTATTATCTTTCAGGCTGTCTAGCGGAGTAAATGAAAAGGCTGAGGCATTGCCGGTATTTTGGCAATAGAAAACAGCGCCCATGTTGTTCCCGAGAAACAGGTCCTGGTCACCATCGTGGTCGGCATCGGCAAAAGCAGGAGCAGCATAAGAAAAACTTCCTGTACTTATATCAGCAGGTGAATTATCCTGCAGGTTACCTTGAAAAGCGAAACCATAGGAATTGGCATCACCAATATTCTGGTAATACCTAATCGTTCCATCATATTCTCCTATAAACAGATCCAGATCGCCATCGTTGTCAATATCGGTAAAGGCAGGTATAGTGGGGGAATAGCCTTGTAACACAATGTCCACACCGGAAGTATCTTGCAAGAATCCTTGCGATACAGATTCAAATCCCGATGAATCTCCTGTGTTTTTGTAGTATTGAACTTTACCCCCTGGTGTCCCAATAAACAAATCCAAATCATTATCACCGTCAATATCGGCAAATGTAGGATTTAAACTATATTGCGAAATGATCTGCCCGGTACTATCCTTCAGAAAATTTTGTGGCTCGAATACGGCTGACAATTCCGTGCCGGTATTTTTATAATAAAATATATTTTGGTATGTTGCGTAAAATAAGTCTAGGTCTCCATCGCTGTCAATATCAAACAACGAGGGAGGTGTTGCATTATCCAGGTTAATTGTATGTAACCCGCCATCAAGGAATTGCCCCCTGATGAAATTATGAGCCGATGATGTTCCTGTGTTTTCGTAATACCTTATATGAGGTTGAAAATCCGGTTTTATCAACAAGTCGAAATCACCATCATTGTCAATATCAACAAAAGCCGGAATAGAATTTTCAGATTCGTTAATATCCTCAGGAGTCCCTTGGTTGTCGTACTGTAGGGTGTCTGCCAAAACAAGGTTAAACGGGTTAACACCCGGGTAGTTCTTATAATATGATATATTACCACCACCACCTTCACCATAAGGGCCTTCCCTGACCAACAAATCCAGATCTCCATCGTTGTCAATATCCACAAAGGAGGATATAGGGGCGAGGTATCCGGAAGAAATATCCGCATAAGTGCTATCCTGCAGGTTGTTCTGATCAACAAAATCAAATGATAAGGAATCCCCGATGTTTTCGTAGTATTTTATTCTACCGCCACCATAGTAATTGCCAATGAACAGGTCTAAGTCACCATCCTGGTCCAGATCGGCTAATACGGGGTCAAGCTTGGATTCCGAATAACCGCATATAATATCAGAACCTGAGCTGTCTTGTAAGTTGCCTTGATCAGCAAAGTCCATGACGGATGCTGTGCCATTGTTTCTGTAGTATTTGATGGTGTTCCCGTAATAAGGGTAATAATTTTGATTTTGTCCTATTAACAGGTCTAAATCGCCATCGCCATCAATGTCGGCAAATGTAGGGGTGGGTAATTTGCCCACTTGTATATCAGTATAAGAACTATCCTGCAGGTTGCCTTGCAAAGCAAAGTCGGAAACCGAACTTGTGCCGTTGTTTTTGTAGTATAATATGGTGTTATTGCCGCCTTCACCGTAGCCGTTATATTGTCCTATAAACAGGTCTAAATCGCCATCGTTGTCAATGTCGGCAAATGTCAAGCCTTTTATTTGATCCTGAGAAATGGCAGTAGTTTGGAGGACGCTGTCAGGTACAAATGTTTGGGCTGCTGCCGTACCTGTACTAAGTGTAAAGAGCAGGGCGCCTGCTGCCAGGTTTACTCCTACTTTGTGTTGCAGGTTCTCTAAGCGTATCAATAGCTTTCTGAGCTTTTCATGCAAACGGTTTTGTTCATCGCAGGAAAGTATCTGAAACTCCCCGTTTTTCATCTGCCCGGCAATGCGTTTGCGCAAATTCAGGAATTTGTGTACCAGCTTATTCCACTGACACGCTCCTTTTACAAATAAGTACTTTTTTTTCATTTGGCTTTAATTTTTCATTACCTTGCAAAGCTATGTATTATTATCGAAATAATAAATTATTACATGTTTCGGGTTTTTTTTGTAATTTCAATTTTTGTGTGTCTCCCATTTGCGTGCCGTCAGGTGTTTCCACCTGACGGTTTTGCGTTAAAAACCAGTTTCGATTTTCGCCTTTCCAACACCAATTTCAAATCTCCATTATCTAAAATAATAAGGCAATTATTTCCACAGAGCTTCAAAATATTATTTAGCCATAAAATCCTGTTTTTTTAGTATTAATCCATTACAGGACTCTGGTTCTCTTTTTCTTCACCGGCAGACCAAAATGTAGTTTCCGGTATATGGAGCGCCCTTTTATGTACCGGCATTTCAGGAGACAATACAGAGGGACGTTTTAAACCCGGTAATACTTTCACGTCATAAATTTCATCTACCGATACTTCGTACTTAATATGTCCTGCTATACTTCCATAAGGCAAATGGACGGCTATCACGCCTGAATAGGAAGTTTCTGCAATAGGCAAATCGCGGAATACCGGACTGTTATGCCTGAGTTTCGATACACCGATAAAGAGGTAATCACCAAAGCGATCCATTCCCCGTGCATATCCTCCTAATTTACAAACCACCTCATAGTTTTTTTTCTCAATATCTACACAGATAAGCTCGCCCTGGGTGGAATTAAGCAAATAAAGCTTTCCGTTGTAAATTCGTGGAGAATGTGGCATTCCCAGTCCTTCAAGTAATATCTCGCCCGAAGGTACATCCATAAGTATGCCTCCCTGCATTTTGTTATCACGCCATCCTTGTGCAGTATCATTATTACCAAGTGCAGTTACATACCGGACTTCATTATTTTCAAGAGCCATTCCGTTCAGATGGCAGCGGTCTTCAGCAGCAAGTTCGGAAATGAAATCCGGTTTCCAGAACGGGGTAAAACTGTATTTGTCATCTATATAACTAAGACAGGAAAACAAAGTGTTTACTGCAATGAGCTTATCTCCTGAAAAAGCCATATCGTGAAGGAATAAATTACCCGTGTAATAGGTTGCACGCGGAAAATACATCCCATCGTACACACCTTTTTTTTGCGGGTAGCCCTTAGCGAGCGCTCCTGAATTTTGCAATACCGTTACTTCACTAAGACCGGCTATAGCAATCCGGTGATTACCCTCAGTGGCAAGTCCCATTGCACTTTTATATGAGCGTGGCAGTTGAATGAGCTTGTCCTCTTCAACCGGGCTTAGCACAACGACCTTACCTGCCTGGTAGGTGCTTATTATCAATGAAATACCCAGGTTATGCAGCAATTGCGCAAACTGTGGTGTATAATTACAGCTAAAAGGAGCAAATTGTTTTGTTGTACTCACATTTTAAATATTTTAGAATCTAAACCCTCAGGGTTTAAAAGAACATAAACGTAATGAAAAACGAATAGTATATTCTTGGTAAAAAATTATATTAATTAATTTAGTTAAAAAAACCCTGAGGGTTTCTTTATTTTTCAAACAAAAGTAGGTAAATAAAAAAAACTTTAAAAAAATCATGATATTTTACACATAAGCTGTTTAAGCGGGAATTAATACAGCCCTTCCCTTTTTTCAATATTAAAACAATACAAAATCCATCAGATTCACTATTTTTGAAGTCATAAACATATAGTGCAAATAAACGTACCGTTATAGTTAGCTCTACGTTACCGCCTATACGATCCAAAATGAGCATTATTCCAAAAAAGTCAAAAATATATACATACAGGATTGAATATGTAAAGAAAATTTGGTTTTCTTTACAAAAGGAACTTTCTTTGTAAAGAAAACAATAAAATCTTTACATTATGAATGAAAATAAAGATTGGAAACTAAGAGGATTGCCATTAAACATAGACGTGGAAACAAAAACAGTCCTAAAAAGTTTACCTTCAGCTCATGCCTCTTTAGCTGAATTGAAAGGAATAGCTTCCACAATTCCTAATCAGAATATTTTAATTAATACGCTTGGTTTGCAGGAAGCTAAAGATAGTTCTGCGATTGAAAACATTATCACTACTCACGATGATTTGTATAAATCGGAATTGAATCTTGATTCGATAAAATCACACAACGCCAAAGAAGTCCAGAATTACATTTCTGCATTGAAAAAAGGATTTGAATTGACATCAAAAAGTGGATTACTTACAAACAGGATTATTTTACAAATTCAAGAAGTATTAGAGAATAATAAAGCTGGATTCCGAAAGCTACCGGGAACTGAATTAAAAAATGCTGCAACTGGAGAAACAATCTATACGCCTCCGCAAGATTTTAATGAAATTAATCACTTAATGTCAAATCTGGAAAAATTTATCAATGACCAGGAATTATGTGATTATGACCCAATAATAAAAATGGCGATTATTCATTTTCAATTTGAGAGTATACACCCATTCTATGACGGAAACGGCAGAACGGGCAGAATAATCAATATATTGTATTTGGTGCTTGAAAAACTTCAGAATCTACCGATATTATATTTAAGTAGTTATATCATTAAACATAAATCTGATTATTACAGATTACTTCAGAATGTAAGAGAGAAAAATAGCTGGGAGGAATGGTTGTTATTTATGATTAAGGGAGTTGAACAGACGTCCGGAGAAACCATTTATTTGATATTACAGATTCGTGAACTAATGATGAAATATAAACATACCTTGCGAGATAACTACAAATTTTACAGTCAGGACTTGTTAAATAACATGTTTAAACATCCATACACGAAAATTGAGTTTATTGTTAATGACCTTAATGTTTCAAGGATAACGGCAGCAAACTATCTTAATAAATTAGCTAAAGATGGACTATTAAAGAAGAAAAAACTTGGGACAGGAAATTACTATATTAATGAGCCATTATTTGAATTATTATCAAAACGATAAAATATGTACAGGCTGTAATAAACCCTAAAAAAACATGCTGGGCTGGTGGGTTTAACGGTTCGGAATAATTCATTACATTTGTTAGAAGTAGCAGAATCCGCCAGCCTTCATTTTTTTAATAGTAAATACAGTATGGCTCAAAGGGGGTGCCTCAAGGCTGTTATCAATAAGTAAACTGGTGTGGACAAAGCCGGTAAGGTTAAATTGACTGTGGCTAAAACGGTTTGATAGCTGTTAAAATACTCAGGTGGTGAAACAGAGGAATAAAAAACTCCGGTAGGCTTGTGGTGTTTAATATCGCACATTTTTTAGCGGAATAGTCAGCAATAATTTGAATTGTGATTAATATAAATTCCAGATTTGGTTCTATTACCAGTCAATCAAATGGAACTTATAATAATATTCCTATAAGTTATTCATACAGAATTGCAAAAGCTGCTCAAAATATGTTGACTAATAGTCTGAGAAAAGAGTTTAATGGTAAAATATATAGTTAGTACCTAAAAAGTTAAATCTTGACCAATTTTGGCAAAATATTTAATAAAAGTTTCGTAAAGCATAATTGTTACTGGTTACTGGCTACTGGTCGCTGGTAGTAATTACTTCCCAAAAATGTTATCAAAACAAACCAGAAACCAGTTACCAGCAACCAGAAACTGTAACTTATGTAGCAATATATTTTTGATAATCTTTATCTTGTTTGGTTCTGGCTACGCCAGCTTATGTAACAAAAAATCAACTTAAAAAAAGTAATTGCTATGAATGTGCCTGTTAGTTTTCGCGATCGCCCCTTCGCTAAAAAACATTTCCTGGCTATAGTAGATTACGCATCTAAAAATAATCCCTTCTATCGAAACAGGATTACCGATTCAGGTGAATTGCCTATTATCGACCGCTCTACTTTTCAGGAGCATAACGATGAGATTCTAAACAATAACCCGGTGACGGCTTCTACTTCGGGTTCTACCGGCACTCCTGTACGAATTTCCGTTTCCCCTGAAAGGGGTCAGATGAATAGAGATGACGAGATTCGTTTTGTTAGCTGGCTGGGAGGCCCATTGCCTTGTACGCGAATTATACATCCGGCTTTATATAATAAAGTTGATTGGTTGTTAGATATAAAAACGCCTATTGATGAACAGATTGCATTTATCCGGCAGCGTTACAGCGAAACCGGTGCCGTAGCAATAACAACCTATCCTACCAATGCCGAGATGCTGGCGCGCAAGGTACTGGATCGTGGGATTGATATGTCCTTCATACAGCGTTTTGGCGTTTTTTCCGAAGTTTTTGAAACACATCAGAAGGAGATTATCAGAAGGGCTTTTCCCAATTCGCAGATATGGTCAACGTATAGTGCGGTAGAATTTGGCATTATTGCGGGTCAGTGTCCATATGAACCGGACTATCATCATATTATGGCACATAAGTTAGGGGTTGAAATTTTAAATAAAGACGATGAAGAATGCATGCCGGGTGAGATGGGCCGCGTAGTAATTACCGATTATTTTAATCGTCAATCACCGTTGATACGCTATGAAATTGGTGATTATGCTATTGGGCAACCGTGTCCATGTAAGCGAATTAAATTACCGGCTTTTAGAAAAATAATAGGCAAGGTGTATGGGGCATTGATTCAACGTGGGGGTAAGCGAATTATTTTTACAAATCTATCTGTGGCGCTGCACAATTTACCGGGTATGCGGCAGTATCAAGTAATACAAGATGATATCGAAGATTTTACAGTGAAAATAGCAGCGTCTCAACAATTAGATGATGAAATACGCCAGGTGTTTAATAAACAATTCGGGTACATACCAAAACTTTTAAAAATCCAGTATGTAAACTCTATTCCACGCGAAGCGAACGGTAAATTTCACGCTTCGATCTGCCGGATTAGATGATTAGTCCTGATCTATCCAAGGAATTTTTTTAATGATTTACAAAAAACCCCAGATAAATATGCCGGCAGGTAAAATGAACAAAATTAAAATAGCACGAAATAACATTCGTAAATCCTTTCTATTTCATGCTGTAAGTGATTCAATGATATCTTGCTGCCCAACAATATTTCTACCTCATAATGATGCAACTGAAGATCAGATTAATCATATCGAGTTTGTACATAATCAAAATGCAGCATGGATATGTAAACATGATGTAAAAGAATTACAAAATCTCATGCATGAAATCTTAAGTAATAAAACTCTGTTACTAAAAATTAAAAATAATTTGAAACAACTTAATAGAAATAATGGCGCTGAAAATGCGGCTAAGGTAATCGCCAGCCATTGTTAATCTTTAATCTGAATAATATAAGTCATTAAGATAATTATTTTATGAGTAAAATATTAATGATTAAGATTGAAAGAAACGAGACTGAATATCATGATGGAGTTTATTTATGTCAGAAAGAACTCGAAAATGCATTATCAAAAATAAAATCATTAACTATTTGTTACCACACATTACATGATTTGTTTTACAACCATGAGCTTTTTAAGAATTTGGGAAAGGATGACACCATTTTATGTAATTTAGACCCATTAGCCTATTTGTATTTTCAAATCAGAGAACAAGTTGCAGGAAATTTTCGAATAATACGTAGCGTGCTAACCGGTCCATGGAATGGATATTTACTTCAAGAGTCTTTATGCAATCCTCTAACAAGAAATAATGATATAATCCTGCATATTTCTAACTTCACTAAAATATCATTCAATTCCTGGTTTTCGACATATTTAACTAATGGTCAACATGTTGTTTGTTATCCGGCATTACTGGGTTACCCAAAAGTAATAAATAAAAAAAACATGCCAAATAGAAAGTATCTTGTTGGTTATATTGGCAGATTGTCAAAAGATAAGGGGTTTGACGTTGTTTTAGAATGCTTTAAATTGATATCGAAAAAAATCAAGAATGCTAAATTTGTAATTGCCGGTCAACCAAATACCTGCGATTACAACGGATTGAATTTCAGTGATTATTTAAAAAAAGAGTTGAACGGATTGAATGTAAATTACCTTGGCATTCTAAACCTGGATGAAGTTTTTCAAACTTTATGTGATTGTCAATGGATCTTATTTCCCAGTACTTCAAATGTTGAATCTTTGGGGCGTATTCTTCTTGAAGCGCAAGCTTGCGAAACAAATATTTTAGCAACAAATCATGCAGCAGCCCATGAGATTCTACCACATCATTCCTTAATTAAACCAAATTATAAAAAAAATTTCCAAGCATATACTGATGCAATATATCCCCTGGGAGAACCAAATGCGTGTGATTTCGTTGAAAGAATACTTAATGAAGATTTTTTTCATTCTGAAATTGGCCTTCAAAGCAGAAAATCTGATTTTAATCTTTTACTGAAAATTTTGAATAATATAGATTATCAGTCAGATGTCGTTAAAGAAGAAGGCAAACCTCAAACTTATCAAATCGAATTTGATGGGTTGCCAGAATTTGAACATGAAGAAGCCTGTTTTTTATCCCAAAAAGCATTTAATTACCTTCATTTATTATATCAAAAGTCCAATTCTGCGAATGTTGTTTTATCAAGATTAAAAGATAGAACTATGAACTATACAAGAACAGAATATTTTATTAAAAATTATACAAAAGATGGCCTTGACCTGAATGATATTGGAGGTGCCGCAATGGAGATATGTCATCTTCTTAATTTCAAGCCAAAGGCAAAATTAATTAGTTACTATTAATAACTACACTAAAATGATAAAGGAATGGGAAAACTAACTAATATATTTCCAAGTATTGGATATTGCACTACAGTTCATAGAAGAGCGGAATATGCTAAAGTAACTATAATAGATAATCTTAAAACAATTAAGAATTTAGAAAATGTCTCTCAAATCGTATTAGATTATAATAGTCCGGATGGATTTAAGGAATGGGTATATAAAAATTTAATGGATTGGATTGATAGTGGCCACCTGATCTATTTCAAAGAAGACACAATGAAAAAATTTCAATATTCCCACGCTAAAAATTTAGCACATAAATGTGCGAAAACAGATATAGTGTGTAACCTGGATGCGGATAATTTCATAACTGAAGGCTTTTCAGAGTGGTTGCGAAAAACGTTAACAGAGAAACGGCTATTCGCAAAAGCAAGAAAAGGATCAGGAGGAATACAAGGGCGTATTGCTCATTGGAAAAGTGAATTCATAGCCTTGGGAGGTTATGACGAAGAAATGGAATTTGGTGGCCATACTATGGGCGATCAACAGCTTAATTAAAAGAAGTTTAGAAATGGGCTATGGAATGTTTCAAATTCCCAGGCAGCACGAAAAGGTGATTGACCATGAAAGGTGTGTAAATTATCGAGATAAAATGGAAATAAACAAAATAAATCTGAGGAAATCAATAGCAAATGGGCATTTTATAGTAAATCAAAAAGCAAAGGAGGGACAGCGATATGTATTAGAATATCACACTTATTTATCCAGAGCAGAGTCATTTATTAAATTGTATAACGAATTGTAATTTATCTTATAAAAAAAGAATTGCTATGAATGTGCCTGTTAGTTTTTGCGATCGCCCCTTCGCTAAAAAACATTTCCTCGCTATAGTAGATTACGCATCTAAAAACAATCCCTTCTATCGAAACAGGTTTACCGATTCAGGTGAATTGCCTATTATTGACCGCATTACTTTTCTGGAGCATAATGACGAGATTCTAAACAATAATCCGGTGACGGCTTCTACTTCGGGTTCTACCGGTATACCTGTACGAATTTCAGTTTCCGCTGAAAGGGATCAGATGAATAGAGATGACGATATTCGTTTTGTTCGCTGGCTGGGAGGCCCATTGCCTTGTACACGCATTATACATTCAGGTTCTGATGATAAACGTGCCTGGTTGTTAGATGTAAAAGCGCCTATTGATGAACAGATTGCGTTTATCCAGAGGCGTTACAGCGAAACCGGTGCCGTAGCATTAACAACCTATCCGACCAATGCCGAGATGCTGGCGCGCGAGGTACTGGATCGTGGGATCGATATGTCCTTCATACAGCGTTTCGGTGTTTTTTCCGAAGCTTTTGAAACATATCAGAAGGAGGTTATCAGCAGGGCTTTTCCCAATTCGCAGATCTGGTCAACGTATAGTTCGATGGAATTCGGTATGATTGCGGGCCAGTGTCCATATGAACCGGACTATCATCATATCATGGCTCATAAGTTAGGGGTAGAAATTTTAAATAAAGACGATGAAAAATGTAAGCCGGGTGAGATGGGCCGCCTTGTTATTACCGATTACTTCAATCGCCAATCACCGTTGATACGCTATGAAATTGGTGATTATGCTATTGGGCAACCATGTCCATGTGAGCGAATTAAATTACCGGCTTTTAGAAAAATAGTAGGCAAGGTGCGGGGGGCATTAATTCATCGAGGGGGTAGGCGAGTTGTTTTTACAGCCCTGTCTGTGGCGCTGCGCGATTTACCGGGTATGCGACAGTATCAGGTAATACAAGATAATATCGAAGATTTTACAGTGAAAATAGCAGCGTCTCAACAATTAGATGATGAAATACGCCTGGTGTTTAATAAACATTTCGGGTACATACCAAAACTCTTAAAAGTCCAATATGTGAACTCTATTCCCCGCGAAGCGAACGGTAAATTTCACGCTTCGATCTGTATGATTAAATGATTAGTCCTGATCTAAGCCAAGCATATATCTAGCCTGATCCGGTGTAGCCAACGGTCGTTGGCATTCTTCGGCAAGGCGGACAATACGTTTTACGAGTTCTTCATTGCTGGCGAGGTGAGTCTTGTCATAGTCGAAGTAGATGGCGTCCTCAATGCCGACACGGACACCTCCGCCTGCGATAATGGCAGCGACATTCATTGGTAGCTGGAACTGACCTATACCAGTCGCCGACCAGACAGAATTTTCAGGCAAAGCATCAATCATAGCCGAAAGATTACCAATAGTGGCAGGGATGCTTCCCAGGGATCCGAGTAGCAGATTGAAGTATTTGCGTCCCTCCAAAATACCGCAACGTTCCAGGTATTTTGCGTAAGCAATCATACCTAAATCGAAAACTTATGATTAAGACATTATTCGATCACTATTTTTCTGTTAATAACATTTTCCTTAGTTATTACTTGCAGATGATAGATCCCTCCATTATATTCTGAAAGGTCTATCTGTTTTTCAAATGACCCCGAGTACTTTACTGTTTGATCAGAATAAATCTTTTGCCCCTGTATATCAAATATTTTAATGTTTAAATCCTCCTTCTTTCCCAAATATATATTTAGATTGAATATTCCCCTGTTAGGATTAGGATACACTTTTAATTGCGGATTGAGGATTGCGGATTGCTGATTGATGCCGGATACTTCATCTACAAACACATTGGTAGATACGGTATCACCATATGCATCAGTTACCAGCACAGTATATGTTGTATCTCCACACAAACCCGTAGCGGTTGCGGTTACCTGGTTTAAAGAATCATTCCATTGATAAGTATAGGGAGGAGTTCCCCCTTTTGCGGTGACCGTAGCTGAACCGTCACAATTGCCAAAGGTGGCATCGGTTGCCGTAGCTGTAGCTGATAACGTCCCGGCACTGGCAATGGCGGTTGTATTGGACTTGGATGAATTATAATCTTTTGTCTTTAGAGTAGCAGTACAGCCGGTTGGAAGTATGGCTGCTACCTGGTAAAATAGCTGACCGGATGGCGGTGAAAAATCAGTGTATGAATTCAGGTTACTCGGTAAGGCATCAAGAGAATCCATATCATTGGGTGATGACCCCCGGTAAATATAGTAAGTGCCGAAGGCAAATCCTTCATAATGATCCCATATAAGATTGACCTCACCGTTTAAACCGAGATTTACGGTCAGGTGAATACTTTTATGCAAGGGGCTCATCTCTGACTCACTTTCACTTATACATGTATCACCGGCAGTGAGCTTATATCTCCAGGACCGTTGAGCCGGATTCGCCTGGAGGTCAACGAAAATGCTCAAACTGTCATAAGGCACGGTACCTATCCGGAAATATACATTTGCCTGTGTGCCTTCTTTATAAATATTGTAAGAATCAATGCTTAATCCCGGTTCTTTTTCCCATACTATGAGGTTTTTACCTGTTGCGCTATCAACGGTGATAATGCAGATCTTTACATCAAGCGGGGGCATGTATAATATGTCAATGCTTGCTGCTGCAACGCAACCTTTAGCATCTGTCACCGTCACATTGTATGTTGCGTCAGTCAGATCAATCAAATCCTCAGTTGTATCCGAATTTGACCATTGATAAATATATGGCTGGCTTCCACCGGTAACACTTATATCAATAGAGCCATCATCGGGATAATCACAGTTTACATTGGTAATTGAATTCACTGTTATGGATGGCCCTCCAAGACTGTTGATCACAACCGGTGTTACATAAACACATGCGTTTGCATCTATTACCGTAACTGAATATACCCCTGCAGACAAGCCCATCTGTGATGAACCAGTGCCAAAGGTAGACCACATATAGGTGTAAGGGATTGTTCCACCGTTTACATTAATCACTGCGCTTCCATCTGCTCCGTTACAACTGGCATCCACTATTGATAAAGATGCGCTTAACGGATCAGGTTTAGTAACAGTAAAGCTTGCTGAGGCAATGCAACCAGAGAAATCTGTAATAACTACTTCGTAAGTTCCACCGGTAAGATTACTGATATCCTCAGTAGCGCTTCCGTTTGACCATAAATAAGAATAAGGCAAAGTGCCACCTGAAACGCCAATATCAATAGAGCCGTTTGCATAACCATTGCAGGTAACATCAACAATTGAGTTAACGGTGATAACAGTTCCGCCTGATTCGTTAACGGTAACAGTACCATAAGCTATACAACCATTGGCATCCGTCACTGTTACATAATGGATACCCGAAGACAATGCGGAAGCATTTGCCAAAGTGTCGCCATTAGACCATACATATTTAAAAGGGGCTGCCCCTCCGCTCACACTTACCATGGCAATAGCATCGGAAGCTCCACAGCTTGAAGTACCCTGAACTAAAGTCGTAACCGTTAAAGGCGGCAGTTCATTTATGGTAATTGTATTATCAGTGAAGCAACCATTTGTATCTGTAACAGTTACTGTGTATGTTCCTGCTGAAAGGCTTGAAACATCTTCTGTTGCAGCGCCATTAGACCAGCTAAATGTAAATGGAGCAACACCACCTGATATGGTCAGATCTGCGGCAGCATTATTTCCACCGCTGCAGCTTACATCTGTGGCTGCGATAGAAGTAGTGAAAACAGGCGGTTCATTGATCATTATAAGATCATTGGTAAGACAACTGGTTGAATCAATTATTGTAACTGAATATATGCCGGCAGAAAGGCCTGAAAGATCTTGCGTACTATCACTATTAGACCATATATAAGTGAAAGGAGCTACACCTCCTGCAACAGCCAGATCTATTGCACCGTCAGCGGCTCCGCAACCACTAACATCAATACCCGTGATACCTGTGGTAAAAGTTGAAGTTTCTATAATGTAAACATTATCGTAGGCATTACATCCATTAGCATCAGTTACGGTCACCGAGTATGTGCCTCCGGACAATCCTAATGGATTTTGCGTTGTATCGCCATTGGACCAATTATAAGTATATGGGAGCGTTCCCCCGCTTGTGGTGACCGAAGCGGAACCATCACCTGCTCCGCATGTACTAACATCCGTCCCTGTGATGACGGTGGTCAGAACAACCGGTTCATTGATCGTAATATATGCCGTATCTGCTAAACTTGCCGAGTCGGTAACAATGACCGAATAATTACCTGCACAAAGGTTGACGGCAGTGGCAGTGATCTGAGATGCGGGGTCATCCCACAGGTAGGTATAAGGCATTGTGCCACCGGCAACAGTTACAACAGCTTCGCCATCGCATCCGCCAGCTGGCGGATTACAGCTTACATCCACTCCGGAAACACCAGCTAACGGTCCTGCAGAAAATACAGTTACTATAACCGTATCACTTGCCGAACAACCATTGCTATCAATTACTGTTACAGAATAAACATCCGTAATAATAACCGTGATGGTTTGAATAGTATCCCCGGTTGACCATAAGTAAGAGGTAAAGCCGGAGCCGGCATCAAGCGGTATTGAACAACCATTGCAAATAGTGGTATCTGCACCTAAATCAACTGCCGGTAATGGATTTACAGTTAAAACTGTTGATCGTAAACTATCGCAACCATATACTGAGGTTAGACTATCGTAATAAGTCCCTGGTACATTATAATAAGATCCATAGATCAGCGAGCTATCACCATCACAAATTGAAAATGGAGCATCACCAATACTGTAAACCGGATTAACGGTAACGGTAAAGTTGCAGGTATCCGTATTACCTGAAATGTCTTCAGCTACAAATATATTTGTGGTAATACCAACCGGGAATACAGAGCCGCTTACCAGCCCGTTAATCTGGGTTATAGTATCTATACCACAGATATCAGTAGCAGTAGGATTTGAATAGTTAACAATTGATAAATTTTCACAAACAATAATATCTGCGGGATTGGTTATTACCGGGGCAATGGTATCCTGAATGGTCACGGTTGCGGTTACCGTATCTGCATTTGATGTGTTGTCAGTCACTATCAGGGTAACAATGTTTGACCCAATATCAGAGCATGTAAATGTATCGGGAGCAACGGTTAAACTTGCAATGCCACAATTATCGGTACTTAAGCTATCCACATCTGCTGCTATAATGTTAGCGTTACCTGTGCTATCTAAAGCGACTGAAATATTCTTAGCGATAGCAACCGGGGGTATACTATCAACGGTATATATTATTGCGGGATAGGTGTCAAAAGGAATCATATTAGTAACGGTACATTTGTATTGATAAGCATTTAGCCCAGCGACATCGGAAATATTCAAGGAGGTAGCTGTAACATTACTATATATTCCTCCGTTAGATAAATTGTACCAGGTGACACCACCATCATTACTCTCCCGCCATTGATAGCTTGATACTCCGAGGCCGATGACCTGGGAGGAAACCACGGCTGCGCCATTTGAACAATAGATCGCCTGGTCAGTCTTTGCTATTACTAATGGAGGATTGAAATCTATATAACCTAACTGTGTTATGTCCAATATCCCGTTTATAGTTGAGGAAGGTCCGAAATCTATCATATCCCAGATAGTTACATTATTGAACTTTACCGTGCCCTTTACGGTTGCAGACATATTGAAAATTGTGGTTCCCGTACCTGCACTGAATGTGCCATAATTTGTTAAGTTGTTGTCAATATTAAGCGACCCGTTTCCAAAGGCAAGTTCAGCGCCGGACTCTATGATTATATTTTGGGCAAATGCAGTATCTGAGCCGATATCCGCAATATTTACAGCTTCATCGGGAATAAGCACGATCATTGTACTATTTGGCAGGATGTTATCCTGCCAATTGACCGCATTACTCCAATAGGTATCTGTAGCGCCTTTCCATACACCGGGTGTTTCATTGGTATAATGCATGATAGTACCGTTATATCCGCCAACTAACAGATCAGGGTCGCCATCGTGATCCAGGTCAGCAAAACCCGGTTTTGAATAGTTCACGGCATTAATGGGTGTGCCCGTACTATCTTTCAGGCTGCCTTGCGATGTGAATGAAAAGGCAGAGGCATTGCCGGTATTTTTGTAATAGGAAACAGTACCCGTGGTGTTCCCGAGAAACAGGTCGGGATCACCATCGTGGTCAGCATCGGCAAATGCAGGAGCAGCGGAATTTCCTGCATCTATATCTGTATATGTGTTGTCCTGGAGGGAAGTTGGTGTACCGAAAGAATGGGAATTAGCATTGCCCATATTTTCGGAATATTTAACCAATCCAGTGTTTCCACCATAAAACAGGTCCAAATCGCCATCGTTGTCAATATCTTCAAAGGCAGGTACATTGTAGAAAGTGGTTCCTGTAGTAATGTCCGCACCCATAAAATCCTTCAGATTTCCCAGCGGTGTGAATTCATAGGCAGATGAATCCCCGGTGTTCTCATAGTAAGCAATTGAGCCCGGGTTTGATCCGATAAATAAGTCCAGGTCGTTGTCATTATCAATATCGGCAAATGTAGCATTCGGTAAACTCACTGAAATAGCCTGGGTGGATGTATCCCTCAGCAGATCTTGTGGTGTGAATACGGCTGACAATTCCGTGCCGGTATTTTTGTAATAAAATATATTTCCGTATGTTGAATAAAATAAGTCTAAGTCACCATCGCTGTCAATATCAAACATCGAAGGAGGCGTTGGTTTATCCAGGTCAATTGTATGCAGCCCGCCTTCAAGAAAAGGCCCCCGGATGAAATTATGAGCCGATGGTGTGCCGGTATTTTCGTAATACCTTATATGAGACAGTTCTCCCGGCTTTATAAACAGGTCGAAATCGCCATCGTTGTCTATATCGGCAAAGGTGGGAACAGAATAAACAAATTCTATTATATCCTCAGGAGAACCTCCGTTATCATACTGCAAGTTGCCTGCAAAAACAAGGTCAAACGGGTTGACGCCGGGTTTGTTTTCGTAATATTTTATATTACCAGAACTGCTTTCCCTAACCATCAAATCCAAATCTCCATCGTTGTCAATATCCACAAAAAAGAGTACAGCTTCGCTGTGTGCCCAAATATTAGTATTTGTACTATCCTGCAGGTTGCCCCGTGCGGAGAATATATATGAGGAAGTATCTCCGGTGTTTTCGTAGTACGTAATGTAGCCATAGGAATCGCCAATGAACAGGTCAAAGTCTCCATCCTGATCAAGATCGGCTAAAACAGGGTGAATACCTTCATAACCCCATATTTCGATAACCGAAACCGAACTGTCTTGCAAAACGCCCTGATCAACAAATTCCGGGACGGATGCCGTACCATTATTTTTGTAGTATTTGATATTGCTGTACCATGAAACCTGTTGACCTACTAACAGGTCTAAGTCCCCATCATTGTCAATATCGGCAAATGTAGTAGTGGCATTGTTATTCACTTTTATATCTACAGCAGCACTATCCTGAAGGTTGCCTTGTAAAGCAAAATCGGGAACAGAGCTTGTGCCGTTGTTTTGGTAATATTTGACATAGCCGCTTTCTATACCTACAAACAGGTCTAAGTCGCTATCATTGTCAATATCGACAAATGTCTGACCACTTAGCTTCTGAGATATACCGGTAGTTTGGAGATCGCTGGCAGGAGCAAATGTCTGTGCTGCTGCTGTGCCTGTGCTAAGTGTAAAAAGCAGTATTCCGGATGCCAGTTTTACTCCTACTTTATGCTGCATTCTCTCTAAGCGTTGGGTCAGCTCTCTGAGTTTTTCATACAAGCGGTTTTGTTCATCACAGGAAAGTAATTGGAACTGCCCGTTTTTCATTTGCCCGGCAACGCGCTTCCGTAGATTAAGGAATTTGTGTACCAGTTTATTCCACTGACATGCTCCTTTTACAAATAGATACTTTTTTTTCATATGGTTTCAATTTTCTAAATCTAAAAATGCATTTTTAATTTATTGTATCGGAATAGCAATGTATAGCCACAAAAACACAAAAACACTAAATTTCACTAAACTATAATAAAAATTATTTAATTCTTTTTGTGGGATTTTGTGTTTTAGTGATTTAGTGGCATTCTAAATTTATGAAGTTATGTTCTTTATATATCTTTTAAGAGGGTGTTTGTTTTCTTAACAAGAAATAGAAGAGCCAAATATAAGTTTTAAAATTCAAATCACCAAAATGTATCACTTAGGTTTCAATAAAAAAGTTATTTTTTTTAATATAGAATTTTTATCTTTGTGTACCAGTACAGAAAGAAGACAGTTGGGTAAGATAAATTTCAAGTGCAATATAAGAACTTAACTCCATAAATTTATAAAAAAAAATTAAAATGTTTCTCGCAAAGCTCGATATTATGCATATTTGAAAAATTGTTACTGCGTTCTTTGCGCGCTTTGTCCGCCAGCTGGCGGAAGAGATAAAACATTGAATTTCCGATACGAGAACATATAGTAAATTTTTTTTAACCATTTTAGCATTATGAAGAATTCAATTATAGCAGGTATTGCCCACTATGTTCCTGATCGTATCGTAACTAATGACGACCTTGCAAAAGTCATGGATACCAGTGATGAATGGATACAGGAAAGAACAGGGATTAAAACAAGAAGATTTTTTGATCCTGAAAAGGATACAACTTCCAATATGGGAACCCGGGCGGCATTAAAGGCGATCGAAAAAGCAAACATGGTACCCGGTGATATTGATTTTATCATTTTTAGCACCTTAAGCCCTGATTATTATTTCCCGGGATGTGGAGTTCTGGTTCAAGAACAATTAGGGATCAAAGAAGTAGGAGCTCTTGATGTTAGAAACCAATGTTCCGGATTTATTTATGGATTGTCTGTTGCAGATCAATTTATTAAAACCGGGATGTATAAAACCATACTGGTAATTGGTTCAGAGGTACACAGCAGTGGTCTGGAGATGAGCACAAAAGGACGTGACGTTTCTGTTATTTTTGGTGATGGGGCGGGAGCTGCTGTGCTCACTGCAAGTGATGAACCGGGTAAAGGAGTTTTGTCTACGCATTTGCATTCCCAGGGAAAATATGCGGAAGAATTGACTGTTAAATCTCCTGGCAGTTGTGGGAAAGTAAGATTAACAGTTGATATGGTCAAAGAAGGAAGGGACATTTATCCTTACATGAATGGTAATTTTGTATTTAAAAATGCAATAATCAGGTTTCAGGAAGTAATTATGGAGGCATTAAATGCCAACGGCTATAATATAGATGATATTGACCTGCTTATCCCTCACCAGGCTAACTTAAGAATTACTGAATTTATTCAGAAACAAATGGGGCTTTCTGATGAAAAAGTAGTGAGTAATATTCAACATTATGGGAATACTACTGCCGCTTCTATTCCAATAGCTTTAAGTGAGTCTTGTGAACGTGGACTAATAAAGAATGGTGATCTAATCTGCCTGGCGGCATTTGGCAGCGGATTTACATGGGCTTCTGCACTGATCAGATGGTAAATTGTTCTTCAGGACTGAAGGGAAATTTTCAATTCCGGTTAGGGTAGCGGAGGGTATGATCTTTTTTGCCTTCCTGCTGTTCTTTGAGTTTGCACTTGTATTATTCCCCCCCCTACATTGAACAATATAGTTCAGGCGTGCTCGCAATCAACCTGGGGTTCAATGCAGTTTTGGCAGGCGCAATATTTCCTATTACACAGCTTTTTAAAAGGACATTAAAATTAAGAGTATTGAGATGAGAAGCACATTATTGCATATCATCAATCAGGTAAAATATGGGGGATGGTATAAGTTTATAGCGATTTTCTTACTACTCGCAATGCTTGAAATACCTTTTTGCCTTTCACAAAATGAATTTACTGATTCCCTCAAGACATTATTGGAGGGAAAGTTGACGGACAGCGCCAGGACAAGCATCTATAATGAACTCTGCTGGGAATATAAATCTTCTGATCCCGAGGTAGCTCTTGACTGGGGTAGCAAAGCGCGTGACTTGGCGGCAGAGATCGGCAATAAAGAAATGTTGTCAGCGGCTTTCAACCATACAGGGGTAGTGTACTATTTCCAGGGCAGGTTTGCAGAGGCAATTGAGCAATATAATATGGCCATTGAGGTCAAACGCGAACTAGACAACGAATTAGCGGTAGCATCAATCATCAATAATATTGGAATTATCTACAAGAGCCAGGGAGATTATGTCAAAGCAATTGAGCAGTATTTGCTGACCGTTCAAATCTACAAGAAGTATAACAACCAAGAGGGGCTTGCCAGGAGCTACAATAACCTGGGTGTGGTGTATAGGATACAAGAGGATTTCGAACAAGCACTGGATTACTACTACAAATCCTTGAGGATCAAGGAGGAATTGAACAATCAGGAGGGTATTTCAAATACTTACAATAATATTGGCTCTATCTACTACTATATGAAAGACTTTGAAAGATCGGGTGAGTTCCATAAAAAAGCATATGAGATGGAAGTCGTCCGGGATGATCAGCGTGGTATTGCCAACAGCTTGAATAATTTAGCCCAGCTGCAAGAGGTACAAGGGAAATACGATTCAGCTCTCGTGTTGTACCAGCAGTCTATCAGTATTTACAGGGATCTCGGTGCGGAACGCATGATTACCATGCTTTTGAACAATATTGGACAACTCTATTTGGATAAACGCGAGTTTGACAAGGCATATCCTTACTTACATGAATCTGAGGAAATGGCTTACAAGGTAGGTTCTGTGATGGATTTAAAAATGGTCTATGACAACCTGTTCACCATCAACGAAGAAGAAGGAGATTACAAAGAGGCGTTGCACTACTACAAGCTGTACACTAAAATGATAGACAGTTTGTTCAACGAGGATAAGTCAAAAGACATTGGCAAGTTGGAGGCAAAGCACGAGTTTGAGATGGCAGAACAGGAAAGAAAGCGCAAAGAAGAGGAACAGGCAAGGATAAATGCAGAACAGGAGTCGAGAAGGAACAACCTGCAATATTCGGGTATTTTGATATTCATAGTACTTGTGTTCGCAGGTGTTTTCATGTTGGGAAAGTTCTCAATCCCAATACGCCTTGCCGAAGGCATGATCTTCTTTGCCTTCCTGCTGTTCTTTGAGTTTGCATTGGTTTTATTAGACCCCTACATTGAGCAATACAGTTCAGGTGCACCTGCAATTAAGCTGGGATTTAATGCTTTGTTGGCTGCTTTAATATTTCCTATACACAGTTTCTTTGAGAACATGTTGAAAAAAAGGTTGATTTAGGATGAAATACACTTCTGGAATTCTTGTTGTAGCGCTTCTCTTCAGTAATCTGGGGATGACCAATCCTTGCTTATCAAAGTCTGTGGATAACAAAGATTCTCTTGTGGCGGTCATTGCTGAAGGTAATGAACAGGATACTTCTTTTATAGAAGCGCTTGTTCAACTCTCACAACTCTATTGGTATTCAAATTCAGATACTGCATTTATCATTGCTGAAAGGGCGTATAAGCTTGCAGAGAACATGAACGATTTGAAATCTATGGCTGACGCAGAGAATTCCATGGCAGCTACAAATCTTTTAAGAGGAGATTACAGTAATGCGATTAGATACTGGCGATCATCGCTAAATCACTTAGAGTTAATCAACGACCGGCATGGAGTTGCAAGAACGTTGGGCAACCTGGGAATCCCTTATAAAGAATTAGGAGATTACCCCAAGGCGCTTAAATATTACTATCAGGCACTGTCAATTGATCAAGCACTTGGAAACAGGGGAGAGTCTGCAAAGCATTTATGCAACATCGGAATTTTAAATGATCTTCAGGGCAACTATGAAGAGGCGCTAAATTATTATAGCCAGTCAGTGAAAATTTTAGGGGAAATAGGTGACACGTTAAATATGGAAGCCAATCTGGGGAATATGGGAGTTACCTATCGGAAAATGGGGAATTATTCAAAGGCTCTCGAATTCTATTTTCAAGCCTATAAATATGCTAAGAAGCTGGATTATAAGCGCCATATTGCAACATGGCAAGGTAACATTGCCATTATATATGAAAAGCAAATGGAAGCAACCACGGATAAGGTGGAAAAGGAGCGGCTTTTAGATTTAGCGTTAGAATATCACAACCAGGCACTAATAACAAACAAGAAAATAGGTAATACAAAAGGGGCAATTGTCAATATGACCAATCTTGGTGATATTAGTAAACGTATGGGTAATTTTGAAAATGCGTTGGATATCCTGAGCAAAGCACTGAAGCAATCAGAAGAGATTAAGTCACTATACATGATTAAGATTTTAAACGAATCACTTAGTTCAGTCTATGTCCAGGCTGAGAATTATCAGGCGGCTTATAATCACTATAAAGAGTACAGCTTAGCTAAAGATTCGCTGTTCAATGAGAACAAGTCAAAGGAGATTGGGAAATTAGAAGCGAAATATGAATTTGAAATGGCAGAACAGGAACGTATACAAATTGAAAAACAAAGAAGGACTGCGCTCGCAGAAGCTCAGCGAAGGCGAGACAACCTGCAGTACTCAGGGATTTTGATTTTCCTTGTACTTGTTTTTGCAGGAGTATTCATGCTTGGTAAATTCTCAATTCCATTAAGATTAGCCGAAGGAATGATCTTCTTTGCATTCTTATTACTCTTTGAATTTATGCTGGTGATGTTAGATCCGTACATTGATAGATATAGTGGAGGAGAACCTGCCTATAAACTTCTGTTCAACGCAGTATTGGCGGGGATGATATTTCCATTGCATAGTTTTTTTGAGGAGATGCTGAAAAAGAGGATAATGAAGAGAACCAAAGAACAAACGTCCGTAAGCAAATGAAATCATCAATGACAAACAGAAAATCTCAAATCGAAATTTGGAACTTATTTGCCCGTCTAAGAGCGCTTCGACACGCTGGCTGCTATATGATTTGTAATTTATTTTTTGGAATTTACATTTCCCTTGCTCAAAACCACGCAGATACTACCGTAAGATCAAACCCTGAAACCGATAGCCTTTTGCGCATTGCCATGAAAAAGACTGTTGATACAATAAAAATTAACGCTCTTAACATCCTTGCCCTGAAAACTAAAAATATTGATCCCGATTCAGCGAAATTCTTCGTAGATGAAGCTCTTAAATATGACGGTGAGGCACGGATGCAAAAACAAATTGCAAGATCACACAGTATTTTAGGAATAATTTTATATATGAAGGGTGAATTTAATGATGCTCTTGAACATTTCCGTAAAACTCTTGAGATTGAACAAGATCGTAATAATCGTAAAGGAATTGCTTCAGCTTACAATGGTATCGGAGCAATTTATACCGAATTGGATGAATACGACAAAGCGCTGGAATATTACCTGAAAGCAATGGGAATAATGGATGAACTGGGAGATAAGAAAGGCATTGCAGAAATATATAACAATATCGGCTTTCTTCATTACAGCCAGGGAAATTATGTTAAAGCGCTGGAATACTTTTTAAAAGATTTAAAAATTACCGAGTCCATTGGTAATAAACAAGATTTGTCAGCAACGTATAATAATATCGGACTTGTTTATAAAAGTATGGGAGATATCAATAAAGCGCTTGAATATTATTTGAAAGACCTGGAAATTGCAGAGGAGTTTGGAGATAAATATGGAATGGCTGGCACATATAATAATATCGGGCTTATATACTTAGAGGAAGATAATTATGACATGGCAAAAGAATACTTCCTAAGCGCCATTTCAATAAGAGAAGAGATGGGCGATCAACAGGGGTTGGCACAAACTTATAGTAATATCGGCTTACTTTATTCATCTGTTGCTGATTCTTTATCCCGCTCAATTAATGTAAGTGATCATGCTGATTCCACTGATAAATATTATAATATATCCATGCAATATCAGGTAAGAGCTCTTGATATACAACGTGCCATAGATGATAAAAAGGGTGTGGTTTATTCATTAAATGGGATTGCAAAAATCTACTCAGTAAAGGGAAACTACTTTAAAGCTCTTGATTATTATAATGAAAGCATAATGCTGGCGGAATGGATGCATTCAAAAAAGGAATTAAAAGATACTCATAAATGTTTAGCTGATCTTTATGCCTCCCTCGGAGAATCCGTACACGATAAGAAAAAAAAGAATGACTTTTTCCAAAAGGCATATGAGAACCATTTTTCTTTTTCCAGCTTGCATGATTCACTTTTTAACGAGGAAAAATCTAAAGAAATAGGCAAGCTGGAGGCTAGATATGAAATGGAGAAGAAGTTAGCAGAAGAAAAACGTACCTGGGAAGAACAAACCCGTATTGAAGCTGAAGCAAAAGCCAGGCAGGATATCTTGCAGTATTCGGGTATATTGATATTTATAGTGTTGCTGGGCGCGGGGCTCCTGGCGCTGGGTCGTTTAAATGTACCGGTAAGATGGGCTGAAGGGATCGTGTTTTTCACATTCCTGCTTTTCTTTGAATTCGCTTTGGTCTTGCTTGACCCGTATATTGAGCGTTTCTCAGCAGGAGCGCCTGCAATAAAGCTTGCATGCAACGCGGTACTGGCTGCCCTGATATTCCCGCTGCATAGCTTCTTTGAAGAATTATTGAAAAGGCGTATTATTAATCGAAGAAAAATATTATAATGAAACACATTAATACATGCATTCTTGTATGCATTGCACTAATAATGCAACTATCAGTATCCGCTGACGACAATACCGACAGTATTGAAACATTATTAAGAAACAGCAATGATGAAGAAAAGATCGGTATTCTTTTAGATCTTTTTTCGGGTACATATAGAAAAGACCTCAAAACTGCTGAAAAATATATCATACAGGCAAAAGAGCTCCAGGAAAAGACAGGTTTCACTGAGCACGAAGGGAAAATAAACAACAATTTCGGTATAGTTGAAATGTATCGTAGCAATTATGACAAGAGTCTGGAATATTTTAATAAAGCGGAGATTTTATTTGTTGATGAAAAAGATTCTTTAAGATTAGCAGACCTTCTTAATACAAAAGGTTTATTATATGATGACCAGGGCGACTTTGTAATGGCATTGGAGAATTATATCAGTGCAT
Organism: Bacteroidota bacterium; assembly: GCA_043811005.1. Taxonomy (GTDB): domain Bacteria; phylum Bacteroidota; class Bacteroidia; order NORP154; family NORP154; genus JBDRNO01. The sequence goes on along the minus strand of JBDRNO010000306.1, from coordinate 10,758 downwards.
ATATCATTGCAGATAAAATACAACATATGTCGTGCATAGCAGGTGCAACAAACAATATTGGGTTGATATATGCCCAGCAAGGCAATATGCAGGAAGCGCTGAAATATTTTATGATATCCGGGAAAAAGCACAGGCAAATAGGTCATTTGAAGGGGCTTGGAAATGTATTGAACAACATTGCCCTGGTTTACATGCACCAGGAACAGACAGACTCTGCCCTGTTTTATTTCCAGGATGCTTTGAAACTATGGGAGGAGTTGCAGGATCAAAGAGGAACTGCAATGACCTGTAACAATATAGGAGGATTATACGCTGAATTAGAACAATATGATAAAGCCCTTGGATTTATAAACCGAAGCAATGAAATTTGTCAAAAAACAAACGATTATTATGGCATTGCACAAAACCTCAACAGGCTGGCTGTAATATATATCAAAATGAACATGCCTGATTCTGCTATCAAAACTATCAACAGGGAGATCGAAATAGCAAATGAACATGGTCTTAAGTTTGTACTGAAGTCGGCCTATGATATGCTTACTTCCATCTTTGAAGGAAAAAACGATTTTGAACGGGCATATAATTACATGATGCTTTATTCACAAATTAAAGACACTCTCTTTAACGAAGAGAAGTCAAAGGAAATAGGAAAACTGGAGGCGAAATATGAGATGGAAAAGAAAATTGAAGAGGAGAAACGTCTTAAGGAGGAAAAAGCCAGGATAGAAACCGAAAAGGAATCCAGAAGTAATAATTTGCAGTATTCAGGTATCCTGGTATTCATTATTTTTCTGTTTATAGCTGTTCTTCTGTTAGTGAGATTTCCTGAATCTCAAAGATTTATGAAATCTTATATTCGATTATCTGAAGGTTTGGTCTTTTTCACTTTTCTATTGTTCTTTGAATTCACGTTGGTTCTTCTGGATCCTTATATTGAAGCATATTCCGGTGGGGCTCCCGCTATAAAGCTGGCTTTTAATGCAGTGCTTGCCGGGTTGATTTTTCCACTTCACGCCTTTTTTGAAGGAATGCTGAAAAGAAGCGTTTTGAAGGGGAAAAGGGACAAGATAAGAAAGGGGTTCTCGCTTATGCAGGAATCTACCCATGGTGGAAGGGAAACAACAGGTAAATAATGAAATTCTAATTTAAAAAAAGCAAAACCCGGGTTATAAATACGTTAGCGGTAATTGAAATAAAAAGCACTTATTAAGTTTATGGCAGGGTTTGTTAATTATTTATAATTTTATGGGCAATCTAAAAATCATAAATTAGCTGATAGCGATTGAGTATTAATTTCTTTCTTAGAAAATCTAACAGTTAATAACCTAATTTCCTTTGTAAATAATGACCCCTGAAAAACTCAAAGAAATAATCCAACAAGGGAAAATAAAAAGAGCAGGATCAACAAAAGGAGGCCATTGGGAAATTATTGAATAAGCAGCTATAGTCTTTCTAAAAGGACTGGTTCTGAAATTTTGGGATCAGTTCATTTTTGCATATGTTTATAAAACTCAGATATATTCTTAATTGCATCGCCATGTCGGTGCTGATAACTTCATGCTTATCTTATGAGGATGTGAAAATTACCAGGGTTGTCAGCACAGACGTAAAGAAATTTTCATCTGAAACCGTGGAAGTAGAGGTTGTTTTACAAATTAACAACCCCAACAATTATAAGATCTCAATTACAAATTCTAACCTGGATGTTTTTTTGAATAACAGCGAGATCGGCAAGGCAACCATTAAAGAAAAAATTGTGATCCCCGGAAAATCAAATGAGGTTCACCGTTTTACGCTCAAGCTCAAAAATATGGATTTAAAAGCCGGCACCATGCCCGCCATATTATCCGCAGCTTTGGGGGGGGGGATGCGGTTGACAGTGAAAGGTTATATAAAGGTAAAAGCAAAAATGATAAGTAAAAAGGTGCCTTTAAAGTTTTCTGAAAATATTTCCCGCTGATGAAAAAGTTGGCATAAGCTTTCCATATATGTATTTTTATAATACGTTCAAAAAATCAAGAAAAAATGAACACATAGTTGGATTTTGCCCAGAAAATGAACATATATTCACGATGTGTTCAGAAAATGCTAATAAAATGGACGCGAAGTCTATGGATTTAATAAAACATATCCATTAGATCCATTACTCAAAATGACAATAGCTCATTACCAATTTGAGGCAATTCATCCGTTTTCTGATGGAAATGGAAGAACAGGCAGGGTACTAAATCTTCTTTACCTGGTAAATCAGGGATTATTATCATATCCTGTTCTTTATTTAAGTAAATATATTATAGAGAATAAAGATGATTATTATTTCCGGCTTGGGGCAGTAACACAGAGAAATGCCTGGAAAAGCTGGATTTTATATATGCTTGAAGCAGTTGAAAAAACCTCACTTCATACTAACCATTTAATCGATTCCATTATTGATCAGATGAATGCAACATTGAAATATGGTAAGGAAAATCTTAAATGGTACAATAAGGAAATTAATGAGATCTTTTTCACGCAACCTTATATAAAACCTAAAATATTAGGAGATTTTTTAGGACGAACAAGCAGGACTACACTTTCAAAATATATATCTGAATTAGTTCATCTGAAAATACTTTCCCCTCAACAGGATGGCAAGGAGGTATTTTACATAAATAATGACCTCATAAGGATTTTAGAAGATTAATAGATGCTTCCTGTTAATTAAATAATAATATATATTAGTTCGATAATCCTGTTATCCTGTTTATCAAAGGTTCATAAAGCGTAGCCAGTTGGGGAATACAACACTTGACCTTCAAGCTACTGATATTCATTGACTTATGATTGATGTTGATTTTTATTGTCGGACAATTGCTTAACAGGCAGCGGTGCTATTTTTTTTCAATGCTCATTGCAATACTGCTATTTTACAATCAACTCAATTGAATATGCAGGGCAGTGGTCAAAGATTCTGCACGAAGAAAAAACTGATGCGATCAACACAATGGATACAATTATTACAAGTTTTTTCATTTTGTTTTCGTTAAGGTTAAAAATGGGCTAAATGTACTATGAACGGATAAAAAAACAAAATGTTACTTAAAATTTACAACCAATTACAGAAATAGAGAAAGCGCTTTATTATCCATTTCGATAAACTTCACCATCTTTGCTGAAAAATCTGTTATGCAGGGAAAGATCATTGATATTATCTCTAAAGAGTTAAACATTTCTTATATACAAGCCGGAAAAACGATAGGTTTGTTTAAGGAAGGCGCTACTATACCGTTTATTGCCAGGTACAGGAAAGAGCTTACCGGTGGGCTTGACGAAGTAGTGATTGCAGCCATTAAAAACATGCATGAGAAACTACTTGAGATGGAAAAGCGCAAAGAGAGCATACTTAATGCCATTGAAGAGCAGGGTAAGCTAACGGATGAACTGAGGCAATCTATTCTTAACACTTATGTGCTTAGCGAACTGGAGGATATCTATCTCCCTTTTAAGCAAAAAAAGAAAACCAAAGCTGAACTGGCACGCCAAAAAGGACTGGAACCTTTGGCAAAGATCATTATGGCTCAAAAGGATGGCAACCTAAACTGCAGCGATTTTGTTAAGGGCGAGGTAAAGAGTACGGAAGAAGCTATTAACGGTGCCAAAGATATTATTGCCGAATGGGTAAATGAAAGCATAAGCGCAAGGAATACCATTCGGAGGCATTTTGAAAAGGAAGCCGGTGTTAAGGCATGCCTCATAAAAGGAAAAGAGGACGAGGGAGAAAAGTACAAGGATTATTTTGAGCATGAAGAGGAGCTGTATCGCTGTAAGTCGCACCGTATGCTGGCAATGAGGCGCGGTGAGGAGGAGGGTATATTAAGACTCAGTATTCGTCCGCCCGAAGATACTGCCTTGTATAGCCTCAACCGTATATTTGTTAAAAATGATGTGCATGGGCATGTAGCAGATGCTACTAAGGATGCCTACAAAAGGTTGCTGGCGCCATCAATAGAAAATGAGTTTAGGGCTATTACAAAGGAAAAAGCCGATGGCGAAGCAATTAAAGTGTTTGCGGATAATTTAAGACAACTGCTGCTTGGCTCTCCTTTGGGTGAAAAACGTATTTTAGCTATTGATCCCGGATTTAAGTCGGGCTGTAAAATTGTTTGCCTTGACGAGAAAGGCGACCTTTTGCATAATGAGACCATTTATCCGCATAAGCCACAGGATAAGCAAAAGCTTGCTATGCAAAAGATAGTTTCTTTAGTGGATGCCTATAAGATAGATGCCATTGCTATTGGTAACGGCACTGCCGGCAGAGAAACTGAACACCTGGTAAAACGCATAAAGTTTAAAAAAGAGGTGCGGGTTTATATTGTTAATGAAGCAGGCGCTTCGGTGTACTCTGCTTCTGCTATTGCCCGCGAAGAGTTTCCCCAGTATGATGTTACCGTACGTGGATCGGTTTCTATTGGCAGAAGGTTAATGGACCCTTTGGCAGAACTGGTTAAGATTGATCCTAAATCTATAGGTGTTGGACAATATCAGCACGATGTAGACCAAAAGCGGCTTAAAGCTACTTTAAATACGGTGGTAGAAAGTTGTGTAAACAAGATTGGCGTGGATGTGAATACTGCAAGCAAGCACCTGCTGACCTATGTCTCCGGACTTGGCCCTCAACTTGCCCAAAACGTAGTGGACTATAGAAAAAAGAACGGTTTGTTTAAATCGCGCTCGCAGCTAAAAAAGGTTGACCGTATGGGCGATAAAGCCTTTGAACAGTGTGCGGGATTTTTGCGCATTAAAGATGGCAGGAACCCGTTAGACAACAGTGCCGTGCATCCGGAGAGTTATAATGTGGTAAAGAAAATGGCTGCTGATATTAATTGTAAGGTAGAGGAACTGGTTGGCAACAAAGAACGGGCTGCACAAATTAAGGTGGAAAGATACATTAGCAAATCAACGGGCAAAGATACTATCAGCGATATTATAGCTGAATTACAAAAGCCCGGCGTGGACCCGCGAAAGAAAGCCGGGATATTTGAATTTGAAAAAACCATTCGTAAGATAAGCGACCTTAAAATTAACATGGTTTTGCCGGGTATTATCACGAATATCACCAATTTTGGCGCTTTTGTTGATGTTGGGGTAAAACAAGACGGACTTGTTCATATTTCTAACCTGGCAAACGAATACATAAGCAATCCTGCCGATCATGTTCATTTGCATCAATACGTTAAAGTAAAGGTGGTTGATCTGGATATTGAACGAAAGCGTATTAGCTTGTCAATGAAAGATGTTGACCTGAAATAATAAGATAAAATATTAGGAAATAATGGTAAGCCCAGAGTGATTAATATAGATAAGAGTGGTGCCAATTCTTTATGAAATATTACCCTTTTAACGGTTCTTGTTACAAATACCCCGAACACCAAAATGTCAATTACGTAAATTTCGATAATATTCCACAAACAAATTAGTTCCGAACCGAGTTCCGGCAGGCTGAAAATATTCAAGCAGAATTCACTGGTTTGTTTTGACACTCTTGGCACTGTCACTCTTGGCACGATCAGTTCTAGTGGAGTTTAGTATATTATATTTTCCTGATTATCTTCTCTAAAACCAATTGGCATGCTTCCCGAAAATCAAATTCAATGTCTGTTCTCACTAAGCCCTCAATATCACCTCGAAAATAAGCATCATTTATTTTCTTATTTAAATTGTTTTCGTATTCTTTTGAAGAAACTGAATGTTTTTCTTTCTCCATAAATGCTTTAAAAGCCTGAATAGCTTTATCAACATCAAATTTTTCTCGACTCAAACCATACCATAGATCGAACAAATCCCTGCCTTTTTTTCGCTGGTACAAAGCCCTGATCTTTGAACCCAGCAATTCTTCAAAACTGTATGTAGTGATTTCACATGCTCCGGAAAACCATTTGCTTTTTATCTCAAACGGCTTTTTCACAATGCCATATATCACAAAGTGTTCACGGCAGTTGATTTCGATTTTTAGTTTTAATTTTGCTACCGGTGGAATTTCAGATTCAAAACGGAATACCATGGTATTGTTCCTTTTATGTTGTTTTATCCTGGGCTTGCCCATGTATTCAAGCCTTTTCTTTACCTTATCCAATACTTTGCCTATGGGCAACGGCTTCAACTGTACCAGGTCAATATCTTCGGAATACCTTGCCTGTGGTAAAATGAACAATTTATGCAAGGCGGTCCCGCCCCGGAATGCAAGGTTCTTACTCAGCAGATCATCAGAAAACAAATCCACCAATGCCCTTGAAATGATTAAATCCTGTTCCACCTGTTCGTTGGATTTCCAGGGGGCAAACTCACTCCATGCAGTTATATCTGACCGGGGTATCATAATTCGCAGTCAATTTTAGTGTTGATTATTACCTTCCAGTACGGATCAATTTCATCCTTATTAACTGGGTGTTTTGAGCTTAACAGGATATTGGTGGTCTTTTTACCGGAGACTACCTTTTTTATAACTTCTGATAATTTCTGAACATGTAATACCTTGTCAAATATATATCCCAACCTTTGCAGGCTTGAAACATTGCCGGCTTCTTCTGCTATACTTTTCAGTTTTGAGGGATTTATGTTTTCAGCCATCTCGTCCAGCAGGGTTGCCGCTCTTTCTAATCCGCCTATTTTGTTGCAGTGTTGCACCAGGTCAACGGCAGTTAATTCAGGGCAGGATATATTCATAAAGCCGGTATCGGTTTTTTGTTTCTCAATGCCGGATTGGATAAGTTTTTGTTTTGGGACAAAATTAATCACTATGCCATTTGCCCGGATATTCTTCATGTGAGGATATAAGGTTGAAACATAGAACTCTTGCGGCTGCTGGTGAGTTCCCCCGTGATATAGGGCAGCGCTTAATAAGGAAACATAATAATCCCTGTTCAGGAACTTCATCAGGTCATCAACAAACAAGATAGGGGGTAATATCCCTCTTTCGAGATATTCAGGTGGTATGATAACATAAAATTCTTTTCTTACAATAGCGATCCGTTTCTTTTTAACAAGCCGGTTTATTGACATTGCCAAGGCTTCATCACTGATGTTAAAAGTATTAACCAGCTCTTTTTTTGAAAAAGAGTAAATACCCTTCGATTGTAAGGTTACCACATAATCCTGCAGATAATTATATACACTTCTTGATGACATGTCAGAATATTTTGCCCAAAATTAACATATTGTGTTAATTATTGCAAAATATTTCTGTTTTTTTATATTTCAAACTTTTTTATTTGTGTTTCCATCCAATCCAGGTATTTTTCAATTTGTGAAGCTAAAAAACAAACACAGAATAAGGGTAAATAACTCAAGATAACAACATAAACTAAAATACTGCACTTGCAATGAGTTTAACAGCATCTGTGCCATCTAAAGTGTAATAATGAAGACAAGGAATGCCGAATTTTATCAGTTCTTTAGATTGTTGTATGGTCCATTGAATGCCAACTTCAAAAGCTTCTTTATCGGTTTTGCATTTTTCCAATTCTTCTGAGAGATCTGGTGGGAGGTCAATATTAAAAATTGTGGGTAAGTCATGTAATTGTTTTTTTATAGTTACCGGTTTTAACCCCGGAATGATCGGACACTTTATCCCGGTCTTTCTGCATTCTTTTACGAAGTCAAAGTATTTTTGATTGTCAAAAAACATCTGTGTGACAATATAATCAGCGCCGGCTTCTATCTTTTTCTTTAAATATTTGAGATCGGTTTTCATATTAGGAGATTCAAATTGTTTTTCAGGATAGCCAGCCACACCAATACAAAAATTCGTATCATCAGCAATCTGTGTAATGCTGTCAATGTAAATTCCCTTATTCATATTGACAACTTGTTTAACCAGGTCAACCGAATAAGTGTGTCCATCTGGTTCGGGTACAAATGCTTGTTCTGTTTTCCTCGCATCTCCGCGAATGGCTAATACATTTTCAATTCCTAAAAAACTCAAGTCAATAAGAGCGTTCTCAGTTTCATCTTTTGAGAAACCACCGCATATAATGTGTGGGACGGCATCTACTTTATATTTGTTCTGAATAGCCGCACAAATGCCTACCGTTCCAGGTCGTTTTCTTGTAGATACTTTTTCCAGATACCCTCCATCTCTTTTTTTATAAATATATTCTTCCCTGTGATATGTTACGTCAATAAATGGCGGTTTAAATTCCATTAATGGGTCGAGGATATTAAAGATCGACTGAACGCCATTTCCTCTTAACGGAGGTAATATCTCCATTGAAAAAAGTGTTGATTTCGCTTTTTTAATATGGTCAATTACTTTCATAAATATTGGCAGATAAGAGAGCGGTTCCACGCCTACGCTATAGTTTCCCGCTTCGCAAAAGCTTCGCGGGACAAGTCGGACAGGCAGGCGAAAGCCCTGCATTATTTATTTGGAACAGTTATATGGCATATAGGCAACAATGAGATTATTGGTGCTGCTGCAATTTCATCGCTCAAAAGTAAGCTTTTTTTATCGCGTGACCAATAATATAGTTTATGATTTTCTCCCGGTATAAATGGCTATATTTAATATGTTTTCCAATGTTGTTGGGAATAACTTCGCGGACATGATCCAGACAGTCAATTCTTGTGGTGTCAAGTATATAATAAAGAATGGATTGAGCTTTCCTCAAAAAATGTTCATTTCCAAATCAAAATAATCAAAACAAAAGAACAAATTTTAGTATATTTACCGCTCAACTTCGGGTACAATTCTTAACGTTACCGCCAATATAAATTTTTGAACTCTATAGATAACGAACTGAAAATAATGAAAGTTGAAAAACAGGCTAATACATAAAACACTTTTCACAATAATAGCTTACCTGACAATTATCTCCTCTTTTTCTTTTGCCTGGCAGTCGGATATAGACTCACTTGAAAACCTTTTGATAAATGCCAAAGAAGATACTTCCAAAATAAAAATACTCAACACCTTAGCACGGTATTTCTGGTACGCTGATCCGGATACGGCTATTATAATTTCCAGCATAGCAAAGGATCTGTCAGAGAATATCAACGACCGGAAATTCCTGGCTCATTCACTTAATACTCTCGGAGTGCCTTTTGAAATAAAAGGAGATTACGCGATTGCTTCAGGATATTACAATAGAGCGCTCTCAATCTATGATCAATTGGGATTTAAAAAAGGTGCATCAACCGTGTTAAACAATTTAGGTTTGGTTTCTTATTATCAAAGTAATTACCCAAAAGCCCTTGATCATTTCTTTAAATCCCTGGCAATCGCTACAGAACTAAGCGATAAAGGAATGGAAGCGCGCGCATACAACAACATCGGTATGGTATATGAGTCACTAAATGACTTTTCTGAAGCTTTGAAATATTATTTTCAATCCCTTGAAATTAAGGAGAGCTTAAACAATAAACGCGGTTCTGCTGCAACGCTTAACAACATCGGACTGATCTATATGGATCAGGATCTTTATTCCAAAGCGCTGGATTACTATATAAGAGCAATGGAGATCAATGAAGAGATGGATAATAAGTCCTGGCTGGCAACCAACCTCAACAATATCGGGATGGTATATGATGAACAGGGCGACCTGTCAGCAGAAACATCTGCTCGCCAGGCAGGCCTGTCAACAGATGACTCTACCTGCCGGGCAAACTATTCTAAAGCATTGGAATACTATACCAAAGCATTACGGATCAGAGAAGAAATAGACAATAAAGAAGGAATCACCGCTTCATTAATCGGTATCGGAAGCATTAAAATCAAGATGGGCGGTATTTATGACCCCGGTATTCTGAAAATTCTTGAAAGATCATATAAAATATCCAGGGAAATTGAAACATGGTTAAGAATAAAGGAAACATGCATTCTTCTAAGCGATTTATATTCAAAGCAGAACAACTTCAAACTGGCTCTGCAATATTACAAAGAGTCAGCGCTGGCTAAAGATTCACTGTTCAACGAAGAAAAGAGCAAGGATTTAGGCAAACTGGAAGCAAAGCACGAGTTTGAGATGCAGGAAATGGAACTGAAAAAAACAGAAGAAGAACAGGCAAGGATACAGGCAGTGCAGGAATCAAGAAGTAACAACCTCCAATACTCAGGGATATTTGTTTTTATCCTGGCACTGTTTATAGGAATAATCGCTATTGGGATACGCAAAAAGTCCCCCCTCGAGGGGGGATTAAGGGGGGTGTCCCCGCGGTTAGCAGAAGGCCTTGTATTTTTTACCTTCCTTCTGTTCTTTGAATTTACCCTCGTCCTTTTAGACCCCTACATTGAACAATATAGTTCCGGTGCACCTGCAATCAAGCTGGGATTTAATGCGCTGTTGGCAGGGCTTATTTTTCCTTTACATAGTTTCTTTGAGAGTAAGCTAAAAAGCAGAATCGCTAAAACAAAAGGAGAGTAATTATTACCATACAATCCCTGGAATTCATTCCGGATAATTCTTTGCTTTGCTTCTCCACAATTTTTCAATTCCCTGTCCTTCTATAACCCCTACCTATCAAACCATTACCCAAAACAATATATATTCTTTACGAAAGGGCTCCTCTGGAAAACGAAAACTCTCGCAACCACTGAGTTTGCGAGGGTTTGTTCGTAGACCCAAGGGGGCATAGTTCGAACCACCTTTATCAGGATTTGAAGCAGTTGTATGATCTGAAACCCATTATTCAAGGGGTTTCAGTAAGCAGAAAGTAACAATGGTAGCTGATGCACAACTGAGGGAAAGTGAATTTTGAAATCTTTGACTAACCCCGTCCGCCAGC
>JBDRNO010000305.1:0-2650 GCA_043811005.1 Bacteroidota bacterium | reverse complement strand
ATTATCTATGCTTCCACAATCTCTTTGGTAAGTAAATTCAGCAATAGGAGCAGGAATTTCCCGAAGTGTGTTAAACACGGTATTAGTAATTACCGGTGGGTTGTTGTCAAAATAAATGGCGGCATTATTTGATATTACTGTACCTTCTTGTAGATTTGGTAACGGTGTGATTTCAAAAAAGAACTCTCCTTGACTACCAGCGGGCTCACTTGCTGAATCGGGTAGTTCAATCCCTTCATAGGTAACCTCTAAGATATTGTCAGGGCTGATTTGTAACCGGGTTATATTGTGACTGCTAATTAATAAATTGAAAGTGCTTAAATCAAAATTACTGTTTAATGTGTCAATAATTGTGATATTATGTGCATTACCCGTTCCGATATTCTGAAAACGTATCCTGTATGTAATACTCTCATCCATTGCTATATTGCCATAGGGGCCACAACCTTTGGGTGATACCATCTTGTCATTTGGGTCGCATGAACAAGCGTCAAAATCAAGTTCAGTTTCTGAATCTGAATCAGTTTGCTGACCACATTCAATGATAAGGTTTGATATCGTCGAATATGGATTTGGGTAAGGATTTCCATTAACATTCACATTAAAACACACTTCGCAAAAATCACCGGTGCTATTCAGAACACTGGCATTTGTAATATTCCAAAGTGGTGTAGTAGGATTAGAGAAGTCGCCAACAAGAGAACCTGTGCAAGAATTTGAAACTTCTCCTGAAAAAGTCATATTAGGATCTAAATCAACTTGCACATATGAACCTGGACTTATTGTACTTGTACCTGTGTTAGTAATTGTAAAGCAATACCTATGTAAAAATCCGGGGCAGGGCGAAGATAAAGATAAGGGTGCTGTGCATGGTCCCTGTTCAAAAGGAGAAGAAACTAAATTTACACTTCCCTCGCAGATGGCTTTTATTTGCTGTAGTGCAAAATCATTTTGTGAAACAGTTGCTCCCGATGAAACGGATACATTATACTCGGGAAAAATCTGGCAATCCTGTAGTCCGTACCGGTCATTGTCTGCAGTTGTCTGGTTTAATGTGTAATTACCCGGTTCCACTTCCAGCTTAAAGTTGCCATCACTATCTGTAAAGCCGTAATAAGGGCCAGGCTCGACCACCACCATCTGGCCGTTAAGGGCAGCATCGGTTCCAACTTCATAAGTACAATTATCATTATCATCTTTGTAAATCACTCCGGTTATAAAGCCTGGATTTTCGATTTCCGTAAGCTTTATCATCCTGTAGTCGCTGCACCCTGCACCGTAGGAGGTTGTAAAACCGGCAACCAGATAAGAGCCATCGGTGCAAATGTCAACGGAGGTAGCCCAATCGTTGCCTGCATCTTCAAAAACTTTTGTCCAGAGCGTGTCGCCGTCTTGGTCTGTGCGGAACATGTAGAAATCCCAGTTATTTCCAAAGCCGTTTGTTTCACCTGCAACGATATATCCACCATCAGATAATTGTTGAATGGAATAAGCATTATTTGCTCCAGGGCCGCTTATAATCTTCGTCCATAGAATTGTACCGTAAGCATCTAATTTTACCAGCATTGATTCACTGCCGGTTACACCGCAAAGAATATAACCGTCATCACTTGTCGATTCAATTGAGAAACCCCAACCTGGCATAAATTTATTTAACCATTCCTGATTTCCATTGGAATCAACTTTCAGCAGGAATACCATTTGAGGATTATAGCTGACACCTGTCACCAGGTAGCCACCGTCAGAGGTTTCCACAACTGCCGTTCCTTCTTCATATGCCTGAACAGGATAATGGTTTTGCCAGATCAGATTACCTGAAACATCTGTTTTTACCAAAAATACATCGTTGTAGTACGAACCGAAACCCCAAGTGCTGCCAACTATTATATATCCTCCATCTGTTGTTTGTCTTACTATGTTTGATGTTTCACTTGATGAACCTCCATAGGTTTTAGTCCATTGTACATTTCCGGAATCATCGGTTTTGATAAGCCACATATCCCAACTACCTGCTCCATAAGAGGTAGTATGTCCGGCAATTGCAAATCCTCCATCGTCGGTCAATATAATATTGTGTTTCATGGCCCAACCTATAGCCTCATTGCCTGGACCTCCATAAGTTTGTGACCATAATTCGTTACCATTTCCGTCCGTTTTAATAAGGTATATGTCATTTTGACCAGCACCATAGCTGTTGGTAGAACCGATCATAACAAAACCACCGTCAGGTGTTTGTTTGGCTGATCTCCCATTCTCGCAACCTGAACCGCCATAGGTCATGTCGAATTGAACAATCGGTTGTGACCATAAATGGCCCGCAAAAAGCAGGAGAAAACAAAGAGTAGTTATACTTTTCATAATATTGATGTTTTAGTTTATCATTGTTAATATTAATTATACGAGTCTACAGCATAAATTGTTTTATTTTAAGTCAATTAATTTTTTATTTTAGCAAAACCGTCTTATTCTTCTCATTATCAATGTTGTTGTTCAATACCTACACTTGGCTCTAACGGTTGCGTGTATGGTGTCGTTTGGCGAATCGAAGCACAAATCTGTCAATTTGCTACAATGCTTATTTGTTGCAACACCCTTGGAATCAGCACTATTCGCCAAATGCACTATACACGCTGTTACCTGCTGGGCGTTT
>JBDRNO010000304.1:0-17325 GCA_043811005.1 Bacteroidota bacterium | reverse complement strand
GGCAAAGCCCGCAACCGCTCTCCCTCCTTACCAAAAAAAACACTGTCATTCCGAACGCAACGCAGTGGAGTGAGGAATCTGCAGATAATGAGCAGTAATATTATTATAGCAAGCCCATCCCGTCTGTCCCGATGCAATCGGGGATTACAATCAGAAGAATAATATTGACATCTATCTCAAAAAATAAGCAATTCTTATATACTTTTGCATAATACTTACTTATCATAATTGTTATATGCCTTCAATAAAAGACCTCTTTACAAAGCAAGCCATTCAATCGCTAAAGAAATATATCCGTGAAGCCGGGGGTAATGAGGTGTTCATGGTTGGTCATCCCAATGGTGAGGGAATCGTGGATAGGGTAGAGGTTTATGCCAGGGGAAATGAGTCCCAGGCGCCTGCCCTGCTGCAGGTTGCCAAACAAAGTGATGTAGTCATTCACAACCATCCGGGCGGTAAATTACAACCTTCGGATGCGGATATGCATGTCGCTTCAATTTTGGGTAATGACGGCATTGGATTTTATATTATCAATAACCAGGCCTCCAACGTTTATGTTGCTGTAGAACCTTTTAAAGAGAAGAAGATAATACCTGTTGATCCTGTTCCGCTTTCCAAACTTATTAAAGCCAAAGGTCCGATTGCTAAAAAGCTGGATAACTATGAATACAGGCACCAGCAGGTTGAGATGATAGAAAGTGTCTGCCATGCCATAAATGAAGGCAAAATAGCTGTTATCGAAGCCGGAACAGGAACCGGAAAAACGCTGGCATACCTGCTGCCTGCCATTACTTATGCTGTTAATAACAAAGAGCGCTGCGTGATCTCTACAAACACTATTAATTTACAGGAGCAATTGATAAACAAAGACCTGCCCTTTTTGCAATCAATACTGAAAAATAAATTCAAGGCGGTACTGGTAAAGGGAAGGTCAAATTATGTATGCAAGAGAAAGCTGGCGAATGCCTCAAAGCATTTCGATCTCTATACAGAAGAAGGAGAAAAGGAAGAATTAAAGGATATTATCCGGTGGAGCAAGACCACAAAAGACGGCAGCAAGTCAGACATGAACATTATGCCCCGGTATAACATCTGGGAAAAGATACAATCCGAAAGCGACACATCCCTGAGAACAGCATGTCCTTACTATGATACATGTTTTTTTTACAATGCCCGCAGAAAAGCTGCACGGGCAAATATTTTGGTCGCAAATCATCACCTGTTGTTTTCAGACCTGGCAATCAGGGCTGTCTGTGGTCATTCAGAAAATGCCGTCCTGCCCGGTTATGACCGCATCATATTTGATGAGGCACATAATATAGAAGATGTTGCTACCGACTATTTTGGTGACCAGATAACCTATATAGGTATTCTGAGGATTTTAAATAAATTATATCAGAAGAAACGTAACAAAGAGAAGGGATTGCTTCCCTTTTTGTCCGCAAAATTGAATAGCTCAATGAAGGATATACCCAGGGAAAAACTCTTAAGATCACGAAATTTCATTGAGGACGATTGTATATCATCAGTTGAAAATTTAAGTGCATTGCTCACCTCAACAATGGAGCAGGTATTTGATACAATACGGCAATCAGACGAATCTGAATTCAGAGAGAAAAAATTGCGGTTGATCCCGGATATGGAGAAGAAAATAAAAGGATGGCAAGAGAAGGTGCTTTCTGCTTTAGAAAGGTTATTGAAGGAGATGAAGCACTTTGATAGCAAACTAAGTAAATTGATACTCTATTTAGCTGAAATAGAATCAAAACTGGAATTAAGAGGCGAATCATTGATTATTGATCTGCAGGCACAATCAGAGCGGCTGCACGCTTCTGCCAATACCATTAAAAATGTAATGTTCAAGAGCGATGAGGCAAATGTAAGATGGATAGAGGTGAGGGAAGGCATTAATAACACTAAAATTATCCGTTTCAGATCGGCACCTATTGAAGTAGCCCCTGTCATGAAAAAAGCCGTGTATGAAAATTACAGGAATATTATTATGACCTCAGCTACCTTAACGGTATCGGGCGGGTTTGATTTCCTAAAAAAACGCCTGGGCCTGGACTTGATAGAGCCCGAACGGATTCACACCTTGTCCCTGCCTGCCCCGTTTGATTATAAGAAACAGGTGTTGGTAGCCATTCCGCGCGACATTCCCGATCCAAGAGATGAAACATTTAAAGAAGCTTTACAGGATATGATCCTGAAAGCCATTGAAATTGGGCATGGAAGGGCGTTTGTGCTGTTTACCTCTTACGGTCTGCTGAACATAATGTACAAAAATCTTCAATCTTCCATAGAGGAAAAGGGTTATAATCTTTACAAGCAGGGTAATGAAAATCGCCATAAGCTTCTTGAGAGGTTCAAAACAGACATATCTTCAGTGCTCTTTGCCACCGATAGTTTCTGGGAGGGTGTGGATGTGCATGGAGAGGCATTGGAATCAATCATCATCACAAAATTGCCTTTTAAAGTTCCCAATGAACCGGTAATTGAAGCCCGCATAGAAGCGATCGAGCAAAAAGGAGGTAATGCCTTCATGGAATACTCCGTTCCCAAAGCAGTGATCAAGTTTCGCCAGGGCTTCGGACGGCTCATTCGCAGAAAATCAGACAGGGGTTCTGTACTGATATTGGATAATAGAGTAATTAATAAGAGATATGGCAGGATATTCCTTGATTCACTCCCCGATTGTAACATATTTGCACGTCCGGCTGTTGAGGTTTTTAAGGAGATGGAGGAATTTTTTAGTAAGAAGAGCGTTGCTTAACACCAATTGTCATACCAAGCCGGTTCAATTGACTTTTTTCTCTTGGGCGTGCCCCCGTACATAATTTTTTCATCTTCAAATACATCTCTTCTTCTTCCCGGCTGCCGTACGGATAAACGGTCGTTTATCCTTATCAATACACAAAAATTATGTGCGGGGTCGGGCTGTCCGCTATATCTTTTGGCTGGTTAACAAGTTTTGTAAAAATTTTTAGTGGCTCCCCTGTCGCCCCTTAAAATTAACAAAACTAAGCCAGCCAGCCAAAAGGATGCCGCTCCCATCCCTCACGCAAGTAATAATTTCACTTCATGTTTTATCAGGACATCGTTCAAGCAGGACAACAGAGATATATACTCACATAGCAACCAATATTTTGAAAAACATAAAAATCCATTAGATTTGCAGTAACATATAAGAGAAATAAAGCACATTAATTTACTTTAGCCATTTGTTGTGCTTCATGCAAAAAAGAGAAACTATACCTTCTGAATTGAAGGGAGATAATTAATTGCCATGGCAAAAAAGAAATACGAAATAGGAAAGAAATATACTTCACGTCAGTTAATAGAATTGGCAGTTCAATTGATGCATGATTCCATTCCTGAACACACCGATCGAGAAGACCCAAAAGTGGGCGCAGTGCTGGCAGAAGAAAATGGCACCTTGGTGAATATCGCTTACAGAGGAGAATTAAGGCAAGGCGACCATGCTGAATTTACTTTATTGGAACGTAAACACAGAACAGACAAATTGGATGGCTTGGTGATTTATGCAACTTTAGAGCCTTGTGCCCCAGGAGCAAGAAGCATTACCAAGGTGGGTTGTGCTGAAAGAATTGTAAATGCAAGGATCAAAAAGGCGTATGTAGGCATTGAAGATCCCGACCCAAAAGTAAAGGGAAATGGAATTGCTTATTTGTTAGAGAATAATATTGAAATTGATTTTTTTGATAAGGAACTGCAGGAAGAGATACTCGGAGCCAATAAGCAATTTTTATCTGAAGCTGAAGAAAGAGCTAAGTTGGCAGAACAAGAAGAGTTAGAACCAGCTTTCACCGAACTGGACAAATCACTGGACAATTACGACCTGAAGGATTTTTCTACAGATGCTTTGGAAAAATTCAAAGAAAAACTACAGCTAAGTTACGCTGTTGACTCTAAAGATTTCAGGAGTGTGTTGCATAAATGGAACTTTCTAAGAATTGACAAGAATACAAATACTGCACACCCTACCGGTTTGGGCATTTTATTGTTTGGAAAAAATCCACAGATAAAATATCCGCAATCCTTAGTTAAGTTTACAGTAAAAACACAAAATGAAGACAAGCCCAAAATCCTTGATTTTGATGGACCATTGGTATTGATGCCTGAAAAAATCGAATCATATCTTGAAATCAACTTCCCGAAAGCAATTGACCGGTCATCATTTTCCCGCAAGGAAACTAATGAAGTTTACTTTGAGGTGCTTCGGGAAGTAATAATCAATGCTATTGTTCACCGAGACTACAGGATTGAACAGGCCAATATCAATGTAAAAATCGATGATGAGAAGATATTCATAGAAAGTCCTGGCAAGCCACTGATAGCTTTGGAAAAACTTCAAGATTTTACGGCACCTACTTTTAGCGTGAATCCAAAGATTGCGAATGTATTTTATCAAATGAAGTTCATTGAGAAACGAAATATTGGAATGGAGGAACTTCATCGATATTCGGAAATAATGGGAGTTAATAAACCTACTATTGAATACAATGAACCTTATTTACAGGTGAAACTTTGGAAAAAGGCGGAAACTAAACTGGAACCTTCCAAAGATGATATTATAGAGTTTGTGAGAGTGAAGAGTAGAGTTTCTTCAGGTGATTATGCTGACAAGTTTGGGGGTTCTACTAAAACAGCTTCAAGGCATCTTAATAAACTCGTAAATGAAGGCATTTTAGAAAGAGAAGGAGAAAAGAAAGGAACGAGATACTTCTTAAAGAAATAAAGGACAAGATGATAATAGTGTCCTTTATAATAATGAATATAGAGGTATTGAAGATGGTTTTATCGGACATAATAACGGACATGTCCGATATAATGCTCTAAAAAGAGCTGGAAAAGAAGAAAGTGAAGATGATAAAGGAGCTAATGAAGGTGGAAGAGAAGAAAAATAAAGCACGAAAGCACACACAAAACCTAAACTGCATTAAAACGCAGTTTAGCCAAACCGTTAGGTGAGATAGTAAAAACGAATAAACAACTGACAAAATGTTCAACAGCATTTTTAAGATCATCTACTTTCTTGAATTAGTAATTGCCATAATTATCAGGAAAAGCTATGAAAGAAAATTCATAAAACTGGATGTTGAAATTCAAAAGAAAAATACAATTGCACAGATAATGATATTACATAATTGGATAGCCGGCTATTCTTTTTTGATTGTTCAGGTACCTTTTTATTTTATACGTATAAAGAATGAAGAAGAGATGATGATCGAACAATTCGGAGCAGCATATAAAGCTTATATGGAAAAAACAGATAGATTGATCCCCAAACTAATATAACAGAAATTCACCTGCAAAAGCTATAAAGCATTAAAACGCTTTTTACTTCAGCTATTGGCAAACATTTAAAGTGAAAAGATCTATCATAACACTGTTTTTTGGAGCATTAAGCATGTTATTGTTTGGGCAGGAAGAAACAAATCCTGACAGTGCAACCTGGGAATACGATACATTACAATACTCTATTACAGGATACGAATCCCGTTTAGATGAATATTTTATCGACCAAAACAAGATAAGACACCTTCCTTTCAGAGATATTAAAGAGTTGAGCTTGTTAACTCCAACAGCTTATTATCTAAATGATAACACTCAATATTTTTATGGGATACAAGCCGGTGCAAACCATATAGTTCTTGATGGAATGCAAATAAAAGATGCTTCTGCATTCCCTTTCAGGAGCATTGGCAAGTTCGCTGTGTTAAACAGTGAGGCGCCCATCCAATTGGGTAACTCAACCGGGGGGTATATCGTTATTCTAACTCCGGAGCCCTCAGACACATTATCGGTGAATGTTGAAATGTTGTCAAGTTCTCCATTTCATTCATTGGATAATCATATCCTGGAGGTTAATGCAAGCGGACCTATTCGTATCGGCAAACGGTCAAAAACAAAAAAAATACCTGCTCCATCTTTTTATATCGCAGCTAATCTTTTCAGTACAAACGACCTGAATCCCAGTTGGGCTAAAAGCTATGAGGTTAATTCATCTACCCTTTCTGAATTAGAGAACAATCCCTTAGATCCGTTATATTCAGGTTATGGCACAACATTAAATTCTGAAACGATAACTAAAGATCAATTTACAGAAACGCAATTTTACCAACATGCCGGGAATAAAGCGCTTAATGTCTTTGGTAAATTTAACTTTCCAGTTCATGAAAATATTGAACTGACATTAGGCAGTTATTTGAAATTGGATAATAGAAGAGAATACATTTATGAAAATGCACTTTTTAATTTTAATAATAACCCTGAGCGGATAACCAGAAATTTTGACAACTATTTTAGGATCACTCATTTCATTAAAAGAAGTAAAGACCTGAATGCAAATTATCAATTACAGTTCAACTACTCCAATTACTATAAAAAGCTTCAGGATACCAACCATAAAGAGAATTTTTTCAACTATGGATACATTGGTAAATTCACTACTAGTAAAATTAATTCTTATGGATATGGTATAGACTCTGTTACGGGTTTGATGGGTCGCATACACAATGGTTTCCGAGACACACTATATTCTTTTGAAGCATCAGATATAAACCCGGTAACTTCCAATTATACCAGGCGCTATTATGAATTATTTGATGAAGCAGAGGACCATTATAAGAACTGGATGCAGGTTATTGATGGAGGTGGGTTGATAAACGGATGGAATCCAAGGGATGTATATAATTTATGGAATAATTCAGGGCATCAGTTTGACCGGTACAGTGAAAATAATGAGGACAAGCTAAGAGCAAATCTCATGTTCAATGTTGATTATAAAAACCATCACTTTAAATTTGGTGGTGAGTATTCTAAAAAGAATGAAAAATATTATCAAATATCACCTGTGGGATTATGGAACTCGATGCGATCATTGACAAATCGTCATATTCTGCAATTAGACCTTGCTAATCCATACCTTGTTTATTATAATTCACAGGGAAGATTGATCCTCACCAAAGATGATATTGTGCCTGGAGATGCTATATTTGGTGATACTATATATTACGACAGGTTGTATGACGAAGGATCACAGACTTTCTTTGATAAGAATCTAAGGCAAAAATTGGGCTTGCCTGTTGACGGTACGGATTGGATTGACCTTGACTCTTATAATCCTGATATGTTTTCACTTGATATGTTCAGCGCTGATGAACTATTGAATAATGGTAACTCTTATGTAAGTTATTCCGGCTATGACTACCTGGGAAATAAGCAAAAAGCAAAACATTCTTTAGAAGATTTTTTTAATTATAAAGACGGGAATGGCAATTATACAAGACCAGTTCCTGCTTTTCAACCCATTTATGCTGCCGGCTATTCTCAATATGAATATTCCGTTAAATGGGTATATCTCAGGGTAGGTTTAAGAGTTGACCGCTATGATGCGAACCAACCGGTATTAAAGGATAAATATTTGTTATATGAGGCAGTTTCGGCAGGTGACATTTCAGGATTAAACTATCCCGCTAACATTGGTGATGATTATATTGCTTATGTTAGTGACATTGATAACCCCTCTGCAAGTAATGTAATTGGATACAGGAATGGTGATGCCTGGTATGATGCCCAGGGAATTCAAATTGCAGATCCGGCGATTTTAAATACCGCAACAGGGATTGCACCCTATTTGGTTGATCCTGAAGCAAATGAAATTAGTTCATCAGCATTTAAAGACTATGAACCGGTAATTAATATTCTTCCTTCATTTTCATTAAATGTTAAATTGTTCAAAACGACTAATTTGTTTTTCAATTATAATTCACATACACAAAATCCTCAAACCCTGAATATATTCAAGCCGGAACAATACTTTTTTATATATAGCAATTTATACCCGGTTATTAACAACCCTGCCTTAAAACCTATGCGGGCAGACAAAATTCATTTGGGAATAAAACAACATTTTTATAAAGGGCTGATTGGTGAAATAAGTTATTTTGATTATATCCTTGATAATGTAATTACAATTGAGAATATATATTATGCTTATCCGGTTTCTTATACAACTTATGGACACACAACAATAATTAATAAGGGAATTACTACATCAGTAATATATAATAGCCGGAGAAGTTCCGGCTTGAATGCAGGTTTATACTATACTAAACAATTTTCACAATCACCCTCTGATGATTTTGCGGATTATATCCTTAGTGGGTATCTTCAATTCAACTTTGGCAGTGGTAAAGATTACCTTGGATTCATTACCCCAAAAGGGAAAAAGCCATTGCAAAATTTGGGCTTAAGTGTTTTTTGCCATTCAAGGGGAGGGACACCATATTCAAGACAGAGTAATGTAACTTCTGAAGCTACGATCAGTAGTACAAGTACACCTATTTTACTTGGAACACTAAACGCTGAACAGATTCCTGACTTCAGATTTATAAATTTGAAGATAGAAAAAGGATTTTCTCTATTCTCCAACCGGCTTCAGATGAATATTTACTTATGGATGCAAAATCTGTTCAATCGAAAAAATATATTTACGGTTTACAGATATACCGGGGAGCCGGATGATGATGGATACTTGACTGCACCTGCGGTTCAGAATTCGATTGCTTCTCAAACTAGTGAAGAAGCATTTAGAGACATGTACGAAACAAAAGTCAATGTCCCGTCAAATTATGATAAGCCAAGGATAATACGGATTGGGGGGATAATAAGGTTTTAAAGTTCGGTCTTAGCCATTTTTAATAGATATTTCGTATTTTTGACTAAACTTTCAATTATGACAACACAACAAATAAAGAGTGAGATCAAAAATGTACTGGACAAAGTACCTGAAAGTGTTCTGAATGACATTTTGGATTATTTAAGAGGCTATCACGACAATACGAAAGACCAAATTGAAATGTCCAGACACCTTAAAAAGATCTTAGCCGAAGATAAAGACCTCCTTGAAAAGCTTGCTCAATGATTGACACTGAAAACGCTGAACGAATCCACAGGGTACTCATCGATAAATTTGGTGGGGAAAAAGGTATCAGAGAAGGGGCATTAGAATCTGCATTAAATAGACCATATTCAACCTTTGACCGGAAAGAGCTTTATCCAGCTTCAGTAGATAAAGCAGCTGCAATTATAGAAAGCCTTATTAAGAATCATCCATTCATGGACGGAAATAAGAGAATTGGATACGTCCTGATGCGGTTGACCCTGATGCAATCCGGACATGACATTGTTGCTGAACAGAATGATAAATACAACTTCGTTATTAGAATTGCAAAAGGAGAGTTAGAGTTTAAACAAATTAGAAGTTGGATATCAAAAAGATTAATATAATAAACGTGCTCCAATCAAAAGAGCCACCACCCGAAACTGTAAGGGTAGTATTGTCTCCTTCACAAATAGAAAGGTTGCCACTTATGCTTGCAGTACTGGTTTATTAACATCAACAAAATTAGCCACAACATTCTATCATTAATCAACTTTTAGAGGCTAATTAACAAATTTAAACTCTACTCTTCTATTATTCTGCCTCCCTTTCTCTGTTTCATTGGTACTAACAGGTTTGGTCTCTCCGAACCCCTTATAGGTAAGACGTTCTTTAAAACCCTCAGGGTTTTCAAAACCCTGAGGGTTTAATAGATAATCAAAAACCGCCTTTGCCCTTCCATCAGAGAGTTCCTGGTTATACTCATCAGTTCCAACATTATCCGTATGTCCCATTATCTCAATTTTACTATATGGATTCTCCTTTAATATTTTTGTCAACCTGTTAAGCTCGGGATATGATTCGGGCCTGAGAATTGTCTTATCAGTATCAAAAAAAATGTTATTGATCTTCACTATGGTTCCCAACTTTTTCATGTCTTCAATACTAACCATTGTTATATTTTCCCTTATCTCCTGGAATGTATTTGTTTTTCTCAGGTCGAGGTTCTTGGAAACGGGATAATAACCATCTTTTTCAGCATAATAACCATATAGTTTTCCTGCCGGAAGGATAATGAAATATGTACCATCCCCGGGGTTACTTTTTAAATTTCCAATTGGTTTGTTTTCTGTCAGATCCTCCCAGTAAATATCTGCATCAAGATGTTTTCCATTTTTATCCGATACTTTACCCGAAACCGTAACAACAACATTGGGTCTTAGGTATGGGGGGAGTTCTACCCTGTATATATCTTCCTGGTATTTATTAGCTTCATTATCAGCAGCGAAATAGGCATATAGTCCGGAAGTGTTGATATTATATCCCCAATCCGACCCTGTTGTATTTATTGATTTCCCCAAATTAACGGGTTTCGTCCACTTTGTCCAATCGGTTTCTGATAACCTGGTAACTTTAAATACATCTAACTTCCCTAATCCATAATGCCCGTCAGAGCTAAAATACAAGGTTTTCATGTCAGGGTGGAGGAAAGGGCTTCTTTCGCAAAACGCAGTGTTTATGTTTTTTCCTAAATTGATTGGATTGCTCCACCCGTTGTTGGTCTTTGTGCATACATATATATCTGATGCATAAGTTACATCCCCGTGATAAAAATCCTGGTCAACATTAATATTATATCCACCGGGTCTGTTTGACGCAAATATTATTGCCTTGCCATCACTTGACAGCATTGCATCTCCTTCCCAGAATTGAGTATTAACAGGATAAGGGAATTTTTCGAGCTTTGACCAGCCGGATATGGTTTTTTTACTGTAATGCAGATCACCGGCTTTAAAAAGTACCATTGTGTTTCCGTCAACTGAAACAGACAGGGGCGCCTCGCTTTCCGATGATGTATTTATATACCCGAACAACTTTGACTTTTCCCACTTTCCAACCCTGTCTTTGATAGTATCCCTGATAGTGTATATGACTTTATCTTCGGTTGTATTGATGGTTACCGATCTTATTGTATCTCCGATAAATTCATTGAAAGTGCCTGAAACATAATCGGAAACAGACTCCCTGGGTCTTTCGATAACCCCATCCCTGTAAGTATCACTATACATGATCTCAGAATAAAAGATGTCTTCTTTTCCTATGTTATCAGTTCTGTCTCTCCCGCAGAAGTACAGGATTTTGTCATTTGCGCTGATGACCGGTGAATATTCACCTCTGGTAGTATTAACTCCAGGGCCAAGATTTTCAACCGAAATTTGTGGTTCTTTCTTCTCAACCAACAGGATTAACTCTCCAATTCTATTAAACATGATTTGAGATGCAGAAAAGGAACTTTGGTATTTTTTTAATGTTGCTATTGCCGATTCCCATTTTTTTTCTTTTATATCCTGTTCGATTAATTTTTGAACGGCAATATAAGCCATTTCCCTGGGAGCCGCCTCTTTGATGTATTTATCAAACTGTTGCCTGGTTTCAGCATTTAGCTCCACTTTCATTAATCCCGGGGCTTTATAGTCGAATTCATATACCAAATGTTCGGGCTTGTCTTTTGAATAAGTTAATTTACCTGAAAAGTCATGGTATTTCCCGTTGATCTCCACTCTTAAAGTGTATTCTGTGGGATCCTCACAAAATTCCACCTTGTTACCTTTTAATTGCTCCTGGTAATTCATATAATGAACGACATACACTTTATATTTGCCGGAAGGGATTTTGCCGGCAGGCCAATAAATATGTTCAATGGGTTTAATAGAGACTTTCTTTTTGTGGATGCTTTTAACGCGTTGCACTGAAGTTTCTTTTTCAACAGGAACGGTTCCGTCAATATTTTCATCTATTCTTCCGCCATATGTATTATTCATGTCCACATCCAGATCACTACCTGAATCGCCTGTCCTGTTTTTATACCAGATCTTTTCACCATTTGGGGTTATACACCGCAAGTCAAGGTCATTATAATTATTCCACATTAATGTAAGTTGTATAACACCGGCTTTTGCACCTTCACGTTTCAATCTCCTGTTGAGTTCATCGTTTTTACTTATAGTTTTAATATTGGTGCCTTTTGTATCTGACAGATCAAAGGGGCTCATGGGAATTCTTTCGGTAAGACCCAGTTCCCATGCCTGGTTTGCAAGTTCCAGGTCTTTTACGTAATAAGGTTCGTTTTGTGGAAACCCGGGATTCTCCTGAATAAACTTTTGTAAAGTTACAAGCTCTCCGTCCCAAACTTTTTCCTCATATAGCAACTTGTATTTTTTCATGATTAATTGATATTTTGTCTTAGCCCTGCCATATTGGTCGGCATTGGGATACTTTTGAATAAATGAGTAGTAGGATTTCCATGTATTGATCTTTTTTGCTTCATCAAATGCTAATTTATTTCTTGATTGTTTCGCTTTTTTTATGAGTTCATCAGTATCCGGATGGGTTTTTATGAATTCTTCGTAACTATCAACGGTGTTTCCCCATAATGCTTTTTTAAATGCTTTTCCATTGATCTTGTCTATTTCATTGGTTATGATCTGTTTGTTAATGGGAATCTTTTCAAGTTTCTTCCTTTCAGTTTCTGCTGATCCGAGAAATAGTTTTTCTGTTTTTTTAATATACTTATATGCATACTCAATATCGTAGTCTTCAAATTCTTCTTCAATATATAATTTAGCAAAAGCAAAATTTACAGTGATATCATCAGGGGATTTATCATATTTTTTTTTCAACAGCTCATTTGCCTCATCATATTTTCCCTCCCCGATCAGCTTTATTGCTTTTGTTTGAGCAAAAGAACCGGGTATGTTAACAGAAAATAAAAGAATTATTACTGATAGGGTAATTACAAAGTATGGTTTCATGATTTGGTGGTTTTTAGTGGGTAAAAATATGAAATTTTAAAGTAAGATGACGTTCCTTAATAGCAATTGTCATCCTGCATCCTTGAATCCCGCAACCCGTAACCCGCAACTTGCAACTATCCAACCATCCAACACCAATAACCAATAATTCGTATATTTGTGGATTATAAACTATTGAATCCACCAACCATGGCAGACAAATTTTCTCCTGTTTCAATTCACCATCTTCTATATCTAATCCTATACCAGGAAAAGAAAGGACAGATATTTGGCGTTCCAAAAGAATTGTTTTTCACACCTAACGAAACTGATCCTTTCAAAACCTCACAATTCGGTCAGCTATTGGAAACTCCGATAGGTGTTGCTGCGGGACCTCATACACAATTGGCTCAAAATATTGTTATGGCGTGGCTGTGCGGTGCAAGATATATCGAATTAAAAACCATTCAAACACTTGATCAGCTTGAGGTCTCAAAACCCTGTATTGACATGCAGGACGAGGGATACAACTGCGAATGGTCGCAGGAACTCCGAATTCAAGAGTCTTTTGACCAATATCTAAACTCGTGGATCATCCTCCATGTTTTAAGAGACAAATTTGGTTATACTAATAAAAAGGGTGGTGTTAAGCGGAGGGTTTCCCCTCTCCTTCGGGGAGGGGCCGGCCTGCCCCGTAGCGAGGAACGAGCGTATCGGGGGGGTGGGGCTGGAGAAATTTTCAACATGAGTGTCGGTTACAATATGGAGGGAGTAATGAAAGAGAACGTTCAGTGGTTCTTTGACAAAATGAATAATTGTAAAGATGAAAAAGAAAAAAAGATCGAATCACTGTTGAAATTATACCCGGATATCGGTAATATTGATATACCTGACCGGATCTCTGACAATATTACACTCTCGACCATGCACGGCTGCCCGCCTGAGGAAATAGAAAAGATAGGTTTGTACCTTATTGAAGAAAAGAAATTGCATACAATCATTAAATTAAACCCAACTTTATTAGGAGCAGAACAATTGCGGGATATTTTGAACAATAAACTGGGCTTCAAAACCCAGGTTCCTGATATTGCCTTTGAACATGACCTGAAATATCCTGATGCGGTTAATATTATTAAATCACTTCAGGATGCTGCTCAGAAAAACAATGTTTCGTTCGGGCTTAAACTTACAAATACACTTGAATCAGTCAATAACAAGAATGTTTTCGGCAAGGAAACCGAAATGATGTATATGAGTGGCAGGGCATTACATCCCATTGCTATCAACCTTGCAAAGAAACTGCAAAATGAATTTAACGGACAACTTGACATTTCATTCGCTGGTGGAGCAGATTGCTTTAATGTAGCAGATATTTTAGCTTGTGGACTAAAAACTGTAACAGTGTCATCCGACATTCTCAAGCCTGGTGGATATGGCAGATTACATCAATATCTTACAGAACTGAATAAGCAATTTAATGAATTCGGAGCGGAAAATATTGATGATTTCATTGTTAAAAAAGACGGGGTAGGTAACCTTCAAATTCACGAAGCAGCTTTACTCAATTTGAATAAATATGCAAATGATGTATTAGAAAATGAAGCATATAAAAAAATTCCATTCTACGAACCAAACATCAAAACAGAACGCGAACTTAAATATTTTGATTGCATTAAAGCACCATGCGTTAATACATGTCCTGGCAACCAGGATATTCCCGAATACATGTATTATACATCAAGAGGCGAATTCCAAAAGGCTTTTGAAGTGATAATGCAAACAAATCCATTTCCAACAGTTTTAGGAATGGTTTGTAACCATCTTTGCCAAACTAAATGCAGCCGGATAAATTATGATAATCCTTTAATGATAAGAGAGATAAAACGGTTTATTGCTGAAAAAGATCATGGTTTAATTTTGAAGGCGGAGTCACGTGACTCCGCCTTCAAAATTAAACCTGCCAAAAACAATGGCATAAAAACAGCAATCATCGGAGCCGGTCCCTCGGGCTTATCCTGTGCTTATTTCCTTGCTTTAGCAGGATTTGAGGTGAATGTATATGAAACCAAATCATTTCCCGGTGGTATGATTTCTGATGCTATTCCTGCATTTCGTCTGACCAATGAAGCTATACAAAAAGATATTAAACGAATAGAAAACCTTGGGATTAAAATACATTATAACTCTAAAGTGGATAAAATGCTTTTTGAAGAGCTTCATGCAAATAACCAATATGTTTATATCGCAACAGGTGCTCAATCTGCTATGAAGCTCAATATAGAAGGCGAAGATGCAAAAAATGTTCTTGACGCTTTGAAGTTTTTGTCTGATTTACGTAACAACCAATCGGTAGAATTAGGAAATGATATAGTAATTATTGGCGGTGGAAATGTAGCAATTGATTCAGCAAGAACAGCAATTAGATTGAATGTAAAGAAAGTCACAATGGTATGTCTTGAACAGAGACACGAAATGCCTGCTTATGCCTGGGAAATTGAAGAAGCCGAAAAAGAAGGTATCCGGATTATGAATGGATGGGGTATTGTAAAAATTGTTCCATCCCAAGGTGAAAATAATTTATCCAAAGTTGAGTTGAAAAAATGTATAAGTGTATTTAATGAGAATGGCGATTTTTCTCCCGAATATGATGAATCAGTTACTGATACAGTCTCAGGTCATTCAGTTATTGTTTGCATAGGACAGCAACCTGTTCTTGACTTTATTGAAAAGGATTTAATGGAAACAGATAAAGAAACTTACCAAACAAAAATCAAAAATGTTTATCTTGGGGGAGATGCTTTACGCGGAGCTTCAAGTATAATTGATGCAGTAGCTGATGGACGAAAAGTAGCACAGAATATTATTAAGAAATCTCAGAAAGATTACAATGAAGATTTTATCAAGCCGGATAAAGATTTATCACTTACTGATTATCGTGTAAAAAGAGCAAAAAGAGAATATGGCATTTTACCAGTAAAGACAGACATTGATGATAGAAAATATTTTGACATAATAGTACCTGCTTTAACAGAAGAACAGGCAGTAAATGAAGCCTCACGATGCTTATGTTGCAATGACATCTGTAATATTTGTGAAACAGTTTGTCCCAACAGGGCTAATTATTCATATATCACAGAACCTATAGAATATCACCTCCGGAAAGCGATTAAAAAAGGCAATCAGGTTGTAATTGAAGATGATGAAATTTTTAAAGTAGAGCAAAAATTTCAGATATTAAATATTAGCGATTTCTGCAATGAATGCGGTAATTGTACTACCTTTTGCCCCACAAATGGCTCTCCGTTCAAGGACAAACCTAATTTTTATTTAACCCAAAAGAGCTTTAATGAAGCTGAAAATGGATATTTTATAATAAAGTCAGGTAAGAAGATAATATTATTATTTAAAGATGGGAAAAATACATCAAGCTTAACTTTAGATGATAATATTTATTTATTTGAAAATGAGGATGTTGCAACCAGGTTCAACAAAAAAGATTTTCGAATAACAGATATTGAGTTCATGAATCCCGGCATACGGGAATATTCCTTTAAAATGGCTACGGAAATGAGTATTCTACTCGAAGGTGCTAAGGATTTGTATGTTTGAAAGGTTTATTTTTGCAGAAAAATAATTTTACAAATACAAAACATCAATAAAAATGATCCAAACCATTGACAAAGTCACGAATAAAGATATGCTTAACAATGCTGTCAAGCGGTTTCGTGAAAAGGGTATCATCCTGCCGACCCTTGCACAGCAAAGAGATCCCGGGTTGATTCCTGAAAAGATACAAGATAAGCTAAAAGATATCGGCTTATGGGATCTACATCCACTTAATCTTTTTAGAATTACCTGGAAGAATGAACCCAAAGAGAATGGTGGTTTGTTTGGAGGTGTTAATTACATTGAATTTCCCAAAGAGCTAACAGGTGTTAATGCCAGGATTGTATTACTGATCGGTAAATGGTTCCCAACGGGTTCTCATAAGGTCGGAGCAGCTTATGGCTGCATGGCTCCGCGAATCACGACCGGACAATTTGATCCTACCTACCATAAAGCTGTTTGGCCTTCAACAGGCAACTATTGCAGGGGAGGGGCTTTTGATTCATACCTGATGGGATGCGAATCAGTAGCAATATTGCCTGAAGAGATGAGCAAGGAAAGGTTTACATGGCTTAAGAATATTGGCGCTGAAGTGATAGCTACACCGGGCTGCGAATCCAATGTTAAGGAGATCTACGATAAATGCTGGGAAATAAGAAGAACACGTAAAGAGTGCATTATCTTTAACCAATTCGAAGAGTTTGGCAACTCTGCATGGCATTTCAATATAACCGGACCTGCCATCGAAGAAGTATTCAATGAGGTAAAAAACAAAAAAAGCCAATTGGCTGCTTTTGTATCTGCTACCGGCTCGGCAGGCACTATTGCAGCAGGGGATTTCTTACGAACAAAGTTTCCCTATATCAAAGTGGTTGCTTCCGAAGCGCTGCAATGCCCTACATTGTTGATGAACGGTTTTGGCGGGCACAGGATCGAGGGTATTGGCGACAAGCATGTGCCATGGATACATAACATCAAAAACACAAATATGGTTACAGCTATTGATGATGATGATTGCAT
>JBDRNO010000303.1:0-11814 GCA_043811005.1 Bacteroidota bacterium | reverse complement strand
CACCCTTTAGGGTCAGGGGCAAACGAAGAAAATCAATAAAAGCTTGTTATTGATTCCAGATACTCATTTAATTTTATTATTGACAGATATAGAATAAAAAGAAATTAAAATTTGAGTAATGCTTATGGTAGAAGGTATTTCTGTTGAAAAATACAAACAAAGGAGGCGGTATTTTATCAACAATTCTCTTTCGGCTTCTAAATAAAAACACCTGAAAATATTAGGGTTAAAAGTCTGTTTTTGTCATTTTTGCAATATGCAGAACGGGCAAATAACATACACGAATAGTCAGGTTGTTTCAATAGAGGAATATGAAGCCTTAAAAGAAGCCTATTCGGGATTACAGGCTGAATATTTATACCTGAAACAGAAACTTGCCCAGCTCAAGAGGATGATATTTGGTAGCAAGAGTGAGCGGTATATTGCCAATTATCCGGGCCAGTTAAGCCTGGGACTGGATGTTGAAGAAGCAGAATTGCCTGAGAGAGACAGAATATTGATGTAGCTTTTTTGAACGGTGGAAAGAGTTGCGTATAGAAAAATCAATCCGGTTGCCATTGGCAGAAAGAATTATCTGTTTGCCGGGTCACATCAGGCAGCAAAGCAGGCAGCATTGTATACTCGTTTCTGGGGACATGTAAAATCAACAATGGAGAACCATACCAGTGGTTAAAAAGCGTTCTTAAAAGACTTCCGCAAAGCGGGGAGCACTGTCACCATCTTTATTACCGGCCGAACCAGGTTTATCTGAATGATGGAAGATAAAAAACAAAAAGACCTAGCGAGTGAAACAAGCCGGAAGTAATTTAGAGTTGCAAAATATCCCCAATGGGATCACCCCAGGTAATCCCCCCTGTCTCCGATTTCACATTATCTTTAATTCCCTCAGGTGTTTCTGTCACGGAAACATGTCCAAAATCATGGAGAATAGTGTATTTTTTGATTGAATTTTCGATTTTAAAAATACGTAAATTTGTGTCTGAATTACAATTGCCGGAATTACAAATCATACCAGAGAATGCCGAGTAAGGAACTCACCTGATGCATTGAAGATATGTATGTTTTTGTATGCATTTATTTTTATGCATAGCCAGTACAAGAGAAAAGGAATTAAATAACTACAAATAGAAATCATGGGCAGAAAATCACTGGTCATCGAAAAAGACGAAGTTGTTATTAGGTTTTCCGGTGATTCGGGTGACGGGATGCAGCTGGCGGGAACGCTCTTTTCCGACACTGCTGCCTTGTATGGAAATGATTTATCTACTTTCCCTGACTATCCTGCAGAGATAAGGGCACCACAGGGAACCGTGGGCGGTGTCTCCGGATTTACTGTCCACCTGGGCCATTCTGAGATTAATACTCCGGGCGACTATGCTGATGTGCTGGTGGCAATGAATCCAGCATCTGTTAAGGCCAATGTCATGTGGATAAAGGAGGGGAGTACAATCATTTATGATCAAGACAGTTTTACGAAAAAGAATATAGAAAAGGCCGGCTACCTGGAAGATCCCATAAAGGAGGAAAAGCTGGAAGATTATAACATTATTGCAGCCCCGATTTCTTTGATGGTAAAAGAAGCCCTTAAGGATTCCGTCCTGGATCCGAAATCCGTTCTTCGAACCAAAAATATGTTTGCACTTGGTATGGTATACTGGATGTTTAACATGAAGCTGGATTATACCGAAGATTATTGCGACAAAAAATTCAAGAATGAACCGGAAATAGCAAAAGCCAATAAAATTGTCCTGATAGCAGGTTACTATTATGCCGAAACGATTGAAATTCTGACCCCAGTGCAAATCAGTCCTGCCCTGATAGCAAAAGGGAGATACAGGAATATAAACGGAAATACTGCTACGGCCTGGGGTTTTATTGCTGCAGCAGAAAAGGCCGGACTTAAGCTGTTTATTGGTTCATACCCTATTACACCTGCAACAGGAATTCTCGAAGAGCTGGCTTCCAGGACAGATCTTGGCGTCAAGAGTCTCCAGGCAGAAGATGAGATTGCCGGAATATGTACGGCTCTTGGTGCAAGTTTTGCAGGTTACCTGGCCGTCACAACCACATCCGGTCCGGGTCTGACACTTAAGTCGGAAGCTATCGGGCTGGCGGTTATGACCGAACTTCCCCTTGTCATTGTAAATGTTCAGAGAGGCGGACCATCAACAGGATTACCTACCAAAACCGAACAGGCCGACCTTATGCAGGCACTGTACGGAAGGAATGGTGAATGTCCGGTAGTTGTGATAGCTGCCAGCTCACCATCCGATTGTTTTGACTTTGCTTTTGAGGCTTCAAGGATAGCACTTGAGCATATGACTCCTGTGATTCTGCTAACTGACGGATACCTTGGAAACGGATCAGAACCATGGTGCATACCTGAAATGGCTGATCTTCCTGAAATAAAACCGCCATTTGCAAAAAAAAGTGAAGATCCATATGTACCATATAAGCGCGATGACAAAAGACTGACACGGTTCTGGGCTATACCAGGCACTCCGGGAATGGAACATCGTATCGGGGGTCTTGAAAAAACCATTAAGGGAACTGTATCTTATGTCCCGGAAAACCATGAGTATATGGTCAAGATCAGGGAAGAAAAAGTTGCACGTGTTGTTGAAAAAATACCTGATCTTAAAGTCTATGGCAAAGACTCCGGCGACCTTCTGGTTGTCGGCTGGGGAGGGGTGTACGGACACCTGGTAACCGCAGTCAGGGAACTTCAAAGTGAAGGACATAAGGTGAGCCTTGCAAACTTCAACTATATAAAACCTCTTCCTCAAAACGTGAGAGAAGTGTTCGGTAAATTCAGAAAAATAATTGTATGTGAGATTAACCTGGGCCAGTTTGCCAGCTACCTGAGAATGAATTTCCAGGAATTTACTTATCATCAGTTAAATAAAATCCAGGGAATCCCCTTTACAGTGAAAGAAATCAAAGATAACTGTATTAAATTACTGGAGGGCAAATAAAATGACAGATACACAATTAATTCAATATAGTCCGAAGGATTTTAAGAGCGACCAGGAGGTAAGATGGTGTCCCGGTTGTGGTGACCATGCAGTCCTGAGCTCAGTGCAAAAAGCTTTGTCTGAGCTTGGAATACCAAAAGAAAAATTTGCGTTCGTATCTGGCATTGGATGCTCTTCCAGATTTCCTTACTATATGAATACATACGGCTTCCATGGCATTCACGGAAGAGCTTCAGCAATTGCATCCGGAGTAAAAATTGCAAATCCTGATCTTTCTGTCTGGCAGATCACCGGTGATGGTGATGCTCTGGCAATAGGAGGGAATCATTTCATTCATACGGTAAGACGTAATATAGATATTAATATTATTTTGTTTAACAATGAAATATATGGCCTTACCAAGGGACAATACTCGCCAACTTCAAATAAAGGACTCGTTACTAAAACCTCTCCTTTCGGAACTTTGGAAGAACCTTTTTCAGTGGGGGAACTGGTAATCGGAGCAAAAGGTAAATTCTTCGCGAGAACCGTCGACACCAATGTCTCTCTTTCTACCAGTATCTATATAGAGGCAGCAAAGCATAAAGGAACATCTGTCGTTGAAGTGCTTCAGAATTGCGTTATTTTTAATGACGGAATACATGATGTTGTGACAGATAAAGAAGTACGGGATGACAGAACTATTATCCTGAAGCACGGAGAACCAATGATCTTTGGCAGTGATAGCCGGAGCGGACTGATTCTCGACGTATTAAAACTTAAAGTGGTAAGAATCGGGGGGAACGACATCACGGAAAAAGATCTTCTTGTACATGATGCCCATGAAAGCAATCCGGGAATTCATTATATGCTTGCCAGTATGAGATATCCGGAATACCCTTTGGCACTCGGAATTATAAGGGCTGTTCCATGGCCTACCTATGAAACGGCTGTTGAGGCCCAAATAAAAGATATTCAGAAGGATTCTGAAATAAAGAATATGGATGATCTCCTCAATTCAGGATCGGTCTGGGAGGTGGAATAAATTTCCCGGTATCCAGGTCGCCTGAATCATAATCCTGCGCTGTAAAGGGCTGCCCCCGGCCAGATTGAAAAGATTATTATTGTAAAATGAACAAACCCTTAAGTGTATCTTATTAAACTTCTGATAATCTTCTATTTTAGTATTCATTTTGAGTCATTGCAAAGAAAATCATACATCTCTAATGCATTCGTATTCTCCGGATCAAGCTCCAGTACCATTTTGAAATAGATTCTGGCCTTTTCGTAGTTATAGTTCTTCATATATGTTCTGCCAAGGTGGTAAAGAGCCGAAACATGCTGGTCAGATTGATTTAAAAGTTTTTCAAGATGTACTATTGCTTCATCATACTTTCCTGATGCCTTTAAGGCAATTCCCATATAATAGTTAGACATTATGGTTTCGGGACAGTATTCAAGTAATTTCCTGTATGATTCGATACTTTTTTCTCTTTTCCCTAAATGATAATAGCATAAACCCAACCACAGGTAAGTCATTGGAAGGTACTTACCTGATTTAATGATTTTATTAAAAACTGCAATCGCTTTGGTAAAATTAGTTGAGCGATATAATGCAACCCCAATTTTGTATAAAATATAGGCACTTTCAGGTTTTAGATTCAGTATCTTTTCGTAATAACTGATTGATTTAGAAATTTCACCCAGCATATAATAAATATCGGCTAATTCCATTAAAAGAAGAATGCTATCAGGATGTTTTTTCAGATTTTCTTCAAAAAGCTTAGCTGACTCCTTAAAATTACCCTCCAGTTCTAAATCATATGCCTTTTCAAAGAGTTCATCTATAAAATATTTCATTATGGTACCTGTTAATTATTATATATGTTCATGCCGGTTTGCTAGTGGTATGTATTCCTGTTTGCCATACACACTTTTATAAGCGGGTCGTATTATACGTTTTGCGGAAAATGTTAACTCTTCAATCCGATGAGTACACCACCCGGCAATTCTTGCCATTGCAAAGAGAGGAGTAAAAAGTTCCTTTGGCATACCAATACAGGAATAAACAAATCCTGAGTAATAATCAACGTTAACACATACAACTTTTTCTGATTGTTCACCTTTGAATATTTTAAATACCCTGGGTGTAATTTTTTCAACCATCTCATAAAGCAGAAACTCATCATACCTGTTTTTCTCAATTGCCAGATCCCTGGCTTTTTCTTTTAACAGTGCTGCCCGGGGATCTGAAATTGTATATACTGGATGTCCCAGGCCATATATTTTCCCTGTTTTGTCGAATGCCTGGTTATTCAAAATTTTTAAAAGGTATTGTTCAACTTCAGTTTGGTCCTTCCAGTTTTTTACATTTCTTTTTATATCATCCATCATTTCCAGAACTTTCAGGTTTGCACCTCCGTGTAATGGTCCTTTTAATGAGCCGATTGCAGATGTAACGGCAGAATAAATATCGGTTTCGCTGGAACTGATTACCCTGATTGTGAATGTCGAGTTATTACCCCCGCCATGCTCGGCATGAAGAACAAGCGCCAGGTCAAGAACGTCAGCTTCAAGCTTGGTGAATTGAGAACCTTCACCTTTTACCATATAGAGGAAATTTTCTGCAGTAGTAAGAGTCTCCTTCGGATACCGGATTATTAAAGGTCCTCCCTGGTAAACATGGTTAAACGCCTGATAAGAATATGCAATGATCGATGGAAACTTTGCTATGATATTGAACGTTTGTTTAACCATGTTAGGTAATGAAATATTATCAGGGTCATCATCGAGTATGTAAAGCCCCAGTACTGAACGTGCAAGTATATTGAGTACATCTTTGCCTTTCATAGACAGAATCATATCCTTGATAAAATGATCGGGCAGCGATCGGAGTGAGGCCATATGGGCAGAAAATTGTTCAAGCTCCTCTTTATTTGGAAGCCTGCCGGTTAGTAAAAGAAACACTGTTTCATCAAACCCCTGACGGCCTTCTTCCTGAAATCCCTTTGTTATATCTTCAATGTGTATTCCCCGATAAAGTAACCGGCCGTGAATAGCAATTACCTTATCGTTCTCTTTTTTGTATCCGACAACATCACCAATATTGGTAAGGCCGACTAGAACACCGGTTCCATCTTTATTTCTAAGACCTCGCTTGACATCATTTTTTTCAAAAAGCTCATATTCAATCTGACATGACTTTTTAATTGAATCATTTAATTGGGACAAGAATTTATTTTCTTCCATGGTATTGAAATTTGAGGAATATGATATAATATTTTATATTATGTTATTATAAAGTATATTGAGTATCGGCTTTCAATAAAAAAATATAATAAATGTTTAAATATCAATTATTTTGTCTCATAAACTCACCCCAAACTCTCTCTTCTTTCCAAGGAAGGGCTAAAAAGTCATACGCCCCTTTTTTTGTTCGCAAGAAAAGGGGGCTGGTTGATGAGTACATGCTTTTCAGAAGAATATTATCAGTTTTATTATTCATTCCTGATAGTTAATTAAAGCATTTAACTGCCTGATAATTGTTTATCAATATATCCAAATCATAACACCAGATCCTTCTCAAATTGCACCCTGTTAAAGCTGAATTTATTGTCAAGAAACTCCATTAGTTTTATTGTATCCTCGAATGCACTTCCCAGGCATGTTGACGCACCGGGCGAGGGAGTGATATTGAAGATGATCTTATCCCCGGTAATTTTAGCTTCACCCATCTCGAGTTTTCTTGTGGTATTATTCATCATCTGTGGTCTTAATCCGCCCATTTTTCTTCTCTTGGAAGATTTTATTTCCTCCAGGTTTATATTCGGGACAATCTTCTTGATTTCTTTTAAAAACAAGCGTTTCCCGATAAAGGGAATTTCATAAGTGACATTCCTCAGAAGGTAGTTGAAAATAACCCTGTCAGAGGAAATCTTCAGTATACTTAACAACGGT
Source organism: Bacteroidota bacterium (assembly GCA_043811005.1). Taxonomy (GTDB): domain Bacteria; phylum Bacteroidota; class Bacteroidia; order NORP154; family NORP154; genus JBDRNO01. Next base: position 4,903 of record JBDRNO010000303.1, on the reverse strand, counting down.
TTAATGCTGAAACCGAATGTTTTCCAGTAATCAAAGAAAGTTGAATAGTTGTATCTTTCCAGAAAAAATACCGGTTTTGCCGTTGGACCAAACCGCGTGATATTTTCATCAAGTACGTCCGGATCACCGTGAATTGCCGCGAATGGAAGTTTATCAATCTGCATCGTATAAACTTTACCATTAAGGACTTTAGGTCCTGAATAATAACTTCCTGCTATTGAAAGGATTGAATAGTTTTTACCATAACCAAGCGATTTGGCAATTTTCAGGCTATGACTACCGGCGGTTATAATAACAGCATTAGCTTCAAACTCTCCTTTATTGGTACTTAATTTGAAAACATCTCCTTTCCGGGTGATTTTTTTAACTTTTGTTGAGAGATAAATTGAACTATCCGGATTAAGCGTTTTTGCATTATTTACAAAGGAATGGCTCAATTTTCCGAAATCAACAGTATATCCGTCCTCTGTTACCAGAGCCAGCAGATCCTGATCCGGATCCCGACCTTCCAGAACCCTTGGTTCAATTCTGCATATTTCTTCTTTCCCTATCATTCTCAGTTTTGGGAAAAGCTGACCGAATGGTGGAAATCTTTCCCTAAGAGCATCAACCTGTTCCTTGCCGACTGCAAGTACCATTTTCGAAACTTTAATAAAAAGCTTTTCATCGCCCTTTAAGGCCTTTTCAGTTTCTAGATATTTCATTACCATATCTGCCTTATGTTTGACCTTTCTTGCTTTTTCAAGTGTGTAGTTTGTTTCGATTTCTCCAAGATGAAGGGTCTGACTATTCATGATGGCAGATGAACTAACAAGCCCGAAACCAGCATACTTTTCAATTAATCCGATGTTCTTGACATCTGTGTATTTGCTTATAGTGTAAAGAAGGGCAGTTCCGCTGACTCCTCCACCGACAATTATAACATCGTGTTTCATAGTTAATTAATAATGGTTAATCTTAGGTGTACCCTTCAGTAATTATTATTTATGGTAGACTTCCTATTATCTTCTCCTCATATCCGGTTTATGAATTTCAAAAAGAACGGATCATTCTTATTCCTGTTTCAGAATACCAGCAATGAAATATATGAAAATTTCTTGAATTAAACAATTATAATGTATGACTATGGGTTATCAATAATAATAATAAAATAGTGCTTGAAAATCAATTATTTGCCCCGGCCCTAAAGGGAGTAATTGATTTTCTTCGCACCCTTTAGGGTCAGGGGCAAACGAAGAAAATCAATAAAAGCTTGTTATTGATACCAGATACTCATGTTATAATATATTTGTCTTATCATTTATCTTCAAAAAAAAATCAATCAGGGTATAGTGATAATTGGAAAGCATCGGGAGGAGGTCCGATTTTGCTATTAAATCCAATTAATCGCCGTTTTGAATGCTTTTATAATTCAAAGATTCCATCAGCCAAACGTATTATATTTTTATTTACAGTGCCTGTCAAATCTTCATTACTTAAATTGCGACTCAATCTGTCCTCGGTCTTAATCGATGGTATGGATTCCTTAAATGTATGGCTAATATTTGATAACTTTATATATTCCGAAGTCCGTTTGCGTAAATTATCTCATTGATTAACTGTTTTTTAACTTTACCAAGACTTTTTGAAATAGTGTCTGAAAATTTATTACATTGCATCACTAACCGGTTCGTTAATACAGAATTCGCGTGCATATGCATATTGTGGCAACTATTTTTTATGGATATCACACCTTCTCATTGTAATTATGACATTCTTATTTTAGGATGCGGTAATATCTTGTTTGGTGATGATGGATTTGGTCCTAACGTTGCTGAAGAACTTCAGAAAAATTATAATCTTCCTGAAGATATAGTGGTAATTAATGCAGGTAGCAGTGTAAGAAATATTCTGTTTGATATTACTCTTAGTGAAAGAAGACCTAGGAAAATTATTATTGTTGATGCTGTAGATGCTGCAAAAACTCCCGGTGAAATATTTGAACTGCCTATAGATGAAATTCCCAAAAAAAATTGATGATTTCTCTATGCATCAGCTTCCAACTTCAAATTTGTTAAAAGAATTAAAAGATTTTTGTAAAGTTGATGTTATAATTATTGCCTGTCAGGTTGAAAATATTCCGGAAGAGGTTACTGCTTCTGTTTCAAAAAAAATAGCCGATGCTATACCGGGAGTATGCAAAAGGATAAATGAGATTATAAGAAATGATTAATGAAATAATTTTGGTACTCTCTCATAACAATTTTTTGTATTGCTCTCTTAACCAGCCATACCAATTTTCAAGTCCTTCCCCGTTTTTTACCGACATTTCAAACAATTGTAAATGGTGATTTATTCTTAAAGCGGACTCTTTACATTTTTTTACATCAAAATCAACGTGCGGAAGCAAATCTGTCTTATTAATTATACATAGGTTTGAACTATAAAACATAGTCGAATATTTCAGGGGTTTGTCGTCTCCCTCTGTAACGCTGATAATAACAATTCGGTACGATTCCCCTAAATCAAATAATGAAGGACATACAAGATTACCGACATTTTCAATAATTAAGACGGAATGATTAACTATTTCAAGTTTTTTAATCGACTTATTTATCATATCGGCATCCAGATGACATCCATTCCCTGTATTTATCTGAACAACCGGCGCACCTGCTTTTTGGATGCGTTCAGCATCAAGCATTGTTTGCTGGTCGCCTTCGATAATAAAGAAATTTATTTCCTTACTCAAATCTTTTATTGTTCTCTCAATAAGGCAGGTTTTTCCTGAGCCCGGCGAGCTTACTAAATTTAATGCTAAAACATTTTTTGCTTCAAAATAACCCCGGTTTCTTTCAGCAATTAAATTATTCTTTTGCAGAATATCCTGCTCAATCACGATTTTGTGAGAATGATGATTGTATTCATCATCATGTTCATGGGTATGATGGTGAGAATAATTATCCTTTTCCTGACTAATTATTTCTTCGTCAGGTCTTTTGATAGTATATGGACTATCGGGTTGACCGCAACCACAAGTATCACACATAGTATTTTCCGGGTTTTAATGTAATATACAAAAATTTTTACCAAAAATTGCAATCCTGACTTAATACACATTCAACGATTTTACTCTTAATTCCTGCCCCTGGATAATCTGAAGATTAAATTGTTTGCATTCAGGACATTGTGCGAAAAAGCTATCTATCACGAATTCTTTTGAACAAATCAAACAACGGGCTTGCCCTGGAATTTCTGTAATTATTGTTTTAGAATTTTCAAGTATCGTTTTTTTTGTAGCTATTTCCATGGCAAATTTAAGCGCATCAATTTCAACTCCCGATAATGTCCCGATTTCAATTTCTATTTCATCAATTACAGAAAGATTATTTACTTTTGCCTCTTCAGAAGCAATATCAATAATATTCATTGCAATTGATAATTCGTGCATCAAAAGAAAATTTTAACAAAATAGACATTTTTCATTTATTAGTTTACAATGGTTCGACAATTCGAGAGCCTCACTGCAGGCAATGCTCACTACAAGTATGGTCGCTAAAGGTTATTGATAATCAAAATTACTCTTTTTTCTCATTGGCTCACAGGATAATTCTACTCTGCAAGAAGTATACACCAGCAATTCAAGTAAGGTGTTATGATGAACGACAAGAAGATATAACTTTTTCAGGTTATCTCCTGGGTAGGATTTATATTGATACGCTTTTCTTTATGATATCTGTTTTACCTCTCGAACCCGCAAAATAATCCATCTACCTGTGCAAGTACCTGCTGATCTGTAAAATGCCTGCCTTTGATTGCTGAGGACGGGCATGCTGCAACGCAAACCCCACATCCTTTGCATAATGCACTTATGATATAACTCTGCTTTTTTTCTTCGTTGAATTCAATGGCGCTGTAGGGGCAAAGCTGATTACAGAACCGGCACCCCGAGCACTTTTCTTCATTCACTTCCGAATAAAGTGCATCAACCTCGATCTTGCCTTTCGCAATTCTTGCCATTATCCTGGCCGCCGCGGCTCTTGCCTGTGCAATGGTATCGGGAATATCCTTTGGAGCAACACATGTTCCTGCAATAAAAATTCCATCTGTTGTGGTAGCAACCGGTTCAAGTTTCGGATGACTCTGTATGAACCATCCGTCTTTATCCTGGCTGATATTGACAATGCGGGCTATTTCGTGCGAATCTTCACGGGCTTCCATTCCAACCATAAGGATAACCAGATCAGCCGGGATTTCAATAAGCTCCCCAGAAAGCTTTTCATTGACTTCAATAAGCATTTCACAATCATCTTTCGGCGATGCCTTGTGAATTATCGGTCTGTCACCTTTTTCATACATCAGGAATAAGGTCTTGGCTTCTGATGACCGGCGATAAAAATCCTCATGCCCCTTTCCAAAAGCATGCATATCAATATAGATATCTGAGATATAACATTCCGGATTTGCAGATTTGATCTCATGAGCATATTTTAATGCGGTCATACAGCAGACACTTGAGCAATAGGTGTGGAATTCGTGGCTCCGGCTCCCGACACAGTGAATAATTGCGACATATCCGGGTATTTTACCCTCCTTCGTCACAATCCGTCCGGCACGTATCATCTTCTCTAATTCGAAAGAGGTAATGACATTTGGTAATTTACCGTATCCATAGTGAACGATGCGTGACGCATCGAATTCTTTATATCCTGTGGATACCACCACATTTCCAATCTCCACTTCAACCGGTTTATTCCCCTTAGCCGGATTCTCGTCAAGCGATTGAATGGTTGCTTTGAAATTTCCTATGAATCCGGTCAATTCTGTCACTTTTGATTCAAGGTAGACATTAACTTTTTTATTGTCCGCGATACGCGTTATCCGTTCCGTAAGCAGATCACGGGCAGAATAGAAGTATGGTGCT
>JBDRNO010000302.1:0-2461 GCA_043811005.1 Bacteroidota bacterium | reverse complement strand
TCCACCGTGAGTATCACCGATAAATGAATATGACGGAGCGCCAACTGTACCAGGGTCAGCTCTTATAACACCATTTACAACCAATACATTTGATGCTAACTGCATTAAATCCGTATCCGCTGCTATGCCTATGTCGGAAGCTGTGATGAAGGAATTGCCGGTTATACTTCCGGTAGTGGTTAAATTATCATCGTGGAAATTAAAAGTTCCCGCTGAGTGTTTTAATTGGTCTACATCGGCATCCCATGTTATTGTTTTTGCTACTCCACCATCGTCAACGGCAAATATTATATCTTTGTCCTGTATATCGTTTTGTATTAAAAAATTGTCCGCAGAAGTATGCGATATTCTTGCACTGCCAACGCCAGCCGTTTTTAAATATAAAATAGCATCTTGTCCCGCTACTGCCTGAATACTTACCCACATATCCACACCGGCAGTCTGTCCGAATATCTGCAAGTCATCAGGTGTTACGTTTTCATCTAAAGAGATTTGTATTTCGTGAGCCGTATTAGTAGTCTTAAATATTAATAACGGGTCGGTTGCATCGGAACATTCAATTGTAAATTTAGGCGATGTCGTGCCAAGCAAATGTATATCCTGAATAAACGTAGTTACAGTCGGTTCAAAAGTAACCGCAGTTGCCCCCCCAACTTGTGCAGTAATCTTATCATTTTCAAACCGTATAAAATCATCAGTTCCGCCAGACCGTTTAATATACTCACTTACTAATAAATCACTATGAACTGTTACCTGTCCAAAATCAACATTACAATATGTTAAAGCCGCACCGTTCCAGTATTTTTGATTTGCTATGTAATAAATCTTACTTCCGGTTAGATTACTGTATACCATTTCCTCATTCTGGTCGGATAGTATACCTAACTGTAAAGCATCGATATTAGTTCTAACATCGGCTTCAGTTCCGCAGATATGTTCTATATGTACATTTTTAGCCATTACATTGTGTCCACTTTGTCATTGTCATCGCCATAGTTTACCCACATATCTTTCCAGTCGTTATCATCGCCATAATTTATCCACGTATCTTTTATCAAATAATCTTCCGGTATAGTTTCTCTGAATATTATGGCATCAATAGTTACATCAAAAGGCGGGTTTGGATCAACGGTTATTTTTGTTAACAAGCATTCAAAGACGGTATCCGCAGTTTGATGTGGTAATTGAATTGTAAATCTATGCGTTTCTTCCCAGCTTCCCGCTTTATTATAATGTACTTTAAATGATATGCTTGGATTGAACATCCAGTCTACCCAATTAAATATATAATCTCTTGCGATAATATCTGCATTTACACCATTGAACCATATTTTATCTGTCAAGTTACTCGGTGGCTTTTCAAGGTGCTTTGCTTTTAACCATAGAGCATGGCAGCGATCCCAAATTTCTTCTGCTTCTGAGTCTGTCAATCCTTCAACATAGCCAGCAACATACGTTTCGGCATCGACATTTGTTACTTTTATTAATGATTCATACTCTCCCGTTGCAAAATTTTTTCTATACCTTACAAAAGGTTCCGGGAAAATATCAGCAGGTGAAGGCTCGGTAATAACAATACTACTAAGATCGACAATATCAGCAAGAGTAATTGCATCAGGCGGACTTGTTTCAGATTTAATAATACTATTAACACATTCTTCTCCGTCCTTGTTTACCCAGCTGCCAAGGTGAAAATCAATACAGACACTTCTTTTTAATTTGTCTGTATACATTTCATCATAATCAAGTATTTGTCCCGCCGCCTTATAGTCATCAAGGATAGTAAAATTTGCATCTATAACATTATCAAAGCTACTCAATCCTGTAAATCCAGTTTTTATTTTAGCACCAACAGCATATCCTTTACCCCACCCTCCCGATGGTGGAGACGAACTATCGGAAAAGCACTGTAAACGATTAAAATGTTCAAGTAAATCTTTGGGATTTTCCATAAGGTTAGCAGCCGTTTTTCTTCCGCCCCATGTATCGTCGAAAATTCTAGCCTTGAATGGGCTATAAACTGCTTTCTTAATGGATACACTTTTATGAAACATAATAACGAGTTCATCAATGCTGTATTCCCATTCATTTAGAACGTCAGATACAACCTGTGTTTTTACACAGACTTGCCGTACAGCTTTATACTGTGCTTCATTTTCAAGACCGGAAAAAGATATTATGGCATGTCCAGGAAGTACTTTATATGATACCCCGCCAATAGTAGTTGTATACTCTGTACTGTAATAAAAGTTTTTATTATTGTTATTTCTGCTTATAAAATATTGATCCAGTATATTGTCAATCATTCTATTAATACCGCTTGGCGCCGCTGAAGATTCATATACATCAGTAGTAGTACCATAAAATCTTCTCGATTGAACGAATATTTTATTTATATCTGGAGAACCCGTGATACATTTTATTGAATACTTTATCCCTAAATAGACATTATCAAATTTAA
>JBDRNO010000301.1:0-53849 GCA_043811005.1 Bacteroidota bacterium | reverse complement strand
CATTTTCTTTATATAATCGCTTGGGTTGGGCGTGTCGGTAAGCACTTTAATAACGTCTGTCACAACAAAATACCATTTTTCGTCTGCTTCATTCCAGACCGTTCTTATTTGTTTGCTCTCAAATAATTTAATGTTGCTCATATATGTTAAATATTTTACTGCTAATTTACAATGTTTTTAATGAAATAAATTAATGTCAAATTTACTATTGTATGGCCTCTTGTTAATTAAAGTTTTATCAACATTACGAAAATCCTTTATATCTTGCTTGCCAGATAACAAAAAATGAAAAAACGATTTGTTTTGAAATCGACAAGTTTGCATAATACTAAGCAAACTTAAATAATGGATAGTTATTGCTGCGCTGTATGATTTTGAAATATCACCTTGTAATTTTAAATGTTTCACAATTATTTCCGCTGGATTATTGTGCCATAAAATATCATCGTGATTTCTGAATTGTTTTCATTATTGGCAATAATAAATCTCTTAATGCCTCGACAAATAATTGGAATTCTTTATCAAATGGAGCTTGCCACAAAGCATTGTTAATTTCTCTTATCAAGTGAACCCAACATCTTTGTTTTATGCAGTTTACATTATCATATCCGGTATAAAAATCTGTTATGATTATGCCAGCATAATTTTTCAATAAATTTTTGATAAATTCATTTTCCCTTGTTTCAGTATGTTTAAGATAGACTGAATCATCATTTCTTAATACCCAAACATATTGATTTTGCCCTTTTATATTTATTGTTGTCTCATCAATATGAATAAATTTACGTTTTAACACACTTGAAATTAATATCTTTTCTGTTTCCAAGTAATAAGATCCGACTTCCTCAATAAATCTTATAATTACAGCATCTGATAAATTAAGTTTGAATAAGTCAGCAGTTATTTTTCTTATTAAAGAATACGGATTTCTAAGAACAATCCTTAGATAACAAACCCATATTTTAATATTCCTTCCATATATCCCGGGATGACCATGAACATTAAAATATGGAGGAGTAAAGTCTTTCTTACATTGCTTACAGTAACTTCTATTTGCCCAATACTTTCTTATTTCTTTAACAATCGTTTTTTGAGTAAATTTCAAATCTACTGTTATTTTTTCGGTTGTCTTTTTGGATTCTTTAAGTGGCATCAAGCCACATATAGGACATTTTATTCTTCTGCGAATTTTAATTGATTTAGTTGGTTTAAAGCTGTTTGATTTTCTATTTCTTCTTTTTTTTATTTCTATTTCTTCAAGTTTTTTTTTCTGTTTGTCATTATTAAAGAATATTTTGCTACTATTATAGTGTTCGGTAGTGTAGGAAAAGGATAAAATTTCAGTAAGTTGTTGATGAATTTTATCCTCACTTTTTTTCGGACATCGGTCTGACCTTATTTCATCGTGAATATTCGTTACAGCATCATTTCTTTTTTCAATTTTCATCAGATTATCAACCAATAATTTTAAAGCAAAGCAGTCTTCCAAGTTGTATGTGATTAAAATTTGCTTAAATTTTTCATCTTGTGTATCATTCCATTGATGCCTCCATACCAAACTTTGAATGCCGCTTGCATTGGCGGACGAGTGGCACCAAGGTAATTCCCTAATTCTTTCAGTCGGTTTGAATAAACCGGAAAATAAATTTTACCATAAATTGAATTGACTATATTTATTAAACGACTTTGTATGTGAGTTATATTTGTATTATATCGCTTTCCAAGAGTTTCAATCGCTTTTAATTCATAATTGCCATAATGGTATATAGGCGCGATTGGGTATTCATTTATTATTGAAAGAAACTGTTGCCAAATATGGGCTTCATCAGAAATTTTATCAGCCCAAAAGCTATTGCAAATAGTTGTATCGTCTTTGCATGTTAATACGCCAATCAAATAATATAATTCTTGGTCAGGATTACCTTCAATATCTAAGAATAACCCGATGGATTGTCTTGATAGTTCCGGTAATTGTTGCACATAAATTTTATCTGTTCTAAGTGCTAATGCCTGTAATTCGAAATTATGAGCGATTAATTCTTTAGCCCGTTTTTTTCTTCTTCTTGGTTTATATATGTAGGAAAGTTGTTGAATAGTTAAGATTCCTTTCTTTTTATATTTTTCTATTACTTTAGATGTTGCCCTATCAAGTAAACTCATGTTACCATCAGTCTTCGCCTTATCTCTACAAGAGGCACTATATTCACAAACAGGACAATGCTTATTCAAAATCATAGAAGGTTCACCTGAAGCAGATAACATTTTATTCAGCTCAGTGATATTTTTCTTGATACTTTTTGTGAATGATGCGATTTTTAGTTTCGTTTCGTGAAAATTCTTTCCGTAAATAATTTTACAACTTTCAACATTGAGATTAAATTCACTTTGAATAAATGAGGATTGCAGAGCAAAAAATAACTTATCTGTTTGTGTAATCTTCTCAAATGGAGTTAATAGAATTAGGATTACTTTGCTTTTGTCAATGAATTCGATGCCGTCAAGAATTATTTCAGCATTCGAGTTTGAGAGTTTGTGGTCAATAATTATTTTGTTATTAAAAGTGAAATCAGTTCCTTCACCTTCAGATTGAGTTTTGATGAAGATGTTTTCAGAAGTCAGTATTTCTGAATATAATAATTTTCTTGAGCGTTTTAATTGACCGAATATTTTTTCATAATCGGATATTTCTCCGATTTCGGATTTATATTTCCTATATGCTTTGTAGGAGCAATGAATAAAACTGAGAAGTATTTCGTTTGTTATTTGCATCTGTATTCAGTCAGTGCGTTAGCAAGATTGCACTTTTTGGCAAGTTTTGGTCTTAGCGATAGTTCCATCTCTTTGGTCGTCAGCCCAGCGATCTCGTCCTGCACTTTGGCATCTTGCCTGGCTCTATGTACAGATCCCCCGTTAAACAAAGTATAGTTAAGCGAAAAATTTGCATAGGAGTTTTCCCTGCACTTCGGATGATAGATTAACATTCCTTGAGGAAGAAACCCTTCCGTAACCTTTGACAATTAATGTGATGGTATCATTTTCTATTTCCATGACCTTAACATACCTCGCGGAACTCTCCTGGTTACCATTATGTTTCTTTTCTCCGTCCATCCCGGTTATCAACCTAATCACGATCAACCCCACTAAACCTATGGACACAATAAGGATTATTATATGTCTTTTCTTCATTAGATAAATGTTTTCTCTTGTGTTTGGTTTGTAATTTACACGTTCACCATATTACACATACTTGTGTATCACGAATATGTGCTTCATGCCGTATTACGGCTAAAATAACAAATATGGATTTAGGAATGGTAAATTTTCGATAAAAGGGTAAATCAGAAACTTGTAAGGAAATGGGGATGATGTGCTGTCAGGTGTTTCCACCTGACAGCAAACAGAAACACAACGCAAAACCGTCAGGTGGAAACACCTGACGGCACAAAAAGTTGCAAAATTTCCATTTTCAATTTTCTAACACTATTTTCCAATTTCAATTTTCCAACACCAATTTCAAATTTCAACTATCAATTCTCCATTACACAGCATTTCTCACAGCGAATTAAATTTATAGATTCCTATTTTTCTTTTACTTCAACCAGCTTAAACGGCATATTAACTAATCTCTTGTAATCTTCGCCAACTCTTGACATTTCTTCATCATCTTCTTCATAAAGCCAGTTGACAGTTACTTCGGTTTTGCTGCTTCCGTTATGAATAGAATCCAGGGTTTTAAAAAAATCAAGAATACATTTGGATGAAGTAGTATTAAAGTATTCCAAATGAATATTCACTGTTGTTTGTGGAGGGGCAATCTCCGAATATTCATTTAACCAACTTAATAGCGGGTTATAAAAAAACATTGAATTTTCAGGAATTGATTTTCCATCAATTTCGATCAATCCCTTTTCTGCATCAAAATGAAGAGCAGGTGTTTTTTTTGTTCCCTCTTGATTTATTGTTTCCATATTCTTTTTTTAGTTATTTCATTCCAGCTTTTAACGGTGTAAATATAATAGCTAATTCAATAGTAGCAAAATACAGTTTTAATCACGAAATAATAAATCCTATATTTTTTCTAATTTTGCTGACGAAAAAAAACCGATAATCGTATGAAAAAGAAATTTCAATGCCGGGATTGCAAAGAGGTCTTTCAGGCAAAACCTAAACGTAAAGAATATATCAGCCCAATATATGGCCCTTGTGTTTCATTTTTTGCTAATTGCCCGAATTGCAGCACGGAAAGCCCGGAATATATTAAACAAAAACCATCTAAAACAATTGCGGCTGTTGATGCTCCCACGTGTGGTGATGGATCCTGCGATTGCCCTTATGCCTAGTATGTTGATTGCTTAGTTAGCAAAGATTTTTTTTATATAACAATTCTATAAGCAAAAGACTTCTGCTTTAAGAAACATTGACTGTTTACTATGACTATGACAATTTATAATAGCATTGCTTTATCCCTTACCATTGTCATTACTATGGTCATCGTTTTTTTGCAATTGAAATTTAATTACTTTAATTCATTGATTTTCAGGATTTTGCGGGATTTAGTGTTTTCGTGTTTTAGTGGCATTTTTATTTTTTTGACTTATTAGTGTGGACTCATACTTTGAAACCCATAACCATGATATCATCCACCTGCCAATGACCGTTCATCCACTGTTTAAGAGACCTGTCAAGTATCTTTTTCTGGTCTTCCATGCCTTTGGTTTGTACAAACTTCAGTAACTTCCGGAACCGGTTTATCATAAACTTCTTATTCCTGGGGCCGCCAAACTGATCCTGGTAGCCATCGGAGAAGATATATAGGGTATCTCCTTGCTTAAGATCTATGATATGGTTAGTAAAATCATGGTTCATGGGTGTTAGGTTGTCTATCCCACAGGCATTTCCCTTAATTACATTTAATTCATTGCCCCTGAAATGATAAAGCGGGCGGAACGCACCAGCAAATTCAACTGTTCTGAAGTTCAGGTCAAATGCCAGGAGGGCAATGTCCATCCCGTCCCTGATATTTCCATTGTCGGCATTTTGGTTGAATGTCTTTATAATTCCGTTATTAAGCTGAGATAATATGTCTGATGGTTTTGTCAGATTCTTCTCATTCACGATCTGGTTTAGCAGGTTGTTCCCTATCATTGACAATAGCGCACCCGGAACGCCATGCCCGGTACAGTCAACAGCGGCAACAATTGCCCTGCTGTTTTTTATTGTGAACCAGTAAAAATCACCGCTTACAATGTCTTTTGGCTTGTAATAAATAAATGATTCGGGAAACACCTGCCGGATGATCTCTTCATTTGGTAACACGCTTTGCTGAATAGTCTTTGCATATTTGATACTCGATTCAACTGCTTTGTTATATTCTGTAAGTGCTTCGTTGGTTTTTTTCAGAGCCAGGAGTGCCAGTTTTGACCTTACGAATCTTTGTTGTCGCAGAGCATAATTATCAACCTTTATCCGAAGTATCTCAGCAGTGACCGGCTTTGTAAGACAATCCACAGCTCCGTTTTTAAGACTTTTCAACATATTTTTTTCTTTATTGCACTTTGTATTCAGGAAAATAACCGGAATATCCACGGTTGAATAATTGTTGCACAGAATTTCAGCTACTTTACAACCATCCGCGTCAGACATTTTTATATCCAGCAGAACCAGTGAGATATCCTCTTCCATGATGATCTTCTGTGCTTCTTCAAATGAAGTGGTTGTTATGATGTTGTAGTCTTCCCCATTCAGCATATTTTTTAATGAGAAAAGGTTTTCCGGTTTGTCTCCTACTATAAGTATAGTTCTGGTCTCTACTGAGGTTAATGTAGTTATTTTCATATCATAATCTTTTAAAATTTTAGTCAAAAGTATTTTAATGCCGCCATTCGAGAAAGCCGTAAACATTGGTAATTTATCAGATGTAAGATTTTTTGGAAAAAGGAGATTTAGTACCGGGAGTGTATATCGGGACGTTAACTACCAATTCGGAAGAATGGTTTTTTAAGCTGGTTGTTTTAGAATAGAATTTTTTTTACCCCATCTGTATCTCACCCTAAAAACAGGGGTAAACCAATACGCTTGCTCTCCCTTCTTCTGCATATATGTTAGAGTATAAATAAACGCTCACCCCGGCCCTCTCCTTTCCACCCTGTCAGTAGCCGAAGAAGGAGAGGGAGACCCATCGCGCAACACATCATCCGGAACTTCCGCTGGAAAATGGTTTTTTGAAAGGTCGGTATTAGTATTTACCGTTTACTATAAAATCTTTCAATCCAATTCAAAAACCACAGGATAAGTAGCTCTTGCTGCGATGGTCTTTCCGCGCATTCTGGCAGGAAAGAATCTTGATCCTTCTTTAACTAATCTGATAGCTTCTTCTTCACATCCTTTTCCTATTATTGTCACTGGCTTGAGTTTTGGGATATTGCCTGCTGTATCTACCAAAAACTCTATAATGACAACACCTTCCATACCATTTCTGATCGCCTCTTCAGGATATTGCAGGCTGTCTTTCAGGTATTGCAGGTATTCATCTTCCCCACATATAGGAGTTGGAGATACGTATATCTCGTCATAAAAATAAATTTCCCCACTCCCGGTAACTCTTTTCCCGCTGACCAGCTCACCATTTTCATAAATTTCTTCGTATTGAGGTGTTCCTGTAACAAAAAATCCCCGCCATACACCATGCTTTAAACCATCAAGATACTCACCAGTTTCTTTTACAATATCGTTAATATATTTTATTTCGACCATACCGTTCCCATCAATAACCATTTGTTTTCCGGTAGAGTCCCGGTAGCTGACAGTACGTTCTTTGAAATTCATAAATATTTCTTCGCTTTTTATTTGCCCGTTCCGGTAAAAATGTTGCCATTTCCCTATTTTTATATTATCGTTAAAGAATCCGGCAGCATCATATTGCCCATTGGGATAATAATAAAAGAACAAACCGTTCATCAGGTTATTTTCATAAGTACCTTTCATTTGAAGTATGCCTGGTAAATAGTAATCCCTTACCCTTCCTTGAACCCGGCCCAATGAGTCTCTTTGAGCGATCCTGAAGTATTCGGCATCATCAAAATCACATTCAAACCAATCCTTGTCGAAATACGCCTTGAACAATTCCAGTTTAAGGCCGGTGATGTCAGTGCTGGTATCTGGCTTTAATCTCAGGTTGTAATACAACATAGGGATAGTTGAGATCTGGCTGTTGATCTGTTCTGCGGTGTCAATATAGATATATGAATCCTTCTCAATGCTTAAAATGAAATACTTCAGGGCTTTTCTCCTGATACCGGCATAAGATGTAAGTATATTGATATCCTGCATGATATTAGTATCCGGGACAACAGGAAAACCATCCAGCATGGTCAGGTTGGTCTTCCATAGCGTATCAGCTTCCTTAAGCCCTACGTAATAGGATTCATCAGTCAATATATCATTTTCCCTCAATATCCTTATTGCCTCATCCTCATTTTGAACATAAGCCCGGAACATAGTGTAATAATGATATGTGTACCTCGGTAATATATTAATCATAATGATCAATGCACCGCCAAAAAATAAAATTGTTAAAATATTGCCAAAGCCCCTAACGAACCTGCCCTTAATATGATTAATATCCAGATGATAGAAAACTCCGAGTATTATACCCGGAACCAATCCGCCAATGTGAGATACATTGTCTATAAACGTAAGTCTTTCACCAATAATGAGGTTTAAGAGGATGAATACAATGGTGGTATAGATCAACCCTTTATTTGCTTTCCATTTATTCAAAAATGCTTTTCTTAACATTGCTTTTATACCAAAACTCAATATCATCTGCGAAAATAGATCATAATTCACGAAGCAATGGATTGGTCATTGGAATATTTTATCGCCAAAATATTTCTTACAGGCCTGAATTCAGACCTGATAACAGGCCATTTATCCGGATATTTTTCAAAAAGCGACAGTATCTTCCTCCTGTGATTTTTCAATGCGTCAGAAATAGCTGCGGGTGTTATGGCAGGAGAACAGTGCCCGCCTACATTAATACCTGTCAACGGCAGGTTTTTGGAAATCACCTTCATTGCTGCTGTTTCGTACCTGTCCATAAATTCCTTTGTTTTTGCGTAGCGGTCATATACTTCCTTTTCCGCCTGAGTTGTTTCACTTTTATAATCATGAAAAATTATGTCGGTATCATTTATATATATTCTGCCTTTATGTATGTCAAAACTTCTGTTGGCTGCGATGGTTGCCGCCTTTTCAAGGATTGCCTCAAGATGTTCGAAATCTCCCTGGTATTCCCCGAGCTTATTTACTGCCTCTTCGGTAAGTACGTATTCAATGTCATCTTTGTCGGAGATCCGCGTAACCTGATGATTGCAGTACCGTATTATGCTTTGGAAATAATTTCGTTTGGTCGTTTTTAATTCTTCGTAAAACTGTTTGTGCATTTTGTCTGCAACCTGCTGAGCTTCAAGTATTGAATTGTAAATGTTCATATCCTTACGGGCAAGCATCAACATCATGGATATTGAGTTATATAGTAATCTTCCAATTATACTTTTGTTTGATGTGGATAGCGGGTCATCTGAATGACTTAATTCAAAATTGCTCATGTTTTCCCTGAAATAAAAAATAATAAGATCATAACGATTATCTACCTTGTTTTTAAACCGCAGGATCAGCACGTTATTTTTTAATTCATCTTCCAGTTCGATCTGTTTATGATTTTTCTGAATTATTGAAAAAGGGATACTTTCCCTGTTAGTCCAACTATAAGCTGCACTTTTCTCTCTTTCGTTATTGACTGCATCAGGTTCTTTATCAAAGGACATTTCTTCGATCCTATGTTTCCCATTCGTGCAAGAATTTTCGTAGCACTTTAATGTTTGCTGATGATAACAATAATAAATTCCTACTACATAGTCAATTCCAGGCACTATATTATGAGCATTTTTCAAAATGCTGTAGATGATATTATCGGTAAAAGAGAGTTTTTCTATCATTTGATTTATTTGTTATTGAGTACATAAAATATGCTTTTTTTAGTTTCAATTTAAGTTATACGAAGGTTGCTTAAAAATGTTACTTAAATTTAAGAAATCAAAATTTAAATGGCTTAAAAACGAATTAAAGAAAAAATTTATTGCTTAAAACCTGTAACATCAGTGTGTTATTTACGTTTATTTGGATGGTACAAAATTGTTTTAAAATCTTTTTCAAGCTGTGTTTACAGGAATTACCATAAATAAAATTAAGAGAACTTAATATAATTTAAGTTTTATCCTCCTTTTTTTAGATATGACTTAAAAATATAAATAATAAAATGAATACATATATAAAAATCGCATCCAGTGAGGTAAATCCGGCATTATCCGGTATCAATAAGGTATTAAAGGTGATTTATGATCATATTGAGTTCCTTTTGCATAAGTCCCTTTATAGCATGAAGAAATTCGCTTATGACATGGATCAAAAAAAAGACGAGTTAACTTTGAAATTTGGGAATATGTTGTTTAATACAATGCACGGGTTTTTTGTTGATGAAAATGAATCGGATGCAGGTACAGATATAGCAGAATACAACTATAATAGAAATTTTGACGGATTTAAGGATAGTTACCGTGATGATGAATTTAATAATATGGAATTACCAGGGTATTATAAGCTATTTGATAATGTGATCTTGTTTATCCCCCTCCGGTTATTGAGGGTCGCGGAGTTCATTACAGAAAAGATGTTAGGGAATATTTCTTTCCCGGATATTGATCTTGGAGCTTTGTCCATTTCCGGAAACAACACAACCAATTCATGCAAGTTGCATCAATCCATAAAATCTATTAGTGCCAATAAGATACAAGCCGCTTGGAAATCTATAATCAATAAAGAAGGATATTCCAGTAACTGCTATCCCGGTGCAAATAATGATTATAAAAAGTTTACATATAAGAATCTCTCTATACGGCATTTAATTTACGTATTTACTAGCTTTTGCTTTTTTAAAATTCAAGGGAATATCCCTCCCTGAGTTAAATGGACTGAAACCATCTTGCCAAAACTTTGGTGCAGGCCGGCTGTCCAAATAAATCCATATAAACATTCCTTACCCTATTCTAAAGTTTTATTATGGGCTCTAAAGTGTTAAATTGAAACCTGGGGCGACCTGCCAATGGTGTGAGGTTAAAAAGCAATACGCTAATTGGGGTTCTATTCCGAAAAGTTATTTTCACATATGTGTAGGTATAGCAATTCTATTCTTCTTCCACCGGAATCATGTTGAACGGTACACTAATGATTGCATCATAGTCTTCTCCTGCTTCCATCATGTCATCATCATCTTCATCATAAAGCCAGTTTATTGTCATTTTACTCTTGTTGGCTTTATGAATTGAATCCAATGCCTTAAACACATCAAGCAGACATTTGGAAGAAGCGGTATTAAAATATTCCAAATGAACATTAACATTGGTTTGTGGTGCTGCATTTTCCAAATATTCCTCCAACCATTCTAAAACCGGCTTGTAGAAACCTATCGAATTTTCAGGAATAGACTTTCCTTTAATTTCAAGTAATCCTTTTTCAGGATCAAAATTAATAGTAGGAGTGTTGTGTGTCGCTTCGGTTATTAATGATTTCATATTATTAACTTTTTATTTATAAGTAGTTATCGCTTATTTTCTTAATTGAAAACTGGAACAAAATTATTAAGAAAAATAATAAAGACCTATTTTTTTTTTAGATATTCTAAAAAAAAACAAAAAAATATATACTGGTTCTTTGAAAGTATACGACTGTAAAGGTTTTTAGAACAAGTTATAACGATAAAAATTCTTTTCTAAATAAATCTGCTAATAAACTTATTGCCTGTTTCTCATCTTTTTTCGAGATGCTTGCAGGCGGACCATAAGGTGTATTGTTAACATCTACAATGTAAATCTTATTGTCATTTTTGTCCCTTAAAACATCTAATTCACCAAAATCTAATTTTAACTCCTTACAGAAACTTATTATGTTGTTGATATCCACGGGTTCAAAAATTGATTCCGCCTTCTCTAAAGTAGTCTTTATTGTTTCATTTGTAAACCTATCAGATATTTTTTTGTTTTTAAAATACACAAACGGTATTTTATAATTTATTATGGGTACCCTAATATCCCGAACAATATTTACATCTACCTCATTATTTATAAATTTTTGATAAATGTATCCTTCTTCTATTGAATTAACCGGGCAATGTACTATTTTACCATCATGTTTTGCATTTAATAAATTTTTTTTAACTGCCTTGCCATTATATGTTAGTGGGTTTAGCTTTGTACAGTAGCCTAAAACTCTTTCGTGGATCTCGTCAATAAATTCTTTCCCAATATTTCTACTGAATAAATTAATTACTTTTTTACCTTCCAGCTTTTCCAGATTTTGAAATTCATTTCTGTAAGTTGAATTTTCAAAGTACACAGCGAGATCATACTTTCTGTTTAATTTATTGGTTATATTATAATTTAAGGTGTTGCAAATTTTATAAATAGTTGTTTTTTTACTTGGAAAATGTGGGTGTGCTACGATTGTTTTATGGGTAAAATTATTTTTGAGATAATTAATCGTCTCTTTTGATTGAAATAACATATCTTTTATAGTCATTTCTAAAACGGGCATCTTTCGCCTGTATTCATTTTTGATACCTCTTCTATATTTTTTTATGAAATACAATAGACTTAAAAATCAAAATTTACCAATCCTTCAGTTGGCGGACAAAGTATTCCATAGCGAATGCTGTAGAT
Source organism: Bacteroidota bacterium (assembly GCA_043811005.1). Classification (GTDB taxonomy): domain Bacteria; phylum Bacteroidota; class Bacteroidia; order NORP154; family NORP154; genus JBDRNO01. The sequence goes on along the minus strand of JBDRNO010000301.1, from coordinate 42,075 downwards.
CGCAATATTGCAAAAAATAATCTTTGCTTCCCAATAGCTATCGGGAGTTACCAGGATCGGGATTGCGAGAGACATAACTATCTTTAATATAAAATCCTTTTGGTTTTGGGCTTCGACCTGAGCTCAGCCGAACGGCTTGTTAAAGTTATGGCAATACAAACCCCGCAGCTATTATATTATAAATAGCTCTTTATATAAAAGATAATGAACCCGTCTTAAAAAAACAGGATTCTTCAAACATGAAAATAACTGGAAAAAACTTAGACTAGGCTAGCTTTACATCCACAGCATTTAATCCTTTTCTTCCTTCTTTCAACTCAAAAGTGACATCATCATCTTCTTTGATCTCATCAATACAACCTGTTACATGCACGAAGTATTCTTTTTCAGTTTCTTTGTCTTTAATAAATCCAAATCCTTTGGATTCGTTAAAAAATTTTACTTTTCCTTCTTTCATAATATTTATTTAAAAAATTTTGGCAAATTTAAATATAATAATTGAATTAATAAAACCTTAATTCATTTTTTTAAATACTAAAATTATAAAAAGGACATATAAACGGCTTTATTATTTCAATATAACCTGTACAAAAACTTCATGTAAAATATGATAAGATATTATCAATCAATATCTTATACATGCAAATAAATCTCTTTATTTATGTTTGAAAATTTGAATGTTTACTTTATTATCGAAATTTTGTTGGTGACCAGTATGTCCCTGGCATTAACTTTCACATAATACAATCCACCGGGTAGGGAAGACAGGTCAACTTCATATCTTACTGCTCTTTCTTTATAATTAACCACCTCAATCAACTCTCCGATCGAGTTAAATACCTCTATTTTCACTTCTTCTCCTTTTAGTAAGGCAAGCTCAATGTATATCCTGCCGGTTGTGGGATTGGGGTATAATTTCAACTCCGGCATCTCATTATTATCTGTGATACCTGATGTACAATTGATAACGAAAACTGTAACGGTAGCCGAATCATCAGCACAACCTGCAGCTGAAGCGACATAAGTAAAGTGGTATGTACCTGCAGTAACAGCTGTTGCATTTAACGATCCCCCTGTCAAAGCTCCTGTTACGTCATCATCGGTCCATGTACCACCCGGGTCGGGTGTGTCGCTTAACCCTGATGAAAGGTCAACGGCAGTTTCGGTATTACAAACATCAATTAGTGTATCCCCTGTTCCTGCATATGGTGATACTGCAACAATTATTGTAACTGTTGCTGACACATCCGAACAACCGGTTGCTGAGACCGTATAGGTAAAGTGAAATACACCGGGTCCTGCAATCGTAGGGCTGAAGAAACCTAAAAAATATGCTCCGGAGTTATCATCATCATTCCATGTTCCTCCGGGATCCTGCGAACCGTCTAAGCCGGTTTCAGGGTCTATACTAAAATCAGTTTCACAAACATCCAATGTTCCCGGTGTTCCTGCATTTGCCTGTAAAACAACTGAAATAGCAACAATTGAAGTATCATTAATACATGGTGAAGTGGCGGTAACAACATAAATAAAATCATAAGTCCCTTGCCCGGCAGTTGAAGGATTAAAAATACTTCCGGTCAACGCTCCGGTAGCATCAACATCATACCATGTTCCAGTGGTATCAGGAGTACCGCCCAAAACTGTTGTTAGGTCTACTGTTGTTGCTGAAACACATGCAGTTAACTCACCGCTTGTCCCTGCATCTACCGATTCCACAACAGTTACAGTAATAGTAGCTGAAGCATCAGAACAAGGCGATGTCCCTGACACGGTATAGGTAAAGTGATAAACACCAGCACCAGCCCACATAGGAACAAATAAATTTGTAAATGGTATTATAGCGCCCGAACCATCATCATCACTCCATGACCCTCCACCGTCAGGAGTACCGCTTAAAACCGTTGATAAGTCCAAAGAAAATTCCGTATCACAAACATCCACAGCCGTTCCTATTCCGGCATCAGGAGCAGTAGAAACCGTTAAGGTAGTGGCAATAATACTATCACAACCATCAGCGGTTGAAAAAATATCATAATAGGTACCGGATGTATTCTGATAGGCACCTCCGATGAAGAGACTGTCATTGGAGCATATCGTTGCCGATTCTATGAGTGAATAGCTTGGGTTTACAGTAATATAATTTACCTTAGTTATTATGCTGTCTGTAGTACAGCCATAAGCTGTTAAAGTAACATCAAACACCCCGGAAGAGTTGTATATGACTTCCGGATTTTGAAACGTAGTATCAGGAGTTGTTCCGCCCTGGAATGACCAGCTAAACCCAATAGCATCGTTAGATGTGTTGATATAAATAACAGCGTCTCCTTCACATACCAAAGTACTTGATGCAGAAAAGTTTGCAACGGTGCTACCTATGATTATCTGAACGGCAACCGTTACTGAATCCACGCACCCGGATGTGTTTGTTCCTATAATTGTATAAATAGTATCTGATGTAGGAAAAGCCAGCACAGTATCGTTTGCTGTAGTATCCAATCCTGATGAGGGTGACCATGAATAGCTATCCGCACCGCTGGCAATTAACATTACAGTATCTCCGGGAGAACATATCAGGCCAGGGGAAGGCGAAACAGTAATTACAGGCAAGGGGTTTACGATTAGCTCGGTAATAACTACGCTATCGCATCCATTGGCTGCGACTAAGGTATCATAGTAAACCCCTGTTGTTGTATGATAGCTTCCCCCGGCAAATACGCTATCTCCCTGGCAGATACTGATGTTAAAGCTTGTGTAAATAGCAGCGGGTTCATATATTGTAATATTACTAAATACATCATCTCCAACTGAATCGATCACAAATACAGAGTAAGCCCCTCCACACAAATTGTTAACAATTGAAGTGCTGTCTCCCCCGGGAATCCAATAATATGTATACGGAGGTACACCACCGGAGGGGTTTGCAATGGCTGTACCATCGCAATATCCATAACAACTTACATCTGTAGTAGTAACAGTTATTGTTAAGGTCTGAGAATGTGCTTGTATAACTACAAATAAGAAGAGATACACAAATAATAAAACTGTATGTTGTATTTGTTTTACTTTTCCAGTTTTTATTTCTTCAACTCTTTTTTCAGCTTCAATTGCCCATAATTCTTCAATCTCTTTCCGTGATGGATTTAAACTATTTAACAGTCTATCAATTAGCTGAGTTTTTAAGTTTAAAGGTAATGATTCAGCCATTGAAATAAGTTCGCTAGTATTCATGATATTACTCCTTACATTTTAAAAATAAATTAATATGCACATACATTTCAAAAAAGAAAAGTTATTATTTTTAACAAATATACAAAAAAAATAAAGTCAAAATTATTTATAGAATTGCTGATTGACGATTTCGAAATTAACTATTTAGTATAAATCCGCAATCAACAATCCGTTCCGATGGAATCGGGGTATATGAATTGCACTTTATAGACAAACCATAATCAGCTGCTGGTATTATAACCCAAGCAATTATATATACGATCAACCCTCCACCGAGAAAAAAAGCCAGTAGAAAAATCAGGCGGACAATAACAGGGTCTATTTCAAAATAATCGCCCAGTCCGGCACATATACCTGCGATCTTGGCTTCTTTTTTGTTTCTGTAGAGTCTTTTCATGGAGCACAAAGTTAAGAATATAGTTTCGCAAATTAATTAAAAAATGAAACCACAGATTACACAGATTTACTATTTATCTGTGTAATCTGTGGTTATAATAATATTTTTTAAAATTCCGTTGCAACCTATGATACCAGGGTAAATGTACAAGTTAATTCTTATGAACATTATGATTGTTAATAAAATTTCACTTACTGCTTCGGTTACAGGGAGCATGGCTTTAAATTTGCGAACAAAAAAAACTTATTATGAAAACAATTATCCTTTCATTAATTCTTGTTTTTACCTGTTCCTTGTCCATTGCCCAGCACAATGTTATTTTAAGATCGGGTGAAAAACTAACCGGGGTTGTTATTGAAATAAAAGATGACGTATTAAGCCTTGCCGTGAACATGGAGATAAAAAAAATTGACATGAAGAATGTTTCTTCTATCTTTTTTAATGAATATGTAGCTTATGATGGATCATTACAGTTGGATGAAGAAATAAAAACAATTCAGTCAGGTGATTATTTGATAAAGTACCAGATGAAGGACAGAACAATAGTGAAACCACCAATAATCTCTATTGGTACATTAGATAAAGGAACAGTAGCAGTAGAAGTTACCATCAACAGGTCTGGCTTGGTAATGAGAGCAGTACCGGGAATCTCCGGGTCAACTACAAGTAATAATTACCTGCTTACCAAGGCAAAAGTTGCCGCACAGAGCGCTATGTTTGATAAAAACTCCTTAGCCCCCATTGAACAAAAAGGGACGATTATTATTACCTATTAGGATATTAAAAGTTAAAAATTACCGACAAATTATCGATAGAAAGCTGTATAATGATTACAGAATAACGATAATAGGAATTAGTAATCTGTTATTCGATTGTAATTCTGTTAAAGATATTTGATTTTTTTAATCCTAAATATCTTTTGTATTTTTACATAAAAAATAAAAGATGGAAGAGTTTACATTATCAGAGATATACAAAACAAAAAAGACCGACAGGGATATTTTCCATGAGTTGATGGTATTTCAAATCAAGGAAATCCTTTTGGTTGCAACTTATTATGATGCTTACACTATTGTGGGAGAAAGTCAGTTCTCTGACAAGATCTTGGGAGAGTATTTACAACTTAACTTATATGCTGCACCGCGGGTTACAAGTGTATCAACTTATAAAGATGCTTTTAAAAAGCTGAATGCCCAACATTTTGACTTGGTGATTTTAATGGCGGGTGTTGAAAAGGAATCTCCTATTTATTTAAGTGAGAAAATAAACGAACATTATCCTGAAATACCTATATTATTATTAGCAAATATCAACAACGACCTTGCTTTTTTTTATAAAGCCGCAGAAAAAATTAGAAGTATCGACAAGGTATTTGTCTGGAACGGTGATCCCAAGGTTTTTATGGCAATGATAAAATATATTGAGGATAAAATAAATGTTGAAAAAGACACCAAGATAGGATATGTGCGCGTTATTTTATTGGTTGAAAATTCCGCGAAATATTATTCCAGGTATTTACCGTTACTCTACACAATTATTATGTCTCAAACCCAGGATGTGATTGCCGTTGGAGTTATAGATGAATTGCATAAAATATTGAAAATGAGAGTAAGACCTAAAGTTTTGTTTGTAACTACTTACGAAGAAGCAGTTGAGATTGTTGATAAATACCTGGATAACCTGTTATGTGTTATTTCTGATGTTAAATATAAAAAAAACGGGGTGCTTGATGAAGATGCAGGTGTGGAATTAATAAAATATGTAAGATCATTAAATCCTACAATACCAGCCCTTTTGCAATCTCATGATATTGTAAATGCCGAAAAAGCTGTTGAAATTGGCTCAAATTTCATTTATAAAAATTCTGATAGTTTATCTCTTGATATCACAAATTTTTTCTATGATAGATTAGGGTTTGGAGATTTTGTTTTTACTGACGCAAGAGGAAAAAAGGTTGGTGTTGCAAAAACTTTGATTGAATTTGAAGAACTCCTTAAAACCATTCCTGACGAATTACTATTACATCATGCAAAAAAAAATAATTTCTCTACATGGTTGATGGCTCGCGGTGAAATTATTCTTGCCAATTCTTTAAAACAATATTCTGTTGATGATTTTGAGACGGTCCAGCAAATGCGTGAATTATGTATTAATGTTTTCAATACTGTTAGAAAGGAAAAGCGGAGAGGAGTAATCAACAAGTTCCATCCCGCAATAGTTAATAGTAATAGCTATATTGTTAGATTAGGAGGGGGGTCATCAGGCGGGAAAGGGAGAGGTTTATCCTTTTTGAGTAACTTTATTGAAAATACTGACTTTCCAAAGATCATTTCCGGGCTTAATATCAGTATTCCACCTACCTCATTTATCGGTGTTTTTGAGTTTGATAAGTTTTTTGAGAACAACAATCTTCACAAAAAAATATATATTGAGAAGAATTATGATAAAATCAAGGAATTGTTTATAAATGCAAATATTAGTGATAAATTATCCAAACAACTTTATGAATATTTAAAAGTAATGAAAAAACCCCTGGCTATCCGCTCATCGGGGCTTCTTGAAGATTCGTTGTTGCAGGCATTCTCAGGTGTATATTCTACTTATTTTATTACCAATAATCACCCTGATATTAAAGTTCGGCATGAACAATTGGTCAAAGCAATAAAATTGGTTTATGCATCTGTTTTTTTTCCTTCTGCAAGAGCTTATTTTGATGCTGTAAATTGCAAGCTTGAAGAAGAAAAAATGGCTGTTATCATTCAGGAAGTTGTAGGGAATAAATATGGTGAAAAATATTATCCTCACATCAGCGGAGTAGCACAATCATACAATTTTTATCCTTTTTTACACTTGAAACCGGAAGACGGAATTGTTCTGGTTGCAGTTGGCTTTGGAATGTATGTTGTTGGCGGAGAAAAAACCCATCGTTTTTCACCAAAATTTCCGCAACTGGAAATATACTCATTGAAGGATAAAGTAAAAAACACACAAACAAATTTTTATGCAATTGATCTTAATAACACAGAACCTGACTTTATCAATGATGGAAAAGAGGCAGCTATTGTGAAGTTAGATATTAATGAAGCTGAAAAGTATGGGAACCTGAAACATTGCGCTTCGGTATATGATCCTACCAACGAAAGAATAGTTCAGGATTTGAATTTAAAAGGACCTCGCGTTATTGATTTTGCAAACATCTTAAAGCATGAGTATATACCATTAGCTAAATCGCTTCAATCTTTATTGCAAATATTTCAAGAAGCATTAGGGTCTGCGGTTGAGATCGAGTTTGCCGTTGATCTGAATAAAGGCGAAAATGGATTGCCAACCTTATACTTGCTGCAAATCAAACCTATAGTCAGTCAGGATAATACCATTGATATAGATAAAAATTCTATTGATAGAGACAAGCTTCTGCTCTTTTCAAACAGGGGAATGGGTAATGGTAAATTATCCCATATCAAAGATGTGATCTTTATTGATATAGATGAATTTGATAGAACAAAAACAGAAGAAATGGCTGAGGAAGCAGAACTCTTGAACAATATAATGGAAAAGAAAAACAAAGAGTATATATTAATCGGTCCCGGACGATGGGGAACAAGAGATAAATATATAGGCATTCCTGTTATTTGGCCACAAATTTCCAGGGCAAAGGTAATTATTGAGATGGGCTTGAAGGACTTTCCTTTGGATGATTCGCTGGGTTCTCATTTTTTTCACAATATTACTTCAAGGAAAGTTGGCTATTTTTCAGTGCAGCATCATTCACCGGATGATTATTTGAATTTGAATATTTTAAACAAACAAAAAGTTGTGAATAAGACACAATACTTCAAGCATGTTGAATTTAACAAGCCATTAACGGTATTGATGGACGGGAAAAAACGTGTATCTGTAATAACGTTTGAGAAGTAGTGTTTATGCTATGTAACTACTCAACTAATATTTTTTAGCCATCACGATAAAATCAGGATATGGATTTATAAAAATCAGTGAAATCCGTGACAATATTTTATTTTCTCACTTTGGCTGAGTAGTTACTATTATTTGATAACTTCAATTATTTTTACAATTATGAAAAGAATAGCTGTATTTACCTCGGGTGGTGACGCACCCGGCATGAATGCTTGTATAAGGGCGGTAGTAAGAGCAGGCATTTATCATGGATTGGAAGTTTTTGGAATATATAACGGATATAATGGGATGATAGAGGGTGATTTTATAAAAATGGAATCTCATTCGGTAAGTAACATTATCCAGAGGGGTGGGACAATCCTAAAAACCGCAAGGAGCGAGCAATTCAGAAATGCTGACGGAATGCAAAAAGCAAAAGAACAGCTTAACAATAAAGGTATTGATGCCGTAGTTGCCATTGGTGGTGACGGCACATTCAAAGGTGCGGATGAGTTTTCCCGGAAATTTGATATTCCTTTTGTCGGCATTCCGGCTACCATAGATAATGACATGTACGGAACGGATTACACGATTGGCTATGATACTGCTGTAAATACAGTTATGGAGGCAGTTGACAGGATCAGGGATACTGCTGATGCGCATAACAGGTTGTTCATTGTTGAGGTTATGGGGAGGGATGCAGGGTTTATTGCTCTCAGAAGCGGTATTGCCTCAGGATCAGAAGCAATATTGATACCTGAGACTGAAACACACATTGACCAGCTTGTAAAATTGCTTCAACAGGGATGGAGCAGGAAAAAGAGCAGCAGTATTATTATAGTAGCTGAAGGTGATGATGCCGGAGGTGCATTTGAAGTTGCCGGTAAAGTAAAGGAAAAATTCAATGAATATGATGTAAGGGTATCAATATTAGGACATATTCAAAGAGGTGGCAGCCCTACCTGTATGGATCGTGTACTGGCAAGCATGTTAGGTATTGCAGCAGTAAAAGCTCTGTTAGAAGGGAAAACAAACATTATGATCGGAATCGTTAACAAAGACCAGATTATTTATACGCCTTTTAATAAAGCTGTTAAACATCATAAGGAAATAAATAAGAACTTGCTGAAGATGGTTGAGATACTTTCCATTTAATGTGTAATTGTATCAGAATTTCAAATCATGTCATGCGGGATATAAATCTTGCTTAAATTTGATACAAGTAGGCAATTGACATCAACAAAATTATCGTTCCAGATATGTATCGGGATTGGTAAGTTTTAACTTTAAGAGTCTACGGAAAGATCCCGCGATCTTTGTAGGTTTTCTCAAGCCGTGTTAATGCAATAATATATGCAGCCGTTCTCCAATCAGTATCAAATTTTATTGCTGTATCACGGACACGTTTGTAAGTATCAATTATTTTTTTCTTTAATTTACTTTCAACCGTTTCGAGTTCCCAAAACTCACATCTCTTATTTTGAAGCCACTCAAAGTAGCTTACAATTACTCCTCCTGAGTTACATAAAATATCGGGAATAACATCAATTTTTTTCTCCTTCAATATGATATCTCCTTCAGGATTTGTCGGTCCATTAGCGCCTTCGGCAATAAGTTTTACATTCAACAAATGAGCCGTATCTGCGGTAATCTGGTTACCTAACGCTGCAGGAATAAAAATATCGGTTTTTGTACTCAAAAATGATTTATGATCAATTGATTTTGAATTTGGATACCCGTGTACCGTCCCATTATTATTCTTAACATATTCGGCAAGTTCATCAGGGTCTATGCCATTTATGTTAATAATTGCCCCACCCGCATCTTCCACAGCAATAAGATTTGATTTTTTTTCTTTCAATATGCGTGCTGCCCACGAACCAACATTCCCGAAACCCTGAACCATATACGTAGCGCCATTCAAATCAAAATTATTATCCTTAGCCCATTCTTCTATTGTATATACTACTCCCTGTCCGGTTGCTTTGTCACGCCCCAGGCAACCGCCTGAAGAAACCGGTTTTCCTGTTACTATATGTTTGCTGCAGTGCCTTTTAGTCGGTTCTACTGATGCCAGGTAGGCATCCAGTATCCATGCCATTACCTGGGAATTCGTATTCATATCCGGTGCAGGAATATCAAATTCAGGCCCTATATTATTTCCCAAAGCATACGTAAATCTTCGTGTGATCCTCTCTAATTCTGTAACTGAATATTTAGCAGTATCAATTCTTATACCGCCCTTAGCGCCTCCAAAAGGGATGTCAGCTATTGCTGACTTCCACGTCATCCAGGTTGCAAGCGCTCGTGCGGCATCTATATTCACGGTTGGATGATAGCGAAGCCCTCCTTTATAAGGCCCAAGCCAGTTATTATGCTGCACGCGGTACCCAATAAACACTTCAATTCTGCCATCGTCCATTTTCACCGGGAAGTGGACCTTTATTTCATTTTGAGTGAATTGCAGTATTTTTCGTAATTCAGTATCCAGCCCTATCAGATCTGCTGCTTTATCGAGCTGTATATTTACATTTTTTGTTAGATTTTCCCTTATCATTTATTTGTTAATAAAATTAATTATGAATCCACTCTAATAAGTTATTTTTGTCAGAAAACACTAAGCCATCAATATCTCATATGGTATTCCCAAACCTCTATGTAACGATTTGATGATATTCAGGGAAAGAGGACGTTTTTTGTTCAACACCTCCGAAACACGGCTCTTACTGCCGAAATATTTCACAACATCTTTATTCATAAGTCCCTTTTCTTCCATGATATATTTGATTGCTTCAATTGGATCGGGTGGTTCGATGGGATAATGTTCTTTTTCATACGGTTCAACAAGCGTAGAAAGGATATCCAACTCATCATATTCAGGAGTGTCTTTCTTAGGAGCAATAGAAATTAATTCATAAATCCTTTTCATTGCCGCATTGTAATCTTTTTTTTTCCTAATAGGTTTAATATTCATAATGTAATTGTTTTAACATTAATTTTATCATATTCTTTGTGGGTTCCAATAAAACAGACATAAACCCTTTGTAATTCATAAATAATAAAAACAACCAACCTGTAATCATTTCCTTTAATGTTAAACACCACCCGGTTATCACCTATTATGCTTGCTTTACTATATACCTTTTTTACATCCTGCGGATTTTTCCATTTTGCTTTCTCTACAATTTTATACCATGTTTTTAAGGGTATTTCCGCATCATTATGCTTTTCCCAAAATTTCCTCAAAGTACCTTTTGTAAATATTCTCATTAGGTGTGCAATTATACGAAAATAATTTAATAAAGTTCGCTAAATGTGAACTTCATTAAATTATTATGCTTTTTTGATTAATATTAAAAAAGGGGTAATTACCGTGTATTAGCAGTAATACCCCTTTTATAATATATAAAGACGTATAAAAATTGTACAAGTCCCTGAACTAACATAGCATTGGCAACTTTTACGAAACAGCCAATGTTTGCTCCATTAACATAGGGAAACAGCAAAAATATAATCCTCCTTTATGAGTTAAGAATTGCTTCCGCCTCTTCCTTTTGGTAATCCATTATATAAGGAATACCACTTATTTCACTTCCTTCGTGTGTTAAAGAGGCGAGACTATCCCGTGAGATATATTCCAAAGCGAATTTTCTTGTTCCGCACATAAGCTGTCGTAATCCCTGGGCTAATCGTTCGTAATAAGTATAAAGCCCAATAGCTCCTGGAGGTAAATTTTCAAATTCCTTATCTCCCAGTTCTTTCCTTAGTTCGCTGGCGGTAACAAAGATCTTGTCAATTGAGTTTCCAAAACGTTCAACATACACAGGTATCTGGTTGTTTTTGATAGCATTTCCTATTGTTTTTCCTACCATTGCGGCTGCTATCGGACCACGAGCCATACCTATGAGCTTTACAAAAGGAGCGCCTAAAGAGAGTCCTTTAAATATCTGGTCTTCAAGAGTGAAGCCGCCTGCTAAAGCCAATGCCGGAACATGTTCGCCTTTATCGGCAAGTTTTTTTGCATAAAAATACAGGAGTGAATGAAGCTCAACCGGTGGCACACCCCATTCGTTCATCATTCTCCATGGGCTCATTCCTGTTCCGCCTCCAGCGCCATCAACAGTAAGAAGGTCAAGCTTATTCTTTGATGCAAATTTCAATGCCCTTGCCAGGTCGGCAGGTCCATAAGCGCCTGTTTTAAGAAAAACATATTTTGCACCTGCCTTACGCAGTTCTTCAGCCCTTGCTGTAAAAGATTCCTCAGTTACCATACCTATACGTGAATGACGTTCAAATTCAGAGAATGCTCCGCTCTCAAAAGCTTTGATAACATTAGGGTCTGTAGGATTTGGTAAAACAATATATCCCCGCTTATACAGTGTCTGTGCTTTTTTAAGGTCTTTTATTTTCACTTCACCTCCAATATTTTTAGCGCCCTGCCCCCATTTCATCTCAACACACTCAATCCCATACTCTTGTATAGCATATTCCTGAACACCCAAACGGGTATCTTCAACATTCGCCTGCAAAACAATAGCGCCATATCCATCCCGCTGATTATCAGTGAAAAGCTTTACGCGTTTTTTTAGTTCCACTGCGCTAACAACCTTACCATTTTTTATCTCCGATTCCATATCCATACCCACCACATTTTCACCAATTGTCAAACCGGTACCTGCCAACGCGGTACCAATAGCCAATCCCTCCCAGTTGTTCTTTGCTATGTTTGTTGAACCGATGCCAGGTATCATAAAAGGAAGACGAAATTTCAATCCCTTATCATGACCAAAAGTTACTTCAAGATCAACTGCCGGGAAGATCGCTTTATCACTATCTGCTTCTATTCCTTCAGCCCCTACTACCCCACTCATGATGTTAAAATGAGAATAATCAACTGGATAATTCTTTTCTCCGGCAGAGGTAATGATACCAAATGGTTGAGGATAGATAACTTCATGACCGCGATAAGCCGATTTCCCTATCTCACACATACCTATGCAACCGTCAATACAGGTTGTACACATTCCGCTTGTAGGAACAACAGAATCTTCAGTCCGGTTTTTCGTCAATGTTGCCGCTGTGGCATTTATTTTTGTTAAGCTCATATTTTTTTCCTCCTTTTTATTGGTAGTTATATACTTATAGATTATAAAATTTTTTCTAATTACGAAATCTCTTAATTGTTCTTTCAGTTTATCGGGTATCAGATATCGGGTTTCGGTTAATCGGTTATTCAGTTATTGTCTTGAAAAATTGACAACCGACAACTGACCACCCGATAACCGAGAACAGACAAATGATAAACAGGAATTAACATATTTATAAAATTTCCTCTGATTAAATTCTTCTCTTATACTTTATAATTACTTTACTTCTTCAGTAACACACGTCCCACAATCTCCTTTAAGTCCCATCCAGCAATGATAATTATCTTCATACACTTCCAGGCATGTTGGCTGGAGTGAATTTTCACATCTGCCACATAACACATCTTTAGCATCAGGTCCTTCACATCTTGATGTACATGCAGGGCAGATATACATGCAACCTCCACATCTTCTACAATCCTCTGATGTTTCATCAAACGGAGTAGTGACTTTGAGTTCTTTACCTCTATTTGCAAACCCGATGGCATTTGCTATCATCTGTTCTTTACATATTCTAACACATAATCCACAGTAAATACAATTCTCATTTTTAGGTGTGAATCTCACTTGTTTTAAACCAATTTTTGCAGCAAGGTCCTGCAAGGTCTTGGATGATGGACATTGCGCAATCAATAATTCGAGTATCATCTTTCTTGCATTCACAACTCTCTTAGTTGCTGTTTGCACCACAAGGCCATCTTCAACCGGATATGTACAAGAAGACACTAATTTTGCTCTGTCACCCTCTCCTATTTCCACAATACACAGACGACAACCTCCCCAGGGTGTAAGTCCGTCATCGTGGCATATTGTCGGAATACTCAAGCCAAGGAATTTTGCTGCTTCAAGTATTGTCCAACCCTCAGGTGCGTCAAAATTTATTCCATCAATTACAATTTTCATTTAATATATCTGATTTTATATTTATTATTAACATTTTTAATCATATTAAATTTGCTTCGTCTGCGTTCTATTCTTTTTTTTTGACTTGCACATAACATCCATTATCCATTTAATAATGAGGCTTCTTTAAATTTCTCCAAGAACATTTTTCCATCCTGTGTTTCCAGTTCACATCGCAAACATCTTTTTGCCTCTTCTACTGCCTGTTCTTCAGTTAGGCCTTGCTCAACCTCCAGTAGATTATATTTTCTTTTCTCCGGGGATAACTTATGCATTTTAGTACGTTTGGCTGATAATAATTCGTCCTGTTCTTCTTTAAGTAATGTAAGAGGTTCAATATATTTTGATGGTCTGGAAATTTTATATTCTCTCTTAATTTCTTTTCCACTTAAATATTGATCAATAGATTCAGCAACGATTTTTCCTGAAGCAATTGCATCTATGACGGTATTTGGACCTGTAACGACATCACCACCGGCAAATACACCTGTTCTGTTTGTTTCGAATGTTTCGTTATCAACTATCACTGTATTCCACTTGGTAAAATCAAGTCCTTCTTTTTCAATGTAAGAAATATCAGGATTTTCACTAATAGAAACTATTAAAGTATCTAGTTCTACTGTAAATTCAGAACCTTCTATTGGCACAGGTCTTCTTCTGCCTGAGTCATCAATATCTCCCATTTTCATTCTTATAAATTCACAAGCTTTTAATTTACCTTGTTCAGCAATAATTCGTTTTGGTGCTGTTAAAAACTCAATTTTTATTCCTTCACCCAGGGCGCCTTCTACTTCTTCTTTATATGCAGGTATTTCAGCTATTGTTCTTCTGTAGAATATTGTTACACTTTCTGGTTCTGTTGTCCTTAAAGCGCTTCTGGCAGCATCAAGCATGGCTACACTTTCAGATGTTTCGGCACGCAACACCCTTCTGGCAGCATCAACTGCAGTATTACCTCCTCCAATAATACCTACTTTTTTACCAATTTTTATTTTTTCACCAAGGTTCAATGCTGATAGTGCTTTCATCCCAGGTATCACACCTTCAACTTCTTCGCCATGTATATCTAATTTTAATGATTGATGTGCTCCTATGGCAATAAATACTGCTTTATAACCCTGGTTAAATAAATCGTCTATCGTAAAGTCTTTACCTAATGCAATATTTGTTTTAATATCCATACCTACACTTTTAATATATTCTAAATCACTTGCAAGAATATCCTTTGGTAATCGATATTCCGGTATTCCGAGTGCAAGCATTCCTCCAATAACAGATTCTTTTTCAAATATAGTAACATCATAGCCTTTTTTACAAAGATAAAAGCCAGAGGTTAAACCAGCAGGGCCAGAACCTATTACTGCAATTTTTATTCCTTTGGTTTTATCTACAGGTTCTGTTTTTACAAGAAGCTTGTTTTTTATACCATAATCTGTTACAAATCTTTTAAGATCTCTAATTGCAATAGGATCCCCTCCATCACCTGACTTACATTTATATTCACACGGATGATGGCAGACACGGGCAAGAACGGAAGGTAATGGATTTTCATTTTTAATTACTTCCAGGGCTTCTTCGTATCGCTTATTGGCAATTAAAGAAATATAAAGTGGAACTTCAGTATCAATAGGACAAGTATATTGACATGGAGAAGATATTATTTCCTTGCACATAACTGCAGTACATCTATTCTTTTCAATATGATCTATATATTCATTTTTGAAATAACGAAGAGTAGCCAATAATGGATTAGCGGCTGATTGTCCAAGCCCACACATTGATGCATCTTTTATAACCTGCCCTAACTCTTGAAGTAAATCAATATCTTCTGGTTTACCATGACCTTCTGTAATATTTGTAAGTATTTCGTTCATTCTTTGTGTACCTTCCCTGCAAACAGAGCATTTTCCGCAGGATTCTTCCTGCAAAAAATTAGTAAAATATTTTGCAATATCAACCATGCAGGTATTTTCATCCATCACTATCATACCACCAGAGCCCATTATCGAACCCACTTCAGTTAAGCTCTCGTAATCAATAGCGAGATCAAAGATTTTAGCAGGGATACATCCTCCGGATGGACCGCCGGTTTGTACGGCTTTTATCTTTGCCTCTCCCGAAGCCCCCCCACCGATATCATAAACAACTTTTTTCAAGGTTGTGCCAAGAGGCACTTCTACCAATCCCGTATTTTTTATTTTTCCTACGAGAGAAAAAATCTTAGTACCTCTATTGCCCGGCACTCCAACCTTAGCATATTTTCCTGCTCCCTCACGAATAATTACAGTTACATTTGCAAGTGTTTCCACATTGTTTATACAGGTAGGGAATCCCCATAGCCCTTTGTTAACAGGATAAGGCGGACGTTGCTTGGGCTGCCCCATCTGACCTTCAATAGATTTAATAAGGGCTGTTTCTTCACCGCAAACAAAAGCGCCTGCCCCGCGAAAAATCTCAATATCAAAATTGATATTAGTTCCAAGAATATTATCACCCAGAATACCTAAGCCCCTTGCTTGCCGTAAAGCAATTAGTGTATGTTTTATGGCTAATGGATATTCGTTTCGTACATATATATAGCCCCTGGATGCTCCAATGGCTATTCCGGCAATTATCATACCTTCAATAACCGAATGCGGGTTGCCCTCTAAAATGCTGCGGTCCATATAGGCGCCAGGATCTCCTTCGTCAGCATTGCAAACTACAAACTTATTTGTTGTTCCGTTACCTGAATTTTTGGCGATTTCCCATTTTAAGCCGGTAGGAAAACCAGCCCCACCCCTGCCCCTAAGCTCTGACTCTTTAATCTCTTTAATGATCCAGTCAGGTGCGGGATTGTATATTACCTTTTCAAATGCTGCATAACCCCCTATTCTGATATAGTTATAAATTCTGATCGGGTCTAACTTTTGATTTTCACCCAAAATCGTTTTTGTCTGATGCTTGATAAAAGGTATATCTTGCTGAGAACGGTATTTTTTTCCCTCATCATGTTCACTATAAAGCTTTTCTTCAATAACCCTACCCTCAATTGCAGCATCAATGATCTCAGGCACATCCTTCATTGTTAATTTCGGGTAAATAATATCACCGGGTTCCACTAAAATAAAAGGTTCTATCTCACAAAAACCCAGACATCCGGTTATTCTCAGGGATATTTTATCATGCAGGTTCTGCTCAAGAATATGACGCTTCGTCATTCGCATTATATCATTTACTCCGCTTGCCTGACCACATGTACCGGCACTGATCACTATACAGGGTTTTTTATCCCCAGGTTTATCCTGAATCATCCTGCGAAAATTTTTGAAATCTTCTATAGATTTGAATTGCTTCATATAATTACTTCTTATTCTTAATACTCAATTCTTAATAAAGTTTATTTTAGCATTTATCCTTTTGTATTCAAATAATCAGCTGCTTGATACTGGTTTCTGTCTTCTGGTTTTTTTGAAAACATTATAGGGAAGTAATCCCTACCAGCCACCAGTAACCAGAAACCAGCAACAGTATCATATTATTATTTCCTTATTTTAAAAATTTTTACTTTAGTCAATTTGTGAACCTGCTAATATTGCTAACCAACATCCAATATATGACCTTTACATCCTCTTACCGGACACATTTGAACTGTTCCGCCACCGCGTACTATCATTGGAAACATTTTCGCACCGCATTCAGGACAATCAGAACCTCCGGTCAGTTCTGCGTGACAATGAGGGCAAAAGATATTCATTTCCGTATCTAACGGTATCTCAAATTCTGATTCAAAATTGCTGCTCCCATACAGTGATGTTAACCTGTACCATCCGTGCTCGCGACCGAACGATACAGTCACATGGATACACGGATAATTATCAATAATATGTTCAGGTTTCATTAAGCTATGGTTGCAGCTCGGGCAATTGACCTGGACAGGAAAATATCTCTTATCTCCTTTGAAATCTTTCTTTTCAAATCCTGCTTTAGTTTTTTGTATTATTTTTTTAGCATCTACTGTTTTAACGCTCGGAGAATATTCGCCATCAATAACAACAATAGGTCCTAGTGCACAAGCGCCAAGGCAATTCACTGTTTCCAGTGTAAACTCTTTGTCAGAACTTGTTTCACCTGCGTTTATTCCAAGCTGCCTTTCAAATTCTTCTAAGACTATAGGCGCCCGTCTAACATGGCAAGCTGTACCAACGCATACTGAGACCAGGTGTTTTCCCTTGGGCTTCAAGCTGAATGCCTGATAGAAGGTGGCTACTCCATAAACATCTCTTAAAGGAGTTTGTAATTGCTTTGCAACTTCTATTAGAGCTTCTTTGGGTAAATAATTATAATGGTTTTGAATGTTTTCCAGGACAGGGACAAGAAGTCCTTTCTGCCGTGCAGCAAAGCCCTCAATAAGTTTTGATACTTCTGTCATTGTCAATAATTAAATTATTAATATTTATTAAATAATTTTACAAAATTATCATAAAATAATTTATTTAAACAATTTTTCAACTTTTTTCAAACTACTGTACAAAAATTGAAAATCAAATTCTGATATTAGACAACTCCCTGGTCTATCATTGCATTGGCAACTTTTAAGAAACCGGCAATATTAGCTCCTTTTACATAATCTATATATCCGTCATCTTCTTGTCCATATTTGACACAGGATTCATGAATTTCATTCATAATTTGATGTAGCTTTGCATCAACTTCTTCACGTGACCAGTTGAGTTTCATTGAATTTTGCGTCATTTCCAGACCAGAAGTAGCAACACCACCAGCGTTTGCTGCTTTTCCAGGAGCATATAATAGTTTATTCTCATGAAAAACCTCAATAGCTTCAGGTGTACATGGCATATTTGCACCTTCGGTAAGACACATACATCCATTATTAATTAAATTCAATGCATCTTCTTTATCTAATTCATTTTCGCAAGCACATGGTAAGGCAACATCACATTTTACCTCCCAGGGTCTCTTCCCTTCATGAAACTCAACATTAAATTCCTCGGAATAAGGTTTAACAATATCTTCATTGGTCGCTCTTAGTTCAAGCATATAATCAATTTTTTTTCCTGAGATGCCATCTTTGTCATAAACATATCCGTCCGGACCGGAAAGTGTTACTACCTTTCCACCGAGTTCCGTAACTTTTTTTACAGCTCCCCATGACACATTGCCAAATCCAGAAACAGCAATAATTTTTCCTTTAATAGATTCTCCTTTTGTTTCCAGCATTTCTTTAGCAAAATACACAACACCATAGCCCGTTGCTTCAGGCCTGATTAAGCTTCCGCCCCAATTAAGTCCTTTGCCTGTTAATACACCAGTATTTTCACGGGCTAATTTTTTATACATACCGTAGAGATAGCCTATTTCTTTTCCACCAACTCCTATATCACCTGCAGGCACATCAGTTTCCGGACCAATCATTTTCCATAATTCAAGCATAAAAGACTGGCAAAATCGCATTATTTCTCCATCAGATTTACCTTTTGGATTAAAATCCGAACCACCTTTTCCACCTCCCATTGGTAATGTTGTTAAGCTGTTTTTAAAGATTTGTTCAAACCCGAGAAACTTTAAAATGCTTAAATTAACACTCGGGTGAAACCGTAACCCACCTTTATATGGGCCAATCGCATTATTGAACTGAACCCTGTATCCAAGGTTTACATAAACATTGCCCTTATCATCTACCCAAGGCACCTTAAAAGTCAGCACCCTGTCAGGTTCAATTATTCTTTCAATAATTGCTGCTGATTCAAACTGAGGGTTTTCATTATAAACATCCTCAATTGATTCAAGAACTTCTCTAACTGCCTGAAGATATTCTACTTCTCCAGAATGTTTTTTTTCTAATTCATTAATTGTTGTTTTTATATTCATTTTTTTTTATTTTTAGTTAATGAAAAAAATTACTCAAATTAATAAAATTTTGGTAACTATTCAGGTATCATAAACAAGGGATTGAAATCCCTTGTTAAGAAGTCTGAACTTTGAATATTACTCCTTTGTTTTCTTTACCATCTATCTTAATACAAAGAGGTTTATCAAATCTTATATGCCTGATAAATTCATCTTCAAAAAAAGCATTAAATTTAGATAAATAATCTATATCATAGTAACCGTCATTAATAAAAGGATTTATTGTAAAATAACCCACTCTAAAAGAAGTTAGATTTTGGAAGAAATGTGTTCCCTGGCTTGGATCAATGCGGTAGTTCTCTAAACCGGATTCAACAATTATACGTGCAGCAGATATTTGTGCCCAGTTAACAGGGATACCTAACCAAGGATCAGTAGAACCCCATCTGCCCGGACCTACTAATACATAATTTTTGTTTTCATTAATAAACTGTTGATTGATTTTTTCTATATGTAAAGCAATATTTTTATTTTCTGCTGGCTTAAAGGTTTCTGGCTTAACATATACAAAATCACAGATATCTTCAATTAATCCATTTCCTAATGCGGAATTTGAATAAATGATTGTATCTTCACTTGGAATATTTTTTAAATCAAAACTTTTAGTTTTAATATTTTCAACAATTGGCCTGATTTGTAAAAAATTAAAAATTGAAGGATATCCTTTGGGAGTATTAAGGTTAGCTGCAAACTCAATTTCAATAGGATTATTCATTTCTTTTTGGGCTAATTCAAGAAACTCCTGTAAAATCTGTGTTAATGGAAAAACATTATATTTTAATACATTTGCGAAACTAACTATTTTTCTGCCAGGATAATTAATCCCGTCCCTGATAACATTATTCTGAAAGTCAAAAGTTGATGCTATATGTTTTAATGAATTGTCGTTTTCAGCTTCTTTAATTTTCAGCTTTAAAATATTTATACCCTCATCAATAGAAGGTTTGAAGCTATCTGGATTTAAATCCAAAGCATGAAAATATTTTTGTGTATCCCTTAATGCCATTTCAGGATTTGAAAGCTGGAGAATATTCTTTGGATATTTTGGAGAGAACCGTAATGAAATTCCTCCGTCAACAATAATTTTTCCTAAGCCGAATGCTATATTTACCACTCCATCCTCAGGTTTTTCAAGATTTATTGGATAAAAATTAATTGATCTGGCAACACCGGATATAGTAGGATAAAATTTTTTCCCATAAACTGTTCCACAAACTTCCTGTAATATTATTCCCATCTTTTCTTCGTCAATAACATTTGAAGTAGCAGACATATATGCTTTACTGTATTTATAAAACACTGAAGCATATACGCTTTTTATAGCATTTGTCAGCATTTCCATCATTAATCTTTTTTCTGCAGCTTTAGGGATCATATAAGTAGAATATATGCCTGCAAAAGGTTGATAACTTGAATCTTCCAATAAGCTGGATGATCTGATAGCAACAGGATTTTTCAGTACTGATAAAAAAGATAATAAATCTTCATGTATCCTGGAAGGAAGTATGGCATTAATAAAATGTTTTAAAATTTTTTCATCGGCTAAATCTGATAATCCAATTTTATAAAGATTATTTGTTTCCATAAATTCATCAAAAACATCAGTACTAAGCACAACTGTTCTTGGAATTGTAATAATAATATCATTATATTTATAACGAAGTTTGTTTTCTTTAAGAAGTAAATCAATAAAAGCAAGCCCTCTTGCCTTTCCGCCAATAGATCCTTCACCAATTCTTGAAAAAGAAAGGTATTCATCAAAGTCAGTCCTGATAAACTTTGCTATTACTCCCCTGCCTCTATACAGTCTGAAATTAGAGACTGTTTTAAATAAAATAGTTCTTATTTCATTTATATTATTATAATCTTTTGCTTTAATGGGTTCAAATATTTTAGCTAATGTGAATAAAGCACGGGCTTTCAGCCATCTTGAGAAGTCATTTTTATTTATATGATATTCTAATAAATCATCCGGGATTTTCAAAATTGCTTCTTGTAATGTTTTCAGGTCTGAAACTCTTGCTATTTCCTGTTTAGTATCTATATTTTCAAAAATTAAATCACCGAAAGCAAAATGTTTGGTAATATAATCATGCAATTCAATTGACAAAGTTTTTGAAAATTTATTAATAAAATTTATATTATGTTTTTTTGCAAATTCTTCGCTTTCCACATCCGAAGATTGCAGTAAAAAAGGGGTGTATTTATTAGTTTCACGAACCTTTTCAAAAAATTTGAAACCTGCAAAGTCATCTATTTTCCCATCTTTTTCATATCTTATATCAGAAATTATTCCGAGAAGATTATTTTTATATTTTTCATACAAATCAATACCCTCTTCATAAGTAGTAGCCAAAAGTATTTTCGGACGACCTCTCATACGCATGGTTTTTTGGTGGGCATTCAATCCTTCGGCCATAAATTCCTTTGATTGTTTAAATACTATTTTATAGATATTTGGTAAATAACTGGAATAATATCTAATAGAATCTTCTATAAGTAATATCGCTTGAACTCCTTGTTTAATATCATGGTCAGCATTCATTTTATCTTCAATGAGCTTTATTATTGCAAGTAAAATATCTGCATTTCCCAACCAACAAAAAACATAATCAATAGCTCTTGTATCTTCTTTATTAAGCCGTAATAAAATTTCCCGGGAAAAAAAGGTTAAAACTACTATAGGTTTTTGGGGATAGTCATTTTTAATTTTATTAGCTAATTCAAAAGCATCTATATTACCAACACTTAACATTATAATTGTTAAATCAATATTTTCATTTTCGAGAATTTCAAAAGCATTCTGAGTTGTATTCGCCTGGATAAAAAAAGGAGGGTATCTAAGGTTCAATGCAACATATTCATTAAATAACTGTTCCTCAATTCTTCCATCTTCCTCAAGCATAAATGCATTGTATTTACTGCAAATTAACAATACATTTCTGATGCGTTTTTTCATTAAAACATCAAAATAAGTATCTTTGAGGTAATACTTATATATCTCATTTATTCTTTGATAATTTTCCATAATAGTTACATTTTTTTTACTGCGAAACGTAAATTATTAATCAATGAAAAGTGAATGATATTTTTTCATCCTCCTTTATGTAACCCGGAGCCACCAATCCCTCATTTTTACACCTGCTTATTATTTTTTCTAACTGTTCCATGATAATATTACGCTTTTAAAATCAATTATTATAGTGAGTAATACCGGTAAAAATAAACACTTTATGAATAAAGCGGTTTTTATTAAAAAGTTGTTTTAAATAAATGTAGCCCAAATCCTCTGTACTGTATTTATTGTATCATCCAAAAATAACCTATTTATTTGACACTGAAATTTTTAAAAAAAAATTTCAATAAAAAAGTCAAACATTTTTAATATATATTTGCACAAAATTGGTGTTAATTATCAGACCATCTTAAAAAAAAATTTATGAAAAACTCCACCGATTCAATATTAGAAAAATACTCCACTAAAGACAGGGGTAATTTAATCCCTATTCTTCAAGCTATTCAAAAAGAAGAGGGTTATATTTCTGAAAAGTCCGTTATCAGAATGTCCGGATATCTCAGGATTTCCAAAAGTCAGATATATGGTGTAGCATCATTTTACTCACAGTTCAGGTTCAATCCTCCCGGACGTCATTCTATCAAGATTTGTCTTGGAACCGCCTGCCATGTCAGGGGCGGTGATTTTCTTTTGAATACCCTGAAAAGCGAGTACGGTATAAATCCCGGCGAAACCACTGAAGACAAGAGATTTGACCTTGAACGGGTTGCTTGTCTTGGGTGTTGTGCATTAGCGCCTGTAGTTAGGATAGATGACAAAATCAACAGTAATGTATCTGCTGTGCAATTAAAGAAAATGACGTCACAACTTGATTAAAATACTGAATTATTATAATGGGTATGAAAAATATGATACCGTTACTGGGCGCTGGGTGCTGGGTGGTATATACTGATTACGGAGTTTGAGTATAACACCAACAATCCAGAACCTGACAATTAAAAACAAATAAGGTAAATGTAAAACAGCATTGAAATTTAGATCTAATAAACATGAATAACTTTAAAAAACTTCAGGAAAAAGCCAAAGATGAATGGCAAGCATTACAAAACAGCGCAGTCCCTGTGATCTATGTTGGTATGGGAAGCTGTGGATTAGCTTCCGGGGCAGGTGAAGTATGGGATAATATCCATAAAACCATTGCAGCAAAAAAGATAAAAGCCCAGGTTGTTAAAGTTGGGTGTATCGGACCATGTTACCTGGAACCCATAGTTGACATCCAGAAACCAGGACGTCCCCGGATTAGTTTTAATAACATAACCAGTGATAAAGTAAACAGACTAATATCAGAATATGTTCTTGGTGATAAGACACAGCTTGATACTCTCGGACATTTAGGTGAACAAAAAGAGGAATTTGATGGAATAAAGTCATTTTGGGACCAACCAATGTTGAAAGACCAGAAGCGTATCGTCCTCAGGAATTGCGGTATAGTAGATCCTGAAAATATTAATCATTATATTGCCAGAGGAGGGTTTAATGGATTATTAAAAGCTTTGGATACAGGACCTGAAAGCGTTATCAAAGAGATGGAAATATCAGGAATGAGAGGCAGGGGTGGCGCTGGTTTCCCGACATTTAGAAAGTGGCAATTCTGCAGAGGTGCAAAAGGGAGCCCAAAATATCTGATATGCAATGCCGATGAGGGTGATCCCGGAGCATTTATGAACCGTTCCCTGATTGAAGGCGATCCGTTTGCCCTATTAGAAGGAATGATTATTGCATCTTTTGCTATTGGAGCAAATTATGGATATATATACATACGGGCTGAATATCCCCTGGCAATAGAACGGTTGAATATTGCCATCAACCAAATGCGCAAAATAAAGTTAATTGGTAAAAACATACTTAACAGTGGCTTCAACTTTGAAATAAAAGTTAAGGAAGGTGCCGGAGCATTTGTTTGTGGAGAAGAAACTGCTTTAATAGCTTCTATCGAAGGACAAAGAGGCATGCCTCGTAGCAGGCCCCCTTTCCCCGCTGTATCAGGACTTTTTGGTAAACCTACAAATATCAATAATGTTGAAACTCTTGGGACTGTTCCTAACATAATGCGTGAAGGTGGTAAATGGTTCGCTGGATTTGGCACAAAAACAAGTAAAGGCACAAAAACATTTGCCCTTGTTGGGAAAGTACGCAGAACAGGACTTATCGAAGTACCACTCGGTACCACGCTAAAAAAAATCATTTTTGATATAGGCGGAGGAACAGAAAAATCCTTCAAAGCAGTCCAGACCGGAGGTCCGTCAGGTGGCTGTTTGTCGGAATCAAATCTCAATTTACCTGTAGATTACGAATCACTTGCAGATGCAGGTTCAATAATGGGCTCAGGTGGATTAATCGTGATGGATGAAGATAATTGCATGGTTGATATAGCAAGATACTTTCTTTCATTCACAAGTAATGAAAGTTGTGGAAAATGCACTCCATGTCGTATAGGCACTAAAAGAATGGTGGAAATACTTGGCAAAATCACCGAAAGAAAAGGCAAATTAGAAGATATAAAAATTTTAGAATCACTATCAAAGACCATAATGGATGGTTCTCTTTGCGGACTTGGGCAAACCGCTGCAAATCCGGTTTTAACCACTTTGCGTTATTTTCGTGATGAATATGAAAAGCATATAATAAATAAAAAATGTGATGCTTTTGTTTGCAATAAATTAGTAGGTGCTCCATGTCAGACTGCCTGTCCTGTAGATACAGAAGCCTGGCGTTATATTGCACATATTGAGCGTGGTGAATATGAAGATGCATACAAAACAATTAGAGAGGCAAATCCCTTTCCATCTGTTTGTGCCAGAGTTTGTAATCATCCATGTGAAGAAAAGTGTCGTGCCGGCACCAGCGGAGGTGAAAATATTGCTATTCGCGCTTTAAAACGCTTCATAACAGACAATACAGATCCTAAAATATATAAACCAAAATTCTCTAAAACTTCAAAAAAATTACCAAAAGTAGCTATCATCGGTGCAGGGCCTGCCGGTTTAAGCGCTGCCCATTACCTTTCTCTTCAAGGATATAAAGCAACAATCTTTGAGGCAAATAATAAACCCGGAGGCATGTTACTAAGTGGTATTCCCGAATTTCGTTTGCCACATAAAATTATAGAGAAAGAAATAAAATTACTTATTGATGAAAATATAACCCTGAAATGTAATACTGAACTAGGGCGTGATGTGAGCATTAAAAGCTTATTTAAAGATAAATTCAAAGCTGTTTTCCTGTCTATTGGCGCCCACAAAAGTTTACGGCTTGAGGTTAAAGGAGAAGATACCAACGGAGTATATTTATCAATGCCATTTTTAAAAGCTTTCAATTTGAAAGGAAAAACGTTGGCTAAAGGGAAGGTAGGTGTCATTGGGGGTGGTAATTCCGCTATTGACGCTGCCAGGGTGGCAATTCGTCAGAAAGGTGTTGATGAAGTGACCATTTTATATAGACGTACACGCAATGAAATGCCTGCTTTCGAAGAAGAAATTGAAGGCGCTATCCAGGAAGGGATAAAGCTTGAAACACTTATTTCTCCTATGAAAATACATTCTGATAATGATAAATTGACCGGTGTAGAATGCATTAAAAATGAACTTGGTGATTTTGATTTAAGTGGAAGGAGAAGACCTGTTCCTATATCAGGTTCAGAATACACAATTCCTCTGGATACTTTGATCGTTGCAATTAGCGAACAGCCAGAGAGTGATGCCATTTCTTCAATGAAAATTGATGTCACTAAATGGGGAACGGTAAAGGTTGACACTGAAACTCTTACTACTAATATACCAGGGGTATTTGCAGGAGGCGATCTTGTTAGCGGTCCTAATACAGTTATTGAAGCAATTGCTGATGGAAAAAAAGCAGCCCGGAAAATAGATTGTTATCTAAAAGGAGAGGATATGAATGAAATTTCCGTTCCGCAATTACCTGAATTCTATATTGAACCACCAAAACCCAGTGATAAAGAACTCGATCAAACCATAAGAATAAAGACTTCTTCAATTCCTGTTAAATCCCGTAAACACAATTTTAATGAAGTGGAATTAACATTTTCCGATAAAAAGGCAATTAAAGAGGCAAGAAGATGTCTAAGGTGCGATTTGGAATTCACAAAACCGTAAAAACATAACTTCGTAAATTGATTAAAAAATGACTCTCGCAAAGACGCCAAGAACGCAAAGAGAATATTTATGACATACTTAAAATTAACTGATTTGAAATTAGGATTACTTGTTAATTTCAATGTAAATCTAATAAAAGAGGGTATTACAAGAATAGTCAATAATTTATGATTCTTGGCGTTCTTTGTCCGCCAGTTGGCGGAAGAAATAATATTGATATTCCGAAACGAGAAAAAACAGTGAATATGAAAAGCAAAACTGAAAATATTAAGATTAAAGTAGACGGTAAAAGTGTTACCGCTCCTTCAGGCATAACGGTGCTTCAGGCAGCACAAAAGGCAGGAAGATATATTCCTACCCTCTGTTTTTTAGAAAACCTGAAACCTTATGGCGGATGCCGCTTATGCATTGTAGAGATAAAGAATATGCGAGGGTATCCTACCGCCTGTACCACACCTGTTGAACAAGGTATGGAAATAAATACAAACTCTCCCGGGTTACAAAAACTCAGAAGAGAAATTCTGGAACTCACACTATCTGAGCATCCATATACCTGTCTTGTTTGTAAAGATAAAGATGGCTGCAAGGAATTCATGCATACAACACGAAAAGTCAGCGTAACTACCGGCTGTAATTTCTGTCCCAACAACGGAGACTGCGAACTGCAAGACCTTGTGGATTATCTTAAGCTCAAAGATGTCCAGTTTCCCATTACATACAGGGGTATTAAACCTGTTAAAGACAATCCTTTCTATGAGCTTGATTATAACCTTTGTATTCACTGTGGGCGTTGCGTAAGAATATGCAATGAAGAGCGCAACAGTGATGTTCTTGCCTTTGTTCAGAGGGGTAATTCAACACTGGTAGGTACTGCATTCAACGAATCACAGAAAGAAGCCGGATGTGAATATTGCGGAGCATGCGTGGATGTTTGTCCTACAGGGTCTATATCTGAAAAGATAGGCAGGTGGGCAGGCATTCCCAACAGATCAACAGAAACCACTTGCGTCTATTGTTCGGTTGGGTGTAAAATGAATATTAATACTTTAGATAATAAAATTGTTAATGTTGGCTCTAAACCCGGCCCAAGAACAAATCCTCCACAGCTCTGTGTTCGCGGCAAATTTACAACCACTGATATTGTACATCACCCAGACCGTGTAACTACCCCTCTTATAAAAAAAGGTGATAAATGGAACGAGGTAAGCTGGGATGAAGCAATAAATTTTGCGGCAAGCAACCTCGAGCGCTATCGCGGTAACCAGTTTGGTATAATCGGCTCTGCGCAGGATTCTATTGAGAACAATTATGTGCTGCAAAAATTTGCCCGTAAAGTTATGAGGTCAAATAACGTGGATTTGCTTTCTTCATATCCTGACAAAGAATTAATGAAAAATATCCACGATTATTATTCCAACTATCCGCCTGTTGATATTGATGGCATTATGAATGCCGACACTATTTTGGTTGTCGGTTCACAGGCACATTGGTCTCATCCGCTCTTAGAGAGCAGGATCAGGAAGGCATCACAAAACGGTAGTGAAGTGATTGTTGCAAATACGCATTATAACAGGACATCTGATTTTGCAAAACAAAGCATATTTTACCAACCGGGTGAAGAGCAAACTTTTCTATCAATGCTTTTAGCCGGACTGGCTAAAGGAAAAACAGGAAAACCCTTTAAAGAACTAAAACAAATACTGCAAAAATTAGAGATTGACAAAGCATCTAAGCTTTGTGGTGTTTCCAAATCAGAACTTGATCTGTTGGTAAGATCTCTTACTAGAACCAAAAAGCTTCTGATCATTGCCGGTGATGGAATATTGCGAAATCCAGACAGAGCCTACAATTTCAATGCTCTTTATAATATCCAGATGCTTTCGAATAAACCGGACAATTGCCGGATACTGTTCCTTCTCTCAGGAGGCAATTGTTATAGCGGTACCCTTGTAGGTATGCAAGGTGATTATTTGCCTGGCTTTGATAATCTTAAAGACGGAAAAAATATTGAGAAGTGGTCAGGCAACTGGGGAACAGGGCTTAGCGATACTGCCGGTATGTCTGGTGATGAGATGGTGAGTAATATCGCAGAAGATGGTATTACCGCTTTATATGTAGTTGGTGATATTCCCGCCCATCCCAATTTTACTGACCTGAAATTCCTCATCCAGCAGAATATGTTTCTCACTGAGACCTCCAGGTATGCACAGGTATTTTTCCCAATAACCAACTTCACGGAAACCAATGGACACATAATTAACCTTGAACATAAACTTAAAGAGACAACCCCTGTTATCGCTCCATTGGAAGGTGTAAAAGCACCGTGGGAAATTATTTCCGGAATGGCGCAAACCATGGTGGAGAAAGGATTTGATTATGATGAAACAGGAGATATTTTCTCTGAAATTAATTCTTTCATTGATCTGACAAGTAAAACCACTAAAAAAGCGGCAAAAGAAATTTTACCTTTCAAAACTAAACCACATAAGAAAAACAGAGAATATCCTATACCCGTAATTATAGAGCATAATTGTTTTCACTATATTGGGAACATTCTTTCTTCAATAATTCCGGATATGAATGCTATCAGAGAAGAAGGGATACTTAATCTGTCATCTGAACTTGCCGGTAAATTGAAAGTAAAAAACGGAGATACGGTACAGATATCCACTGAACTTGGAAAATCAACATGTGACGTAAAAATTATGTCTGAATTAAATGAAAATATGGCATATTTCAAGCCAAATTGGGATCAGGTAGCGCTTTTTAGTAATGGGCTAAATATAAGTCAAAACATTGTTTACGCTAAAATAAATAAGATGTAATTCATCAATTTAATATGACTAAAATAATAGAAAAACAACAAATAGCACCCAATGTCCACTCTCTTGTAGTGGAAGCGCCAGAAGTTGCAAAGAAAGCTCTTCCCGGACAATTTGTAATTATTATCCCAAACCAGTATAGTGAAAGGATTCCTATTACAATAGCAGATTGGGATGCTAAAAAGGGTACAATCTCTTTAATCTTTTTGGAAATTGGATCGGCAACCCGAAGTTTAGCTGAACTAAAGCCGGGTGATGAATTTTATTCCTTTACAGGACCGCTAGGAAATCCCTTTGAAATTGAAAAATACGGGACTGTTGCATTGGTTGGCGGCTGTTATGGTATTGGAGGAATATTCCCTGCTGCCAGGGCTTTGAAGGAAAAAGGCAATAAAGTTATCTGTTATTCTGAAGCGAGAAGTGAGTTTCTGCTTTACTGGAACGATAAATTGGAAGATGTTTCCGATGAGGTCAGATATGCAACTGCAGACGGGTCTAAGGGAATAAAAGGCCATGCCTGGGATAAATTGGAGGAGGACCTGAAGTCGGGAATGAAATTAGATCTGATCATGGCAGTTGGATGTACTTTTATGATGTATCGTATATCTGAGATCACCCGCCCTTATGGAGTAAAGACCATTGTTAGTATGAACACGGTAATGATAGATGGTACGGGTATGTGTGGCGCCTGCCGGCTTGTTGTGGACGGTAAAACAAAGTTTGCCTGTGTTGACGGCCCTCACTTTGATGGTCATAAGATAGACTGGGATATAGTATTATCAAGACGTAAAGCATATCTTGAAGAAGAGATCTTTTCGCAGGAAAGGATGGATGTAGCTTGAGGAAGAATATAATTTAGTGAATTGCATTAAACTTGAGTTATGTAAAAATATTGTAAAGTTACTGGGCACTAGGCGCTGGGTACTGGGTAGTTGGTGCAAATATTCAAAACTTATAGATATTATTAAATGAGCTATAAAACATTAGAAATATGGCAAAAATAATTCCAAAAAAAACTCCCATGCGGGAGCAACCTCCAAAAGAGCGGGTAAAAAACAATGATGAAGTGCCTTTTGGATACTCAATTGAAGAGGCCGTCTTTGAAGCCGGGCGGTGCATACAGTGTAAAAAGCCAAAGTGCATTGAGGGATGCCCGGTCGAAATTGATATTCCCGGTTTTATTGAATTTATTGCACAGAAAAAATTCAAGGAAGGAATTAATCTTCTAAAGGAAAAAAATATCCTTCCGGCTATCTGTGGACGGGTTTGCCCCCAGGAAGAGCAGTGTGAAAAATTATGTGTATTGACAAAAAAACATGAGCCGGTAGGGATCGGTCGTTTAGAACGATTTATTGCCGATTGGGAACGGGAGCAGGGTGAGATCGAAATACCTCCATTGCCAAAGTCTACAGGTAAAAAAGTGGCTGTAGTAGGTTCAGGCCCAGCAGGGATCACAGTAGCAGCAGACCTTGCCAGGATGGGTTATAAAGTAGATATGTTTGAAGCCCTTCATCAGCCTGGTGGAGTACTTGTATATGGGATACCTGAATTCAGATTGCCAAAGGAAATAGTATTCAAGGAAATAGATTATCTAAAAGAACTTGGAGTAAACCTGTATTTAGATGCGGTTATAGGAATGATAAAAAGCATTGATGAACTGTTAGGTGAATATAATGCTGTGTTTTTGGGAACAGGTGCCGGATTGCCCTGGTTTTTGGAAGTGCCGGGTGAAAATTTAAACGGGCTATATTCAGCTAATGAATACCTTACGCGGGCAAACCTGATGAAAGCATACCTGTTTCCGAAATATCAAACCCCCATTATCAAAGGAAAACGGGTAGCAACCGTAGGTGGCGGAAATGTAGCCATGGACTGTGCCCGGACAGCTTTGCGATTAGGCGCTGAAAAATCCATAATTATTTACAGACGGTCAAAAAAAGAAATGCCTGCACGTAACGAAGAGATACACCACGCTGAAGAGGAAGGCGTTATCTTCCAGTTACTTTCCAATCCTGCAGCGTTCCATGGTGACAAGAACAATTGGGTGAATGAAGTGGAATGCATTCGTATGAAACTTGGCGAACCGGACGATTCAGGCAGGCGAAGGCCTGTTCCAATACCAGGCGCCAATTTCAGGATGCCTATTGATGTAGCTATTATTGCCATTGGTAACAGCCCCAATCCCCTCGTACCCAATACAACACCCGATATAGTAGTTGAAAAATGGGGAAATATCCTTACTGACCCAAAAACCGGCAGGACCTCAAAAAAGGGTGTTTTTGCCGGCGGTGATGTGGCAACAGGCGCAGCAACAGTAATTTTAGCCATGGGCGCAGGTAAAGTTGCCGCAAGAGGAATAGATGATTATCTGAAGAATGATTTAGAGTGGGCTCCTACCGAGACGAAATAGGTACTTAAAGCTCCACTTTAACCCACACCGGTGAAGACCACGCCATCTCTCCATCAACCTGCTTTACACGAAGGTAATAGTAGTATTCCCCCGGAGGAAGAGGTTCATCTTTCAACTGGAAACTATGGTTCGTTTCACCTCTGACCATAATCTCCTTTAACACAGTACCATTACGGATAATTGAGATCTTTTCAATTGGAGATGTTCCAACCACCCTGCCCTCTATCTCAATTTCCTCAGCGCTGTGCATATGAGTAACTTCTCCCATAAAAGCATTAGCTACTTCTAATACCAACACTATCCTCTCTCCTGTAGTTGCAAAGGTTCTTCTGTTTTGCAGGGCTTCCCAAATTCCCTTACGGGTAAGTTCGCGGGCAAATACTGCCGTGAGCCCACCACCTTTTACAGGAGCGCCTCCAAATACCTTACGCACCCATTCTATCATAGATTCCGGAAGGGAATTTTCAGGATGTGTTGTATTATTACCCCCCCAGCCGGTATGGGTATCGGTACTGCCAATCAAGCCAAAATGATATCCTTTATTAAGAGCATGTTTAACGCTATGTTTGCTGCTTCCATCATTGGTGATATAAGGATTGTATATCATCAAAGGAGCATCCGCGGATTCAGAACTGCCATGCTGTGAATATATCTCAACCAAACGCTCTACTTCGGGATTGAAATGATGCCATTTCATTGGAGTCACAGGACCTCCAAGGGGATGATGTGGTATTGCAATAGCATCATAGTATTGCACCTGCTCCAAGAATTCTGATGGGGTATCATAACTTGCTGATGAGTGGGAAAAAGGTATTTCCGGAACATCCACTCCCGGAAAAAGTACATTGCGATGCCCCCACACTGAGCTATCATTCCTAAAGTTCCACCTGTCTCCGCCAAACCAATATTTCAGCACTTCCTTGTGCCCCTCACCGCTAGTCCACTCAAACGCTTTGAATGTTACGAACTTGCCGGGTTCATTGAACTCATCAGCTAACCTGCAGATATAATGCCACAGGTTGGGGTCATCGCTGACGCCATTGGGAGTATCATGGTCTGTCAAAGCACAAAAATCCAAACCGGCAACATCGCGCGCATATACATAGAACTCCCCGGCAGGTTTTGCACCAAAAAGCCGGGCATCAACCGATAAGTTTGAATGACCGTGAAGATCACCATAATATACAAAGTGCTTCATCCCATCAATTTCAATTGTATATGTTTCATGAGGTGCAGCATTAGGGAGGTTGTGCAGCGAGAGATTCCCTCTTTGAAACCAACCCACGACATAGGTCAATGGATATAAGCCATAGGCAATGAACAAATAAACAGAAAGGGTAACAGCAATAAGACGTTGTGCCTGTTTTTTTGAAACTGCCGGAGTTATTATTATGCCATAGATAAGAGCAATTGTAATCACTGCTGTAATTATTATAGACAGTAGGGCAAAAACAGGCATCGACTGGCTTTGAGATGCGCGAAAAGCTACTATAATAATTCCCAAAATACCATCTATCACACCAACGTAAAAGCCATAACGGGTCAAATAACGCTGTGATCCCATCCATAAATAAAATACGGTCATTATAAGCAAAACGGCACCAAGATATTGCTCATGTAAAGCTGCCTGAAAGGGAAAATAAAATTTACTCCAGACTTCAATTGGACAGGTCAGCACTATGCCGGCACCAATAGCAGAAAGAAGATCCCGCGCCAGTATCCCGGTCCTGGGTAAAATTAAATTTATGTTCTTCACTTAATACGTTTATTTAACGTTTTGGTCTTTTTTGTGATGTCAGGTGTTTCCACCTGACATTTCTCAATTGACATTCAGTACTGTAGGGTGGAAACACCCGACAACATGGTATATTTTTTATTTTATGATGCGCTTTTTCAGCTGACCTTCAAAAAATGAATGCAAAGGAAAGATCAACCCCGCAAGAACGGCATTAAAAGCAAGCTTAATAGCAGGCGCTCCTGCTGAGAATCGTTCAATGTAAGGGTCTAAGAGAACTAAGGTGAATTCAAAGAAGAGAAGGAATGTAAAAAATACGATACCCTCAGCCCAGCGAACGGATAAAGTTAGTCTGCCGAGCATTGATACACCAATAAATAACAGAACAATAAATATCAAAATACCCGAATATTGCAGTAGGTTACTTCTCTTTTTAACTGCCGCTGTCAGCTGCTGTTGTTGCTCCTCTTCTGCTTTTCGCTTCATCTCCGCCATCTCAAACTCATAGCGGGCTTCAAGTTTACCTAATTCCTTGCTCTTTTCTTCGTTAAATAAGCTGTCTTTGGCAATAGAATACTCCCTGTGATGCTCATAGGCTTTTTGGTACTGACCAGTATGTTGGTAGAGTTTACTAAGTCTTTCATGGTGGTTTTTTATAAGTGAAAGCGCATTAATTTCCAAAGAAATTTCCAGCGCCTGCAGCAGACAAGGTTCTGCTTCCCGGTAGTTCTTCATGGTGGAATAAAGTGAACCGATATTGCCGAGGCAGGAAGAGATCAAATTTTTGGCTCCAAGTTCTTTCCTTAATTCAAGCGCTTTGAAATAGTACTCCAATGCTTTAGAGTAGTCCCGACTTGTCTGTGCTGTGTCACCCTGCTGTAAGGATAAATCGCCCTGTTTCTTGTATACAATCCCGATGTTGTTAAGCCAGATAGCAATATCACCTTTATCTCCCAGTTCCTCGACCATTTTCAGCGCTTTGTAATAGTACCCCAATGCTTTAGGGTAGTCACTCTGTTCATAATAGACAATTCCGATGTTGCCAAGCCAGGATGCAATATGACTTTTATTTCCTAATTCTTCAGCAATTTCCAACGCTTTATAATAGTACTCCAATGCTTTAGGGTAGTTACCCTGATCTTTATAGATACTTCCGATATTGCCGAGGTCAACAGCGAAACTTTCTTTATCTCCTAGTTCTTTGTCCATTTTCAGCGCTTGGAAATAGTATTTCAATGCTTTAGGGTAGTCACCCTGGAAATAATAAACAATTCCGATGTTGCCGAGGGCAGTGGCAATTTTATTTTTATCTCCAAATTCTTCAAAAATTTTCAGCACTTTGAAAAAGCACTCCAGCGCTTTAGGATAGTTGCCCTGGTCAGAATAGACAAGCCCGATATTGCCCATGGTGGAGACCTGCCTGCTCCGTCTGCTGGCGGATTCGGCAGTTAAATCTTTTTCTAATAATTTCCAAATTTCAAGGGCTTTGTGATAGTGCCGCAGTGCAAGTTCATAGTTGCCTTTAAGGTAGTTAAACCATCCCAGGTTGTGGTGGGATTGGGCGGTGGCAGCCCTACCCCGACCCTTCCGCCAGTTGGCGGAGAGTGTGTTTACTATAGCAAGGGCTTGTTGGCTTAGCGTAATGGCGGTGTCGGAATTGATGGATTTTAATTCCCATGCGAGTGTGTTCAGTGTGGTTATGCGGGTAGTGTCGGCTATTTCGGTTTGGAGGAGATTTTTGAGTGAGTCAACGGCTTTACTTTGAGCCATGGTATTGGAATATTGAATAATGAATAATGCCACGCCAACCAGCATGTAAAAATGAAGAGTGAAGAAGTACAAGAACATAGGAAAAATGTTTTTCATATTTCAAATTCTTTCTCTTTTCTTCCTGAATGTGGTTTTTTTAAGCTTTTCTTCAAAAAAAGAATGCAAAGGAAAGATAAGACCTGCCAGAACTGCATTAAAAGCGAGCTTTATGGCAGGCGCTCCTGCTGAGAATTGTTCAATATATGGGTCTAACAGAACTAAGGTGAATTCAAAGAATAAGAGGAAGGTAAAAAATACGATTCCCTCAGCCCAGCGCACGGATAAAGTTAATCTGCCGAGCATAGATACACCTATGAACATCAGTACAATAAATATCAAAATCCCCGAATACTGCAATATATTTCTGCGTTTCTTTTTTTCTTCAGTTATCCTCACTATTTCTTCCTCCCGCTTCTTTCGCTCCATCTCTGCCATTTCAAACTCATGCTTTGCCTCCAGCTTACCGATGTTCTTACTCTTTTCTTCGTTGAACAAACTATCCTTTGCCGCGCTGTATTTTTTGTAGTGGGCGAGGGCGAGCCGGTATCTGCCGGTTGTGTCGAGCAGGTGGCTGAGTGACTTTTCAAACTGCATGGTGTAATTCAAAGCCCCAATGCTATCGCAAAGCGCCAGCGCGCGGTCCAGGTACGCCTGGGCTTGTGTAAATTTACCTGTTTTGGTATGGAGCGTACCGATGTTGCCGAAGCGAATAGCTATTCCTCTATTATTTCCCAGTTCCCTGTCAATATCCAGCGCTTCAAAGTAGTATTTCAGCGCATTAGAGTAGTTTACCTGACGAACTGTATCATCAGTTGACAGGTCACCCTGAGTTTTATAAACAACCCCTATATTGCCGAGGATTGCTGCAATGTAGTTTTTACTTCCCAGTTCCTTGAAAATTTTCAGCGCTTCAAAAAGGTGTTTCAGCGCATTAGAATAGTTTACCTGGCGAACTGAGTCATCAGTTGACAGGTCGCCCTGGTTCCAGTAAACAATGCCGATGTTGCAGAGTTGGACGGCAACCCCGTTTTTATCTCCTAATTCTTTTCCAATCTCCAGCGCCTCAAAGTAGTGTTTCAGGGCAGCGGGGTAGTCGCCCTGGTTCCAGTAAACAATACCGATGTTGCCGAGGTCAGCTGCCATACATGCTTTATCACCCAATTCTTTTCCAATCTCCAGCGCTTCAAAGAAGTGTTTCAGTGCAGCGGGGTAGTCGCACTGGTCTTTGTAAACATTCCCGATGTTGCCGAGTGAGGCGGAAACAGCTTTTTTGTCATTGAGTTTTTTGAGGATTTCAAGGGATTTGAAATTATATTCCAAAGATTGGGAATAATTGCCTTTTTGCCGGTTAAATACTCCAAGGTTATGATATGATTCTGCAATTCCTTTCTGCCATTGCTTTTTTTGTGCCAGTTCCAGCGCCTGATTACTTAAAATAATACTAGTGTCAGGATTTGAATGACGAAGTTCCCATGCAATAATATTAAACAAATTAACCTTACCCGCATCCTCTGTGGCTATTTTTAATTCGTTCAGCAATGAATCATTCTTATTTTGATCCTGATTGCCTGCCGAAGCATTAGCACTAGTAAGTGCATAAACCATACATGACAATATTAGTATTACGAAAAATATATAGTCTCGCTTCATAAAATATATAATTATTTTTTTTCTAAATAATATCCCTTTTCGATTTTAGAATCCGCTTTTTCAACAATTCTTCAAAGAAACTATGTAATGGGAATACCAGTGCTGCAATGGCAGCATTAATGGCTAGTTTATATACGGGTTCTCCGCCAGTGTATTGCTCAACATAGGGATCTGACAGAACCAGCAGGAATTCAAAAAACAGCAGGAATGTAAAAAATACGATACCCTCAGCCCAGCGAACGGATAAAGTTAGTCTGCCGAGCATTGATACACTAATAAATAACAGTACAATAAAAATTAAAATACCCGAATATTGCAGTAGGTTACTTCTATTTTGCCTTTCAGCTATAGCTTTAGCTTCCGCCTCTTCCTTTGCCTTTTCTTCAGTCATTTGCTTTTCCATTTCATACCTTGCCTCCAGCTTACCTATCTCTTTTGATTTTTCTTCGTTGAACAGGCTATCTTTCATTTGGGAATACAGGTGGTAGTAGTCATAAGCTTTTTCGTATTGATTTTGACTGCCGGATCGCTCTCCTATGTAGGAATATATTTGTGCTAAATTTTTGTACGTACGTTTTATGTCATTTTTTGTACCTATTTCTTCTGCAATTATCAAACTTTTCTGTATGTATTCAATGGCTTTTTCATAGTCAGGTGGATCTGTATAACAATAAATACTGCCAATATTATTTAAACTTCCCATAATCCCTTTTTGATCTCCTGTTTCTTCCTTTATTTTTAATGATTGCTGGAAATAGTCAATAGCCATTTTTAAATTTTCCTTATAATAATAAACCCCGCCAATATTGTTCAAACTTGCAGAAATTCCCTGCCTATCTCCCAATTCTTTCACTATTTTTAATGATTGCCGGTAAAGGTCTATAGCTTTATCAAAGTTACCTTGATGCAAATAAACTCTTCCTATACTATTTAAACTTTGTGCTATCCCCTGTTTATCATTCATTGCTTCTCTTATTTTCATTGCTTGATGGTAATAGTTAATTGCTTCATCATAATTACTTTGATCGTAATAAATATCACCTATATTATTCAAGCTTCTTCCAACTCCTTGCCTATTATTCTCGATTGCATCGGAATTTCCGCTTTGTTCAGCTTGTTTCAGCAATTCTTCTGAATATTTTAGCGCCCGGAGGTAATGAGCAATAGCTTTCTCGTAATTACCTTGATTAAATTGGATATCACCAATGTTGTTTAAACAGAATGCAATGTTTTCTTTGTCTCCCAACTCTTCCAATATCTTTAATGATTGCATATAAGAATGTGTGGCTTTTTCGAAGTTTCCCTGGAGAAAATACACTTCTCCGATATTATTCAAACTTTGTGTAATGTCTTTTTTCAATCCAAGTCGTTTCGCTATGCCAAGTGCCTGTGTTCCGTATCGAAGTACCTTTATATAGTCTGAATATCTGTATTCCCGGCACAGGTCGTTAAGGATATTTACCAGGCATGTATCCTCTTGAGTTGTGCTAAGCAGTGATTCTAAGGAATCAATCCTGAAATCTTTGATCGTAGAATCAGAAAGAGGAGTTGTTGTATCTTGTTGTCCAAAGGATTCATTTGAGAGGGAGAAGATGATAAATACAAACAATACAGCTCTGAAGGAAAATTTTGTTGTGGTTGTACTTTTAGAGATGGGGATAATACCATTAATACTAATACTATATGCTGTATGAAGTTTTTCCATTTAAATTATACTCTCACACGAATTAACACTAATTATTTATAATTTTTTAAAAATAACAAATAAAAAAAATACCGACTGCAGACTGGGGACTGCCGGTTATTTTTCCTTTATCCTCTTCTTCAACTTTCCCTCAAAGAAAGCATGCAGGGGGAATATCATAGCCGCTAATATGGCATTGAAAGCAAGTTTAACGGCAGGTGCGCCTGCTGAGAAACATTCAATATACGGATCTAAGAGGACAAGCGTAAATTCAAAGAACAGCAGGAAGGCAAAGAATATCATGCCTTCTGCAAGACGGATAGGTATAGCCATGCGACCCAACATGAACACTCCTGCAAACATAAGTACAATGAATATTAAAATTCCTGAATACTGCAGGTTGTTTCTTCTCTACACTTGCTCTGCTGCTATGCGGGCTTGCTCCTCCCCTATTCTTTTCCGGTCCGCTTCTGCCTTTTCGAATTCATAGCGTGCCTCCAGTTTACCTATTTCCTTGGATTTTTCTTCATTGAAAAGGCTGTCTTTCATTTGGGAATATAGTTTGTAATATTCATAAGCTTTTTGATAATTACCCATCGCGGAATATGTTTTTGAAAAAACCTCATAATCATACATAATTGTTTCTCTTAGATTATATGCTTGCACTATTTGAAGACTTTTACTGTAAAATTCCAGCGCTTTTGTATAGTTTTTCCATATAATATAAATATTTCCAATGTTATTTAATATGCCGGCTATCCCGTCTTTATTGCCCAGATCTTCTTGTATTTTTAATGCCTTTAGATAGTATTCAATAGCTTTTTCATAGTTTCCCCAGTTCTTATGAATAATTCCAATATTATTGAAAGAAATTGCTATTCCTTTTTTTCCTGACTTCGCTAAAGCTTGGTCGGGCAGGCTTGAAAGTTTTTTTGATAGTTTTAGTGCTTGTTCAGCATAATTTAGAGCTTTATCGGGATTGGAACTTTGTAATTCCTTAGATAGGTTATTGAGAATGTTTACTTTGTTGGTATCTTCTTTAGCGGTTTCGAGTTCTGACAATAAACTATCAACCATTGACTGGTCAGCATAAATATTGATACTACAAACAATAGTTAACGCTGTTATGAAAAGCAGGTTTTTCCCCATTTCAAATGAATTCAAATACCTTGTAGCTCCTTTTTTACTAATTCAAAGAGAGCATTACTTGCCGTATTTCGGGAACGAATAGTTATCGGACATTTATCGGACATTTCAGACATTTATTTAATTTGTTTTCCATAATGAACCCTTCATGAGCCAATCATGATGCAATTATGATGCAATTGATGCAATTATGATGCAATTAAAAAAGCTCATAATATGAACCTGCCCCTTTTGATTCAGAACTTTTCAATAGATTCCTCTCAACCATTTCTTGTAAGTCTCTGGTAGCAGTAATACGTGATATTTGGTTTATTTCCTGATATTCACTATTCGTTATTTTACCATTCTCTTTTACATACAAAATAGCTTTTAATTGTCTGTCATTAAGATTGAGTGATTTTAAATGCTTCTCGTTATAAATATCTTTAAAAAGTGTAACGCAAATTCCTCCACTCATTATCTCTATTTTGGGTTCAGGTAATCCCGACTTTTTACATTCATCTATAATCTTTAATGTTCCTCTTCCCCATGCTTCTATCAATCCTCCTTTGAAGAAGACATCTGCCAGAATAGGATTTTTGGGATGAGAAGCATGTTTACGTTTTAAGTCTTCAACAGTAATGCCTGTGGGTAATATACCCTGATTCCAAACCATAAGTTTGTCATCGTAAAGACTTACCTGTATTGGCGCTCCCATATAATCACGATGGACAATTGCGTTTAACAGCGCTTCTCGGACTGCTTCATAAGGATATTCTGAACCTTCAATTCGGTGTAGCCCTTCATAAGAAATAGGTGAGGTCAGAAACTTTTTCTCTAAAATATCAAGTGTCTGGTCTGCTAACTGAAAAGCATTTCCTTCAATGACTTCCTGAAATTTCAAGTCTGCATCTGATTTTCCAAATCGTCCGATCTTCACATAAGCGTTAATGAAAAACTTTCTTGGGTCTTTGCCAAAAAGTAAAACAGCCGAACGTTTTAGCTCTCCGTTATCAATTAACCTGAGATTTTCAAATATTTGATTAATATCATCCTCGTTTTCAACAGATGGAAGACGTTTGCTTTTAGTTGCCCCTTTCTTAAATGCTTCAATTGCATCGTGGTCTATATCTTCAATTTTAGCTTTGGATTCTATAACATCATCCCATGTTTTTCCTGCTTTTTTGAGTAAAAATTCATTTAGGGCAGAACCTTTTAGCTCTTGTTTGGTGCTTCCGCTTCGGTAATGATATTTTCCGTGATAAGAAATTGGAACATCATAAGGCGGTACATTAATTTCAATGAAGTACTTGCCTGATTGTTCGTGCAGGTTAACATCGCAGATTATCCCAAGGTAATTTTGTATTTTATTTGGAATATCATACATCAGCTTTTTGTAATCTGCAATGCCTGTCACATTGCCATTATCATCTTTACCAATATATATTTTACCTCCTTTAGCATTGGCAAAACCACAAATCCATTTCAAATATTCATC
Organism: Bacteroidota bacterium; assembly: GCA_043811005.1. GTDB lineage: Bacteria > Bacteroidota > Bacteroidia > NORP154 > NORP154 > JBDRNO01. The sequence continues at coordinate 669 of JBDRNO010000301.1, read as the reverse complement.
TCGCCATGATGATTTCCATTCTATGTTTTGTTGTTCAGGCATTTTAGTAATATTATTTATTAATTCTATTTTGCTATTCCTATTTCCTCTGCACTCAACCCAGAAAGCCCGTACACCAACTCATCAATTTTCTATTCTGCATGGTCAATGGCTCTTTGGAGTTGCTTGCGCTGGGTTTTATATAACGAATCCTTCACTTTCAACAAATTCAGCGCATGTCATATTACAGAGCAAAAACTCTAAATTATTGAAATCTCTTTTGATTTGATTTTTCCTTTCTTCTTTGAAACCAATACCTGTACTCTTGATGGGTTTGTCAAAAGGTATCTGCAAGTACTTCAGGTTCTCGCAATAATAGCCAAAACCCAAAGAATATATCTGATTAGCATTTTGTAGCCAAGTACGTGCTTTCCCTTTTTGCTCCTCCATTTCTTTAGCATTAGAGCCTTCAAACATAAGTTCGAAATTGTTCATGGTGTTCTCCATGTTCCTTGCTTCATTATTGTCATGCGCATACACGGCAAACTTCTCTTTATCCTGCCATGACAGTTTGCCCAGTGACCCGTAAACATGAATGATATTGTCGTTCAAGAATTTCATCATGGCATTGTTCCATTTTCCCATGCGGGTAAAATAACGGTGAAGATAATCTTCAATAAGCCTGTCGTA
>JBDRNO010000300.1:0-6641 GCA_043811005.1 Bacteroidota bacterium | reverse complement strand
GAAGGAGACGTCAATACTGATGGTGAGGTAAACATTCAGGATATACAGGTCTGTGTGAATCTTATCCTGGGTGGTCAGTACAAAAAAGAAGCAGACCTGGACGATAACGGTAGTGTAGATGTAGAAGATTTGCAAGCGATAGTGAATTTGATTTTAGGAAAAAATAAGGGAGAGTACAAATGAACTATTATTTCTTAAAAAGCTGTAAATATGTGGTAGCTATTAGTATGTTACTACCCTTACTCTTTTTCATGGTAACTGGGATATACGCAGCTGAAATGCTTACTGAGCGCTTTGGCGGTACAGCAGCAACCGTAGATCGTACTGGTGTGCTGAAAACGGCCTGGTTTAGTTATTACTCTGGTGATGGAAATCCCAATTCTCAAACGTTATATTCCGGTAGATTCCCTTACCAGGTTGCAGGTGGTGGAGATAGAAGACATGCGATTTATATTGATGTCAGTGCAATCCCTGCGGGAACAAAGATAGTAAAAGCCGAATATGTAATGCCCTACGATCGCACTATTTATCCTTTTAGCGCAGATGATTTTGCCGATGGAATTTCGCTGTATAGAATATTGGATCCTTCAGGAACAGGCATGTGGAATCCTACTAGCATTGGAACCCGCACTAAGGATCAAGCAAAAAATATTCCTTGGACTACAGGAGGCACATTTGCTGATTGTGTCGATCCCAATCCTGTCTGTACCGTTTACGGGATTGGCCGCGGAATGTACGGAGCAGGTAGCGGTATGAAGATGTTTCACTTCTTTGATATAACTAATCTGGTCCAAGAATGGGTGAATAATCCGCAGAGTAATTTAGGTTTTACATTCGACCGGACCGTCCCATCGGATAAAATAACAGATCCTGACTTTAGGCCTTATTTGGAGATTACTTATGAAGGGACAAATACTAACCGTCCTCAGCAGCCGAACAATTTAGCTGTTTTTCATCGTTCTGGACAAACCTTCCTTACATGGACTGAAATTCCCCATGCAGGGGCTTTTTATGATATGCTATACAGAGTTTACCGCCATAACCAGCGCATTACAAAAAACAATTTAGCAGATTCTGTTTTTTTGGGTGAGGTTACTCAACAATCGAGTTTCAACGCACGCCGATCAAGCGAGAGAATCTTAAACACCCCGCACAATTATGTAATCAATAATGGTGATCAGGAGTTGAGTGATGATACCGGTTTATTTGTGTATACAACAAAACAGAACGGCTACTTCTATTATGCAGTAACCGCAGTTGTTGAAGGTAATGAGAACCGGGATGAATTTAGCGCTCAAAATAGTATGCAATCTGGGGTGAGCGAAACAGTAGACTTGCCGGAGGTTGTGGTTCAAGAAACAGAGATGGTTGGTGATACCGTTGCCCAGCAATGTGTATTTTGGGCAGATGATACAACCAGTTACCGGCCTGGCTATGGTTTTAATTTTATGCTCAATCTTTCCCCAGACTATGATCCCGATAAACAAAATTATTTGTATGTGGCAATAACCGGTAGAGGCGCTTCATATTATTCAAAAAGCGCCTATGGAGAGGTGTACATATATCCGGACGATTATATGCCGCCAACCCACTACAGCCCCTTTGAGGGAGACGGCCTCCAAACCTGGTGGTCCGGCTGCCGGGATAATTATAAGACACAGGAAAAGTTTAGTGATGGAGTGTTTATTCCCTATACCGAAAACAGAATCCTTAAATATATCCAAATTGCCAAGAGAAGATATTCTGTGGATGAAAACCGCATCTACCTCGGTGGTTTTTCAATGGGAGGAACCGGTACGATGAGTTTAGGATTGAAGCATCCTGAAGTCTTTGCCGCTATAGGTGCTGATCATGGGTGTCCGAATTGGCGTTTGAATATAGCAGAAATAGATACAAGCTACAATGTTACGCAGGAAGGCTGGCGGGGTAATGCCAATGCACTCTGGGGAAGTCAAAGTGAGAATGTCCTTCATGAAAACGGCACCCCAATATGGGATTGGATGAATGCAGGCTGGTATGCCGTGGATCATATGGGAGATGAAGCTCCCTTTTTAGAGGTAACTAACGGCAGGATAGATGGTTCAATCTGTTATTACCCCATACCGAAATTTTATCAAGATATGCTAAATGCCAAACGGGGTTTTGCGGCATATTTTCCTAATAATGGCCACTCACCAACAGGGACCGGGCCAAAAATGAAAACAATTGTCAAAAATGAAAGCTTCCCGGCTTTGCGGAAAGTCAGCATAGATGATAATCCGGGAGCGGTTCACCAGCCCAGCGGCATGGCCTTGGTAGCTGCTTTTGGGCCTCCGCTTGTTTTTGATGGGGATATATCAGGTCAAATAAACGGTTACACCACAATTCAATGGTGCCGAAAGTTATTTCAATTCAGCAATACCAGTACAGATGATGATATGGTCGATACGACTGATCGATATGAAATAGCCCTGCGCCTGGAAAACAGCGCCCCTGCTGATACTGCCACAGCGGATATCACCCCGCGACGGCTGCAGCAATTTAAAGTGCAAAAAAACTACAGTTATGACTGGGAAAATGTGCAGCTCTCCAGTAATACTATTATTCAAAGGGGTAATGTAATGCCCGATAAATACGGTTTAATTACTATTCAAAGTTTTACTATCACAAAAGATACGTTAGGCAATAAGTTAAAAGTTACCCGTGGCAGTCAGGTGTATGTTGTTGATGATGACCCGGATGATGATAATAATGATACGACTGACGATGGGAAGTTAGATATGAATGATGTCCAACTCTGTATCAATGTTATATTAGGAATTGAGCAGGACCCGGATATCATTACGAAATTAGATATTAATGGTGATCAGGTTGTAAACGTGCTTGATTTGCAGTTGATAGTAAATACTATTTTAGGGGAATAAGAAAATGAAACAGTTAGCTGGTTTAGGATCTCTTTTGAACAAAGCTTTGTTGCTGATTATATTGCCTTTGTTTGGCTTTATGATCAGCATGTACACCGTTGATATCGCAAGTGCCAATCCAACTGGCGGTTTGTATACCGGTCTGGTTGCTTATTACACATTTGATGGTAATCTTGATGATTATTCAGACAATGGGAATACGGGTGATTTGGTAAGTAATCCGCAGTATGCGCCTGGATTATCTGGAAAAGCACTTAATTTTGATGGTGTCGATGATTATGTTACCGTTTGGACAAAGGGTCAATTTATGCTTCCTGATTCCGGTGGATCAGTAGCCTTATGGGTGAACGTTGATCAGACGTTGACAGTTGAAACATTGCATAAACTCGGTGTTTTACGAAAAAATTCCAATCCTAATTCGGTGGCTACCGGTACATACGATATTACACTTTATAAGGGAAACAATGCGAGTGATCCGCTTAAGCCGCAGGTAGAGCTCGGTAATGCCGGGGGCACTGTTGATCGGATTACCGGTAACGGTCAGGTAACTCCAGGAACATGGCATCATATCGGATTTACCTGGGATAGCCAAACGGTTTGGCTTTATCTGGACGGCAGCGAAGTTGGCTCTACTGCCAGAGCAAACTCTATTTCTTATAGTTATGATTTACCTCTCTCAATTGGTAAATCAGAATCGGGGTATCTATACACGCCCTATTTTAAGGGAATGATTGACGAAGTAGTGATTCACAATAGATCGTTATCAGCCACCGAGATGCAGCAACTATTCAGAGAAAAGGATGGTGCCTCATGGTTTACGGGACAACGGCTTGTTATTATCAATCAATCGGTAGCAAATGCCACACAGAACAAATGTTATTCAAACACCCTTTTCGCTAGAGGGGGCGTAAAACCGCTTATCTGGTCTGTAGTATCGGGGACATTACCGAACGGATTAGCGGTAGACGGTACATTGGGTGAGCTTTTAGGTACACCGCTAGATTCGGGAACATTTAGTTTTACTGTTCAAGTGAGGGATAGTGAATCACTCGTTGCTGAGCGAGAAGTTTCCATTACTGTAAATGATGAGCCATTCATATTTGAGCATGATAGAGGAAAGACAATAGATGGAGAAGTAAGCTATGGATTTGCAGCGAACTACATAAACGACGAAGGTATTAAGAATCATCCTTCGGTTCTGTACTGCTCAGGTTTTGAGTCACCTGATTGGGCGAGGGAAGATTTTAACTATACGCAGACGCTTCCTACAGGATATGAACATACCACCGACCAATCTATGGTCCTCAGTGGCCAGGGGAGTCTCCAGATACAGCAGAAAGAAGGTACGCATCAGCCAGGCGAATTTCACCCGAAACTGCCCGAAACTGACATTGCGTATGTGCGGTGGTATCGCCGATATGAAAATAATTATCTATGGACCCAGCATAAAATGTCCGGTGTCTACGCAAAAGCTCCCGGTGTTCCTGATGGAGGAGCGGGTATAAAACCCAACGGTTATGACAAATACTCATGCAAACTGTATGTGGATTATGGTGCAAAACCGGCCTTCTATTCGTATCACCCTGATCAAAAAGACGGTTATGGAGACGGCTTACCTCAAAATGTAAATATGCCTGTAGTTCTGGAAACAGAACGGTGGTACTGTTTTGAAATGATGCTTAAAGCAAACACACCGCAACAACACGATGGCGAAATCAAGATGTGGATTGATGGAATACTGCGGGGGCACGTTGAAGGTATCCGTTTTCGTGACACCGGCACGCTTAAAATAAACGAGTTTACCCATAGCGCTTATGTTGGCGGGTTATGGGTCAGCGAGCGGGACCAGAAACTGTGGGAGGATAATTTGGTCATCGCCACAGAATACATCGGTCCTATTGCTGACAATAAGCCGCCTTTAGTTAAGACGATCAACGTGCACAGCGATTTAAGCAGAATCGGTGTTGTGTTCGATGAACAGGTGGATCCACAAACAGCGGCTAATTCTGCTAACTACCAAATTGATAACGATGTAACGGTTAATTCAGTGCAAATGGCACCTGATTATTGGTCAGCAATTCTTACTACTTCTGCGCTTATAAAAGGCACAACCTATCATCTTACATTACGTAATATCCGGGATCGTGAGCCAATAGCAAAAGTCGCTATTCCGAACGTCTCATATACTTTTTCTGTTGATGAGGACGAAGGCTCTTTATTAGTCGATTTTGGCAGCCAGGAACAACTTAACACGTTTGGCTTAACAGGGTGGGATCAGGTAATAAAAGATGTTTACACCAGGAATTTCGATATAGGACCGGGGGGGTTAAGCATTAATACCGGTACAAACAGATATTATAATTTCCAGGGTGTTACGGGCCCTGCCCGAATTTTTGAAAGAGGGGATAGGATTATTGTCACCTGGTACAACAATTCTACAGAAGAGATAAAGTTTGCGCCCCGAATTAGCTTTGACGATCCTGACAGGCCATCGCACACACCTGATGAGGCTGGAACCTGGTATAGCATGTCATCCTGGTACAATTTAGGGTACCAACAAGTAGTAATTCCACCTAATGGTCAGGCCAAAGCTGTATTTGAGTTTGACAATTTTACAAAAGGAACATATTCCATTATCAATGTAAACGTCAATTATGACAATAACAAAGTTCTTATTTGCGATAAAATCGAGTTAGGTTCCGCTAATATATTGAATTCAATTAAAATACCCTATGTCCCCGATGACTCAGAGCCGGAGGATATACCGGATGTAGAAGACATCCAGACCTGTATTAATTTAATTCTTTCCGGCAAGTATGAAAAGGCATTCGATTTGGATGATAACGGTAGTGTGGATGTAGTAGATTTGCAGGCTATAATTAATATTATTCTAGAAGAATAAAATAAAACCAATATTAAACATAATAAGCATAGTATTGGCTAGTTGTGTATGCTCTATGACTGTTTCTGCCCAAATTATTTTTTAATTTATCTTAATCATTGATGGATCAAATCGAATGTGATAAAATCCATTTATGGCCTGACCGGCTTGTGCTTTTGAGCCGGGGATTATCATTTGTTAAAAAATAAGTCGAGGTTAAATAAGAGTGTTTGCTTCCCACAACTACAGAAAAATATTTGCAGTGCTTTGTGTTGGTTGGGCTGTTGCGATTATATTCATAAGTGAATACGAAATCTATAATGTCCTCAATATCTACCCTCCAAAAGTATTTGGATATATCGTAAAAATATTTCTTAAATTCAATCTTAATTTGATATTGTACCTTACCAAGCACTTATGGACCACATTCATTGCGGTGTTGTTCATGTTTAGTGCTCATTATATAGGTAGTTTAATATTAAATAAGGAAAAGAAAATTTCTTTTTCAATACCGCTTGCTTTGGGTTTAGCAGTATTTTCATATACTGCTTTCCTTTTAGCGGTCTTTAATTTGGCATATCCTATTGTTTTTAAAATTCTTTTTACAATTATTAGTATATGTGCTATTTATCAATTTATTAAAGAAGGCAAATATAAGCAGATAAAATTCGATCTAACGCTAGTATCAGTTGTGCCGATAATCTTGTTTGGTTTGGTCGGGTTTTTAATAACAAGTTTGCCTGAGATATTTTACGATTCGCTTGTTTATCATTTGGGAATACCGAAAACTTATCTGATCGAGCATTCACTTGGTTTTCTTAAGTACAACTTTTTCCAAACACTTACCGGAATTTGCG
>JBDRNO010000299.1:0-17039 GCA_043811005.1 Bacteroidota bacterium | reverse complement strand
ATTGTATTGATTCATAGTAATTTATAACTCATATTTATTCGCAAAATATCGAATAATGAACAATAGAATGATGAATATCGAATAAAATCATTCATCATTCGATATTCAAATGTTCAATATTCTATATTCAAATACATATTTTGACGTTGCGTATACTGACAATCAACAGATTACTTCTTAACTTAATGACATTGCCCGGTAGGGTGGCTGGGTGCTGGTAGTAATTACTTCACAAAAATGTTATCAAAATAAACCAGAAACCAGCAACCAGAAACAGTTTCCATGAGTTAAAAAAATATTTTGCCAAAATGTGTCAAGATTTGACGGATTAGGTACTAATACTTATCCGCCAAATCCATAGCTACCTTCTCCAATATTTCGGCAACCTCATCTGTCAATTTCCCGGCTTTAAGGATTTCCAATACCTCTTTATGCTCAGATTCCATTATTTGTAAAAATACCTCTTCAAATTCCCGTACTTTATTAACAGGAACCTTTTGTAAAAAACCTTTGGTTCCGCAGAAAATAATAGCGGCTTGTTTTTCAACGGTTAATGGGGAATATTGCCCTTGTTTGAGCACCTCAACATTTCTCATTCCTTTATCGAGCACTGCCTGTGTAGTTGCATCGAGGTCGGAGCCGAATTTTGAAAATGCCTCCAGTTCACGAAATTGTGCCTGGTCGAGCTTCAGGGTGCCTGCAATTTTTTTCATTGATTTTATCTGGGCGTTACCTCCAACGCGGGATACTGAAATGCCAACATTTATAGCAGGGCGAACTCCTGCGTTAAACAAGTTTATTTCGAGAAATATCTGTCCGTCAGTAATTGAGATTACATTAGTTGGTATATATGCTGAAATATCCCCTTCCTGTGTTTCAATGATAGGCAAGGCGGTTAAGGAGCCACCTCCTTTTACTTTTCCTTTCAGTGATTCCGGGATGTCGTTCATCTTTCGGGCAACATCATCTGATTCAATGATCTTTGAAGCTCTTTCCAATAATCTCGAGTGCAGGTAGAAAACATCACCGGGATATGCTTCGCGACCCGGAGGTCTTCTCAGCAATAGTGAGACTTCCCTGTATGAAACAGCTTGTTTTGACAAATCATCAAAAATAATTAAAGCAGGACGGCCTGTATCCCTGAAGTATTCACCTATAGCAGCTCCGGCAAAAGGGGCGTAAAACTGCATGGGTGAAGGATCCGCGGCAGTTGCCGAAACGATTACCGTGTATGGCATCGCGCCCTTTTCCTCAAGGGTTTTTGCAATGCTGGCAACGGAAGAGCCCTTTTGCCCAGTTGCAACATAAATGCAATAAACCGGCTCGCCTTTATCATAACATTCTCTCTGGTTAATAATTGTATCAATGGCAATGGCTGTCTTTCCTGTCTGGCGGTCGCCAATGATAAGCTCTCTCTGTCCCCTCCCAATAGGGATCATTGCATCAATTGCCTTAATACCGGTTTGAAGCGGCTCATTTACGGGCTGACGAAAAATCACTCCCGGGGCTTTTCTCTCCAAAGGCATTTCATACGTTTCGCCTTTAATAGGGCCTTTACCGTCAATGGGCTCTCCAATAGTATTAATAACACGTCCAAGCATTCCCTCACCTACATTCAGCGAGGCGATCCTCCCTGTCCGCTTTACTATATCTCCTTCCCCGATATCGTGTGAGCTGCCTAAAAGCACAGCGCCCACGTTATCCTCTTCAAGGTTAAGCACTATTCCCATTATCCCATTTTCAAACTCGATCAGTTCACCTGATCCCACACTTGATAATCCATATATGCGGGCAATGCCATCACCCACCTGTAAAACAGTGCCTATTTCTTCCAACTCTTCTTCCGACTTAAAGCCGGCTAACTGTTGTCTTAATATCGCAGATACCTCTGCGGGTTTAACTTCTGCCATTTTGTTTGGTAATTAATTAACGAAGCTATGTTCTATTATCAAAAATTCAGAAAAATCAGTGCTAAATTTACCATCTTCAATAAAATAAGCTGCTTCTTCATTATATCTTATAATTATTGTCAGAAATTCATCTGCAATTCCGCTACTACATTTTACCTCCAATATGATCTTATCGAATACAATAAAATCAGCAAAAATTATAAATAATTAGTGTTAATTCGTGTAATTAGTGGCAAAATTCCTTTTTAATCAATTTACGAAGCTATGTTCTTACTAATTTTCAATATGTGGATTCCCGCTAAAACTCCTACTCAATTCTTTGAGCTTGTTTTGAATGCTCTTATCAATTTGCTTATCCCCAATTCTCAATACAAATCCACCTATCAGCTCTTTATCTTTTTTTTCTATCAACTCTACTTCAAAGCTTGTGCTTTCCTTCACAATCTTCATTATCTCGCTGCGAATGTTATCATCCAAGCCAGATGCAGAAGTAACAACCGCAGTTATAATATTTTTATATTCCTTATATTGATTCTGAAATTCCCACGTGATCTCCTCTAAATATATTTCCCTTCTCTTTCTAATAATTATATCAATAAATGATTGAGAAAGCTTACTCAGCCGGTCTTTAAAAATTTCCTTGAGAATCCGCGTTTTTTTATCCGATTTAACTATGGGGCTTTTCAATAAAAGAGTAAGGTCTTTACTGCTATGGCAGGTTTGGGAAATGAGCTTCATATCATTGTACGTATTCTCCAACTCGCCCTGTTCTATCGCCAAGTTTAGCAGTGATTTTGCATATCTTGATGCAACCCGGGTCTTTTTCATTTAATTAAGCTTAATCTCTTTCAACAGATTATTAATAAATTCTTTGTTCTTATTCTCTTCTGATAGCTCGGCTTTTAAGATTTTTTCTGCAATTTGAATTGACAATCCGGCTACCTTGTCTTTAATCTCTGCAATAGCTGCCTTTTTCTCGTTATTGATCGCTTCTCGCGCTAACCTAAGGGCTTTCTCTGTTTCTTCTTTTGCCTTGTCTTTAGCTTCAGCAAGAATTACGTTTTTTATTCCTCTTGCTTCTTTTAATATCTTTTCTCTTTCTTCTTTCGCCTGGTTTATCAGTTCTATATTTTGCACTTTTAAGGTTGCGATTTTTTCTCTGGCTTTTTCAGCTTTATTAAGAGCATCCTCTATTGAGTCTTCGCGTTCTTTTATGGCACATAAAATAGGTTTCCATGCAAATTTTTTCAACAGAAACAACACGATAAGAAAAGAGAGTGCCATCCAAAATATAAGGCCGATATCGGGTTTAATTAATTCCATAATTTAATAATATAAAATAACATTAACATCAACAAAATTATCATTAACAACCTGTCCTGTTGAATAACGGAATACCTACATCCCGGATTGCCGGTATTTAGGCTTTGCTCTGCCGAAGCTTCGCGAAGGCGCAGCACGCAGTCATGTCCGCAAGCTAGCTGATGATTTTTTTAGCGCCTGAACCGAACGTGCTTATTCTTTGCTATTTAATAAAAATAGCGAGCAAGCCGATAACCATAGCAAAAAATGCTGCTCCTTCAACAAGGGCGGCAGCAATGATCATACCTGCGCGCAGGTCATTAATTGCTTCGGGTTGGCGAGCCATTGCCTGCATGGCTTCTCCTCCGATCCTGCCGATACCAAATCCTGCTGCTAAAGCAGCTACTCCTGCACCTAATGCAGCTAATCCGTTGCTAATCCCAAGATCTAATAAAATTGTTAATAACATATCTTTAAAAAATTAATGGTTGATGAACTTTAATTAGTGTCTTAATGACTCTCTTGTGTAGCCATACCGAAATATAAAGCCGATAATAAAGCAAATATATACGCCTGTATAAAACCCACCAATAACTCAAGGAAGGCTATAAACACGGTGAATGCAATTGATAAAACAGATACTCCATAACCGGCTCCTATGTGCATTGCCCCGAAAATAAAAATCAGACTAAAAAAAGACATAGTAATTATATGGCCTGCTAAAATATTGGCAAATAACCGGATCATCAATACAAAGGGTTTTAAAAACATTCCCATAATCTCTATTACAATGATTAAAGGCAAAACAAATATAGGAATGCCCGGCATTGCAAATATATGCCGCCAATAATGCTTATTCGCGCTAAAAGTTGTAATAAGAAAAGTAAAGACAGCCAAAGTCATTGTTATTGCTATATTCCCGGTGAGATTAGCCCCTCCGGGAATAATGGGTATAATTCCAAGCAAATTATTTATCCATATAAAGAAAAAGATGGTAAGCAGAAAAGGCATGTACTTTAGATAATTCTTTTTCCCAATGGATGATATTGCTATTTCATCTCTAACAAAAATAATTATGGGTTCGAGAAAAGACTGTACCCCTGTTGGTGATTTGATTTTATTCCTTTTATACGTATTTGCAATTGAAATAAACAACCACAGCATGATCAATATGCTAAAAAACATTGAAACAGCATTTTTCGTGATGGAGAAGTCCCAGATTTTTGCCGTAGCTTCTTCATTAATGACACCGTTCTCATCAACTGCCAGGATATGATTGTGATCTAATTTATAACCCTGAACTATTTTACAGCCATGCTCAAATTTTTTTGATAAAAACATTGCAAACCCTCTGTCTTTGTGGTATAAAATAATAGGCAGAGGTACTGAAACAGGGTATCCGTTCCATTCTAAGATATGCCATTCATGGGAGTCGCTGATATGATCTATAATGAATTTTCCGGCATTGAATTTTTCATCCTCTGGAATATTTTCCGTCCCGTGAGATTTTTTACCTTGTGAAATCAGGTTTTCATCGGCATTTTTTAAAACATTGGGCTCCACTTCGGGATTCCACGGGGCAGGCATTCTGCCGGGTAATCCCCCCGAGAAATGGCTGGCGACAATAATATTTGACAAAAAAATAAGGAAAACAAAAAAGAGGGTTCTCAGCAGAATCTTCTTTGCCGGATCCAGGCATTCACGAAAATAGCTTATTATTAAGGTCATCTAAAAATCATGGTTTGCAGGTAAAATTCATTCATCCATCCTGTATTTAGCCAATATAAAACAAAACCCTCCACATCAGGGCCTCAATATTTTTTAATCAACTAAAAGGTTGCTAATGAAACCTTTGAACTACAAACGTTAAGCTATAAATTTATTCCTTTTCAAATTTAAAGCTCAAACTCACTTTAGCGCGGAATAATACAACTTTCCCTTCGTCTAATTTAACGTCAAGTTTTTCAACTTCCACAATACGAATGTCCCGCAAAGTTTCTGTTGCTTTTTTTACGATACTTTTCACTGCTTCTTCCCAGCTAGTAGGCGAAGTACCAATAAGTTCGATAGTTTTATAAATTGAAGTATCCATAGTTAATGATTTTAAAAAATGAAATGCAAATATAGGTATTAAGAATATAGCTTTGTAAATTAATTAAAAAACAAACAACAATTTAATGTGCTATTTTATCTCCCGCAAAGCACGCAAAGGGCGCAAAGTTTTATCTTAATTAATAATAGCGTGCTTTGCGGGCTTAGTGGGCTTTGCGGAAAAAACAGACCTCTTTGAAATTCCGATACAAGAACATAATATATTTAAATAAATTTAAAAGAATTTTACTTTTTCTCATCATTTGCCTTAAAAAATTGCAATAAAGCGAATATTTCAAATCCCGAATAAAATAAATACAAAAAAAGAAAAACTATTACAAAACTAATAACATTTTCTCTATTCAATAAAAGACAAATTACAAGAATAAATGCATATACAATTAGCTTAAGGATCGTAGCTGCCATATAATTACGGATAAAAACCCGGGCTTCTCCATTGCTTGACTTTAGTGAAATAGAATGCACTAAAATTGTCAGGGAATAAAATATGATACAAAGAAAGACAAATGGAATTACTGCAAGAGCATACTGGGGAAACAAATATTGTAGAACAAGAAAACCGGCAGAACAAAAAACTAAAGAATAAATCGAGAGGGATACGAAAAATTTCAGGAGGGGGAATTTAATCATTGCTATGCGAATTATTTCAGGTTCCCATGGATGCAATATCATTAAGTTACTTAGTTTAATAACATTGCCCCGGGATGGGTGTTAGGGAATATACGGCTGCAGACCTGGATGGTTTTATATCTCATCCTGTTCTTCTATTTTAAAGGTCTCCATAAATTTAGTTGTATATTTCCCGCTGCGGTATATGTCATTTTTCATTAATTGTCTATGGAAAGGAATGGTTGTCTTAACTCCTTCAATAATAACCTCTTCGAGAGCCCTGTCCATTTTCGCAATTGCTTCTTCACGTGTTTGAGCAACCGTAATTAGTTTTGCAATCAATGAATCATAATAAGGGGGAATTGTATAATGTGCATACATATGAGTATCAACACGAACGCCATGTCCTCCTGGTAAGTGGAAATTAGTTACTTTTCCGGGACATGGAAGAAAATTATTATACGGGTCTTCGGCATTAATTCGGCATTCAATAGCATGAAGCAGGGGGTAATAATTTTTTCCGCTAATACGAACACCGGCTGCTATTTTTATTTGCTCTTTTACCAAATCATAATTGATGACTTCTTCAGTAATAGTATGTTCAACCTGGATACGGGTGTTCATTTCCATAAAATAGAAATTTTTCTTTTTGTCAACTAAAAATTCCACTGTTCCAACACCTTCGTAATTAACGGCTTTGACGGCTTTAATTGCAGCTTTCCCCATTTTTTCCCTCAATTTTTGAGTCATGAATGGTGATGGGGTTTCTTCGGTTAATTTTTGATGTCTTCTTTGTATTGAACAATCCCTTTCTGATAAGTGGCAAGCCTTGCCGTATTGATCGCCTACAATTTGTATTTCAATATGCCTTGGTTCTTCAATATATCTTTCTAAATATATTCCATCATTATCAAATGCTGCTTTTGCTTCTTGTTTAGTAGAATTCCATGCCTTTTCCAACTCACTTTCTTCCCAAACAATTCTCATACCTTTACCTCCTCCTCCGGCAGTTGCCTTTAGCATGATGGGGTATTTTATTTTATCAGCAATTTTGATCGCTTCTTTAAGGTCTTTTAATACACCATCCGATCCGGGTATTGTTGGCACGCCAGCTTTATGCATTGTTTTCTTTGCAACAGCTTTATCGCCCATTTTTTCGATCATTTTAGAAGAGGGGCCGATAAACTTAATTTTATGTTTTTCGCAAATCTTTGAAAAATTTGGATTTTCAGAAAGGAAGCCATAGCCGGGGTGAATGGCATCTGAATTGGTAATTTCTGCTGCCGACATAATACTGGGAATATTCAAATAAGAGCTGGCGCTAGGTGCAGCTCCTATACACACTGCTTCATCTGCAAAACGAACATGCAGGCTCTCTCTGTCGGCAGTGGAATAAACCGCAACAGTCCTGATGTCCATTTCCTTGCATGTTCTGATAACTCTCAGAGCTATTTCGCCTCTATTTGCTATTAAAATCTTTTTAAACACGATTGTATATTGTTTTGGAATTCCAAAAATGATTATATTTCCCGCAAAGCCTCCGCCAGCTGGCGGACAAAACTTTATTTTAATAAATTTATGAAATTATGTTTTTAATCATAGCGTTCTTTGCGGGCTTAGCGAGCTTAGCGGGAGATTTAAATAAAGTTAATCTGTTATGTTTTGTAATTGAATGCCAGGTACTTATTTCTGCATACTGCTACTGTAAACGGTCTGTTGTTTAATGTGGGTCTACTAAAAACAGTGGTTGGTCGTATTCAACCGGAGTGGTATTATCAACCAATATCTTAACAATTTTACCGGAAATCTCACATTCAATTTCATTAAATAATTTCATGGCTTCAATTATACAAATAACCTGTCCGGGTTTTATTTCATCTCCGAAATTAACAAATGGTGGTTTGTCGGGGGCGGAAGCCCGGTAAAATGTTCCAATCATTGGAGATTTAATCGTAACATATTTTGATTCATCATCTTCCTTTTTTCCTTCGGCGGGTTTATGCTCTTCTGATTGACCCGGTATTGCTACCTGTGGCTGCTGGGTTGTTGCAACGGGAACCTGGTTCTGAATAGCCATCTGTTCATCTTGCAAATCGTTAATTTTTCTTTTTCGTGGTGGGGTTTTGATGATGATCTTGAAATCCTTTAATTCTAATTCCACTTCGCTTACTCCCGATTTGGAAACAAATTTTATCAACTCTTGTATTTCGGATATTTTCATCTGTAAATTTCGTTAGTTATATCGGTTACAAAATGCTTGGCAAAATACTAATAAATTTCCAATTAGAAATTGAAAAATAAAATTAAATTGTCAAGACACTAGGAGTTATATGCCCATTTTATATAAACAGAACCCCATGTAAAGCCACCACCAAAAGTAGCGAGAATAATATTATCCCCTTTTTTCATCCGGTTTTCCCATTCCCATAAGCATAAAGGAATGGAAGCATTTGTTGTATTTCCATATTTCCCAATATTTATCACTACTTTCTCATCCTCTATTTCTATTCTTCTGGCAGTGGCTTCGATAATTCGTTTATTTGCCTGATGTGGAACAAGCCATGCAATATCTTTACTTGTCAGGTTATTCCTTTTCATAATTTCAACAGATACATCTGCCATGCTTTTTACAGCGAATTTGAATACTGCCGGTCCTTCCTGTGAAATAAAATGATCGCGCGCATCAACGGTTTCATGTGAAGCTGGGTTTAACGAACCCCCTGCTCTTTGGAGAAGTAAATCACCTCCCGAACCATCGCTTTTTAATATTGAATCAATAATTCCATTGTTGTCATTAGATGGTTCGAGCAATACAGCTCCGCTGCCATCACCAAATAAAATACAAGTGGTTCGGTCAGTATAATCAACTATTGAAGACATCTTATCAGAGCCAACAACCACTACTTTTTTGTGTGTTCCTGATTCAACGTATTTTGCACCTGTGATCAATGCATAAATAAAACCCGAACATGCCGCCATTAAATCAAAGCCAAAAGCATTTTTTGCCCCTATCTTATCGGTAATAAGATTGGCAGTTGCCGGAAAAGCCATATCGGGTGTAGCTGTGGCACAAATGAGCAGATCAATTTCTTCAGGAAAAATCCCCCTTTTTCTACATAATCCCTCAACTGCTTTAGCAGCCATCTCTGATGATCCCTTTCCCTCTCCTTTTAATATTCTCCTTTCCGCAACACCCGTTCTTGTTCTTATCCATTCATCTGTGGTGTCCGTCATTGTTTCCAATTCAGCATTCGTGAGAGTATATTCCGGAACATAAGCATTTACTGCGGTGATAGCTGCTCTGATTTTTGACATATTCTTATTATCTCCGAATTTCAAAATTTTTATTTAAATGTCTTTTTAATTTTATCATATAATTCTACTTTAATCACATTTTCAGTTAACAATATCATATTCTTTATCGCAATATGATTTGAGCTTCCATGTCCTAAAATTACAGTAGAGTTAATTCCGAGGATTGGTGTTCCGCCATAATTTTCATAATTAAAACGTTCAAAATATTCATCCGCAATACCCCTTTTTTTCATTAATATGTAAAATGCTTCAGCTTCTTTTAATACAACATTGCCTGTAAAACCATCGCAAACTATCACATCAACTTTTTCATTAAAGAGGTCTCCCCCTTCAACATTTCCAATAAAATGAAAATCTTTGGTGTCTTTCATCAACCTGAAAGTTGCCTGGCATAGTAAATTTCCTTTTTCTTCTTCCTGTCCAATGTTCAACAAACCAACTTTAGGGGATTTAATACCATAAACATGTGTTGCATACAAAGAGCCGAGGATAGCAAATTGATACAACACATCAGGTTTACAATCTGCATTAATACCAACATCTAAAAGAAGATTAAAAGATCCGTCTTCTTTGGGCAAAGCTGTTGTAATACAAGGCCTGATTACACCCGGAATGGCATTTACGCTGTGTATTGCCCCAACGAGTATTGCCCCTGAATTACCCGTGCTGGCAAAACCGTCAATTTCGCCTTGTTTAAGCAATCTAAATCCAACCGAAATGCTTGAATCCGGCTTTTGTGAAATCGCTTTAGTCGGAGAGGCACCCATTTCAATAACTTCTGTAGTTCCAACAATCTCAAAGTCTTCAAGGCGGGCTTTCTTGCTTTTTAATAATGACTGAATTATTTCCTTATAGCCGATAAGTACGAGTTTTACATCGGAAGGTAGTTGATGGCGGGCAAGTATAGCTCCGGAGATTGTTGTTTCCGGGGCATAATCGCCACCCATAATGTCTATACCAATTCTCATATTCAAATACTTTGATTTGAACTAAAACCGCTTAAGAGTCTAAACAGCAACAGTTTTTTCAATTGCAAGCTTACCTTTGTAGTAACCACATTCAGGACACACCCTGTGATATAATACAAGAGCGTTGCAGTTTGAGCATGTAACAAGAGTAGGAGCCACCGCCTTATAATGGGTTCTTCTCTTATCTCTTCTGGATTTTGAAATTTTGCGCTTTGGATGTGCCATGGTTTGAAATTATAAATTTTAAAATTAAAAACAGAAAACGAACATAAAGATGAAATTTTATTAATTGTATCGGAATTTTAATGTTTAAACCTGATATACTGTTAATTAATCCGACAGCTGGTGGATTTAACAATCAGGTACTGGGTTCTGGGCACTGGGTTCTGGATTGTTGGTTTTATACTCAAACTCCGTAACCGGTACATACCACCCAGCGCCCAGTAACCAGTACCCAGCAACATTATCTTATTTATATTTAACTTAACTCTACATAAATTCTTTTTTTAATCAAATTACATTGTTATGTTCTTTTTAATTTCCAATTCCACATTTTTTAATGCTTCCCATCTCGGGTCAATACTATTTCCCGAATTATTAGCCCCGCTTAATTCCTCCAATTTTAGTATTATTTTTTTATTGCATTGGCCTTGGGGGTGGGTCCGGCTTTGCGGGAGGAGTAAATTAATGAATTCGTATATATAATGAGTAATATCTAATTCGTGAGCGGTAGAGGGTATAACGATTACCTCATCGGTCTCTTCATAAGTTTCATCCCCGAACTTTACGATGAGTCGATTTTGCCCTTTTACCTTCATGTCAAAATAATCCGAGCACCTGTCACACATTACATTAATAGTGCCCTCCAGAAAAAACACCAAAACAAGCATTGTAGATTCCTTTTCCAACGTAAGGGAAATATGAATATCGCTCTTTTCAATTTCAGAATATTCAAATTGCTCAAAGAACGAATCATCTATCTCATATTCGTAAAAGTGTTTCCCTTCACATAATTGGGAAAAGGGAATTGTAAATAGTTTTGAAAAGCTCATTTCTATAAGGGTGCAAATGTATAAATTTCTCAAAGAATAAAAAAGCAACAATTTAGGATTTGAGTATTTGAAAGTCAATACGCAATAAAGAATCAGCCCACACATGGAGTCGGGATTTCCACTCCACTCCAACAATCAGAAATTGTATATTAATTGTACTTAATGGGCGGACACTAATTCACATTCACTCCCAACACTGCAGGTTTCAGGGAATTTGCCGTTAACTCTTTATAGCCCTCCCTTGTGCGATGAATACTACATGCCAGGAAAACGGCTTCTCTGAACGAGGTTTCAGAGGCAATATTTTTTCCTGCTATTTCATACGCAGTTCCATGTTCGGGTGATGTCCTTACAACAGGTAATCCGGCTGTAAAATTCACCCCGTGTCCATTGGACAGGATTTTAAATGGAACCAGCCCCTGGTCGTGATACATAGCGAGTATGGCATCAAACTTTGTATAATTTGAAGAACCAAACAATCCATCGGCTGAAAAAGGTCCGCTTGCAAGAATATTATCCTCTTTTGCCTTGTTTATTGCGGGAATTATCACCTCTTCTTCTTCATGACCAATAAGTCCATTGTCACCTGCATGGGGATTAAGCCCTAATACTGCAATTTTTGACCTTCTTATGCCGAAATCTTCTATTAATGATTTATTAAGTATTTTAATTTTCTGAAACACATTATCAATAGATAACCCCGAAGCGACTTCTTTAAGGGGAACATGTCCGGTTACTACGCCAACTCTTAAGCTCTCTTTTACCATAATCATTATAACGTTCGGTTCATTAAATTTTTCAGCAAGATATTCCGTATGCCCCGGAAAATCAAAATCTTTCGACTGAATGTTGTACTTGTTGACAGGAGCGGTTATCAATACATCAATACTATTATTGCTAAGTCCTTCCACAGCGGTTTCAAGTGATTTTAAAGCATATTTGCCGGCAATCCCGGATGATGTGCCTAATTCTATCTTTACTTCTTCTTCCCAGCAATTAATGATATTTACACGTTCGGGATTAGCGGTTTCGGCATTATTAATTTTGTTAAAACTAATATTGGGCATCTCAACAGCTTTTCTGTGATAAGACGCTATCTTTGACGACCCATAAATTATTGGAGTGCAAAATTCAAACATCCGGTTATCTACAAATGTTTTTATAATAACTTCCATGCCTATCCCATTAATATCACCAATGGTTATGCCTGCTTTAATTTTGTTGTGCTGATTTGTAATCATGATATATAATTATTTGTAGCTTTGTCCTAAGGTACGCAATACCCTTTTACAGATACCTCTTCAACAGGGATTGCAAAAGTAATCAAATTATTCAATGAAAAGAGATCAATTACTTAAGAAGGCATTAAATCTCGAATTCCTCTCCGCTGCCGAAGGGCAATATCTTTTTGAAAACACACCTGTCACGGAGCTTATGTTTGCAGCCAACGAATTAAGAAAAATTCACAAGCCCGGCAATAATATTACCTGGATGATTGACAGGAATGTAAATATTACAAATATCTGTATTACCAATTGTAAATTCTGTAATTTTTCCGTTCCGCCTAACCGTACCGGAAAAAATGGCAATAAGGGTTACATAACATCAATTGATGAATATAAAGAGAAGATCGAAGAGCTATTCCGTTACGGTGGCAACCAACTTCTCTTGCAAGGCGGTCATCACCCCGGCCTGGGGCTTGATTTCTACACCGGTCTTTTCAGGGAACTGAAAAAGCTATACCCTGAACTAAAGCTGCACGCGTTAGGACCTCCCGAGATAGCCCATATCTGCAAATTGGAAGGTAAGTCACACACTGAAGTATTGACTGCATTAACAAATGCCGGGTTGGATACTCTGCCCGGAGCAGGTGCTGAAATTTTAAACGACCGTGTACGCAGGTTAATATCAAAAAAAAAATGCAGCAGCAAAGAATGGCTGGATATTATGCATACGGCACATCAGTTGAATATTACAACCTCTGCAACCATGATGTTCGGGCATATGGAAACCATTGAAGAAAGATTTGAGCACCTGGTTTTGCTTCGCAACGTACAATCTGAAAAGCCGGAACACGCTAAGGGGTTTTTGGCATTTATCCCATGGACTTTCCAGGATGAAAACACCATATTAAAAAAAGTAAAGGGAATTACAAACAAAGTTACCGCAGATGAATACATAAAAATGATAGCTATCAGCAGGATAATGCTTCCGAATATCATTAACATCCAGGCATCCTGGCTTACCGTTGGCATTCAAACGGCACAGCTTTGCCTTCATGCAGGCGCCAACGACCTCGGCTCAATAATGATAGAGGAAAATGTTGTATCCGCGGCTGGCGCCTCTTACAGGTTCACCTCCAAAGGCATTCAGCAAGCCATCAGGGAGGCGGAATTTGAGCCGCAGTTACGGTCGCAGGAGTATGAATATAGAGAGTAGCCCCACCCCGGCCCTTCCCGAAGTTGAGAGGGAGACACCATGCGCAACACATCATCTTGTCATCCGCCTGGAAGATTATTTAATGGAGGTTGTGTTATGGAAGAGGAAGATACCTCACCCCAGCCCTCTCCTGGCCAACCCGGCAGTAGGAGAGGGAGACCTTGTGCGCAACACATCATCCGGGTCATCCGCTTGTACTGAGTTTTACCGAAGTGATGGAAAAGTTTTATTAATAATTATTATTAGCGGACGGATTAGGATGATGTGTTGAGGGATTTATGGAGTTAGTTGAGGAGGGGCTGCTTGAACATAGTCTTCCTGAAGTTTTTTAATCCTTTCATCTATATTTTCAGCCAATTCTTTTTGCTTATATGCCTTGGCAATAGCGTGCAGTCTTTGCATTGTGTACATTGCCCTTTGCTTTTCTGTTTCAAGCGCCTTTGCATGTTCACCCCTAACGGATAAATAATAATTCATCTCGTCTTCGTAAACATCAGTTAATTGCCCGACAATTGGATTGGCTTTTTCAGGAACACCCGCGCGATAGTATGCTTCTGCAATAGGCGTCACAAAAAAGTTAAATGGTACATTTTTATCCGGCATTACTTCCAGGCATTTATCAAGCACCTTGATTGCAGAATCCTTTTTCCCTTCTTTGAGTAAAGCATCAGCCAGCCGCGCAAAATTGTTCCTTAGATTATAGGTCATTCTCATATTTGTTTCATCTAAGTAAATCTCATTCTTATCCATGCCTCCCCACTTGAATTTGTTCATCATATTGTCGTACATTATATCAGTAGCCACCCTTCCGGTTTGACCATCCCTGTTTACTGTATTAATAGGCACAAGCCGATAGGCAAGACCTTCAAGCTGGAAAAAATTTTCTAATTGCATATATGAATCACTGCCAACCGTTATTGCAAAATACACGGGGCGTTCCCATTTATTTGTCGCCAACAGGTCAAGCTGCATCAAACTGTTTTTCAGAACATAATTACCTTTTATTTCCCACTCGATAGCGGGGAGTATTTTCCCGGCTAATTCTTTGAGCACGGTTCCATTGCCCACAACTGTAGCAGAGTCAACAGGGATCCTCAGTTTTTTTGTCGGAAAATAGTCAATATTCTTGCCGCTTTGTGTTCGTATCTTCGTTTGTATATTTTCGCTTGCTATAAAATCAATTACTTCTCTAATACTGGTATAACCCGGTATTTTCCTGTCATAAAATGGGACATAATCACGTGTTCCCTGCCTGTATTTTTCATGGCCCATTGAAAAAGGAAGACGGTCAGAATCATACGCTTTGCGGCTCATCTGGTCAATATACCAGTCGGTATTTGACAAACTCAGGTTCATCACCCTCACATCCGTACGAATACCTTCCACTTCCTGGGCGTACCAAAGGGGGAAAGTATCATTATCCCCGTTAGTAAATATAATTGCATTGGGAGCACATGAGTTAAGGTAATTGGCTGCAAAATCACGGGCTGTGTATCGTTTTGAACGGTCATGGTCATCCCAGCCGTCTTTTGCCAGCACCCCCGGAACTACCAGGCAAATAAGCGTAGCTAATCCCGCACTTATTATGGCAGGCAGATTTTTCTTCAGGGCATCGAACAACGCTAACACGCCAATACCTATCCATATTGAGAATGCGTAAAATGAAGCGGCATAAGCATAATCACGCTCCCTGGGCTGATAAGGGTACTGGTTGAGAAAAACAATAATTCCAACACCGGTAAGGATAAACAGTATAAAAACAACAAAAAATCCCCTTTTATCATTATTAAAATGATAAAACAAGCCGATCAATCCCAATATTAAAGGCAGGAGGTAAAATTTGTTCCTCGCCATGTTCCTGGTCATGCTTTTTGGCAATTCATCCTGTGAGCCAAGCCGCATAGAATCAATGAACGGAATACCGCATATCCAGTTTCCGTCAGTAATATTGCCATGTCCCTGAAGATCATTTTGCCTTCCGGCAAAATTCCACATAAAATAGCGCAGGTACATCCAGCCGATCTGATATGTGAAGAAAAATCTAAGGTTCTGTCCAAAAGTCGGTCTTTCATTTTTTATATCATTATCTTGAATATTACCAAATTTTTTATATGCCCTTATGTGGTTTGATTTCTCACTGTACATCCTCGGGAAGATACTGCTGTACTTTGGATCGTAATTAGGTATGGAATTTTTTCTGTCGTCAGCTTTGATGTATTTGCCTTTCTCTTTATCGGGGACCCAAACAGGTGTGCCGTCTTTATATGGCTCAGCAGGATCAAGTTTTGCATTGAAATATTGCCCGTAAACAAGAGGGCGGTCACCATATTGCTCGCGGCTCAAATAGGATACGAATGCAAAGACATTCTCAGGGTTGTTCTCGTCCATTGGGGGATTTGCCGTAGAGCGGATTATTATCTGTGCGTAAGATGAATAGCCGAGCAGTATCATTGTAAAACATAAAATAGCGGTATTAAGTACCGGATGGTTATTCTGTCTTGACCACTTCAATCCCCAAATAATTCCCCCGATAATAAGAATGGCGAAGATGATCACTCCTGAACCAAACGGCAAGCCGAATCCGTTGACAAAACCCAGCTCAAAATAAGCAGCGATCCAAACGAAATACTGTACAATCCCGTATTGAATACCAAAAAGTATAAGGAATGATAGTATTCCTGTAATAATTACACCTTTTCTTGTCACTTTGTGTTTTTTAAAATAGTAAACAAATGCAATAGCCGGTATTGCAAGCAGGTTCAGTAAATGCACCCCGATAGACATACCCATGAGGTAGGCAATAAATATGATCCATTTGTCAGCACGGTCCTCATCAGATATGCTTTCCCATTTAAAGATAGCCCAAAATACCACAGCAGTAAACAGCGATGACATTGAATACACCTCCCCTTCAACTGCTGAAAACCAAAATGAATCTGTAAAAGTATAAGCTATGGCGCCAACAAAACCGCTTCCTAAAATGGCAAAAGCCCTGTCTTTCGTCATTTCAAGCTCGCCAGACTTTATTACAATCAGTTTAGACAAAGCGGTTATGGTCCAGAAAAGGAAAAGTATGGTAAAAGAACTGCACAGGGCTGACAGGATATTGATCATTCTTGCTGCTTCTTCCGCGGGAGTAAACATGGTGAAAAGCCGGCCGAGCATTTGAAAGAAAGGCCCTCCGGGCGGGTGTCCGACTTCTAATTTATATGCGGTGGCAATGTACTCACCGCAATCCCAGAAACTAACCGTGGGTTCAACTGTCAGGAAGTAAACAGTGGTAGCTATTATAAATACGATCCAACCAATAATGGTGTTGAGCTTTTTGTATT
>JBDRNO010000298.1:0-22325 GCA_043811005.1 Bacteroidota bacterium | reverse complement strand
TTTCCAAAAGTTCTAAACTTTTGGAAAGCTCTTTCAATAAGTAAAAAGTAAAAAGGACAAAGTATAAAATTATTTATTTGCATTTAAATTTTTATTTTTACTATATTAGTTTTTACTTTTGTTTTTTCACTTTTTACTTTTTACTTATAAAAATGAATATACCGGAAAATTTAAAATACACTAAAGATCATGAGTGGATCAGGGTTGAGAACGATGAAGCTCATATTGGAATAACTGACTTTGCCCAGGGTGAGTTGGGTGATATTGTTTATGTTGAAATTGAAACTGCCGGTGAAACATTGGAGAAAGAAGAGATTTTCGGAACTATTGAAGCGGTAAAAACAGTCTCAGACATGTTTATGCCCATTAGCGGTGAAGTGCTTGAAGTAAATGAAAATTTAGAGTCAAATCCCGAAGTTGTGAATAAGGACCCTTATGGAGACGGTTGGATGATAAAAATAAAAATCCGGGATGCTTCTGAACTGGATGAACTTCTGTCTGCCGAACAGTATAAGGAAGTGGTTGGGGTATAATATGCTGGTATTGTTGCCGGAAACATGATATTGGAATTAAATATTATGTAGGGACGAAGAGACGAGACAGAGTCTCGTCTCCATCCTTTAATGATGTTGTTTGGCATATTAATTGTGGTAATGCTTGCTGTTGACAACTGATTTATAGCGATGTCTAATTGAACCTAATTTAATCCCCTCTTTTGGTTGGGATTATCCACTGAAATAATTATCTTTGTCTTGTTATTTGTTTTTGGATTTAAACAACAGTATTAGATTATAAAAAATCATGGAACCAAAAAAACATCCTGAAGCAGATCTGGAGAAAAAAAGGGGCTTATACCTGCAAATCGGCTTAATAATCGCTTTAGCTATAACATGGCTCTCTTTGGAATGGAAGAGTTATGACACATCCGCTTATGATCTGGGCGATCTGATGCTAGATGATATTGAAGAAGAAATTATTCCTATCACTGAACGCGATCTTACACCACCTCCTCCCCCTCCTCCCATGGAAGAATTGATCATTGTTGAGGATGAAACAGAGATCGAAGAAGAGCTTGATGTTGAGGATATGGAAGTATCTGAAGAAACCGAGATAGCGAAAATTGAAGAAGAGGTAGAAATTTTTGATGAACATGAGATATTTACCATAGTTGAGGAAATGCCTCAATTCGGCAGCGGGGAAGGAGATCTTCTTAATTATCTGCAACAAAACATTAAATACCCCCAGATGGCAAAAGAAAGCGGCATTTCAGGAACAGTATATGTGACGTTTGTCGTTAATCCAAAGGGAGAAATCACTAATGTTAAAGTGCTGAGAGGCATAGGTGGCGGCTGTGATAAAGAAGCTATCCGGGTTGTTTCAGCCATGCCCAAATGGAAACCCGGCAAGCAGAGAGGCAAGCCAGTGTCCGTTCAATATAATCTTCCTGTGAGGTTTGTGCTTAGGTAAGGCAGTAGGTTATAAATAGGAAAATAGAATTAATATAAATCTGGAAACGAACGTTTTTTGTTTAATTATAACACCACTAACTTTTCCACTATCCTCTGGCTGCCAGTCTCCAGCACTACCGTATAAATCCCGCTTTCCAACTCTGAGGCATCTAAAAACTTCCAGTACTGTCCGGCATGCACGGTGCCCTGATACATGTTAACTACTTTCTGACCCAGCAGGTTGTAGATGTTCAGGGACACATCCACCGCGTGGTCGGTGGTGATTGGAATGTAGGTATAATCGCCGGCAGGGTTGGGAAAAATGCTCATCTCTACGTGTACCTGCAGTTCTTCCAGCCCGGTGACTAACATGTAAAACTTCCACCAGCCGGAAGGCGCTACGATTGGGCGGGTTTGGTGCTTGCCACTGTTGGCAAGGGCGTGGATGTAGTAATAAATCGTAATACTTGAGTCCTGTTCCGGAATATAGCCCGTCCAGGTGTGGGTGGCGGCATTAGTCTCTGTCATGGAAGCCGTTTGCCAGCCGGCAGTTGTGTCCGTAGTCCAGTAAATAGTCGCGTTCGCAATACCGCTGATGTGGTTGATATAAGCATCCACCTGGTAGTCGGTTGTGTAATTGCTCAGTGGCTGGTGTGAGATCAGCAGCGGGTTTTCCACCCCAATGAGCTTGGTGATGCAGTGCAATGCACCCTTTGCCGGGATAATATCGTTGCAATCGATGCCGACCACCTTGTAACCAGTAAGTGATTCCCTGTAAATGCGCAGCGCTATGGTATCGTATTGCTCCTCGTAGATGGGCACCAGGATGGTGCCGTTAATAAATATCGAATTGGTGAAGGTGCGGTAATCCGCCCCCTCATTGGGATAATTGCCCCACTGATCAGGGGGCATTTCCACACGTACTACTTTATAATCGGTCCCCCATTTGGAAGGGAAATTGTTTAGTATATATTGAAGGTTGGTTTCAATTTGGGGGCCGTCAGCTACCCCGCCCGGGTATTCGCCCACCAGGATGGTCTCCTCATCAAGCGGCTTCATGTGCATGTCAATGTGGTGAATTCCGTCATAGGGAAGCTCGTCCATTTTAATATAACGCCCGATACCCATGAACCACTTCATAATGCTGTCAATCTCAGCTTCGGTATGGTCTGGTTCGACCGGGTAACCACCGCTGCCGTCATTCTCTTCCAGTACCAGCTTGGAGGAGAAACCCGTTCCAAAGCCATCGTTAAAAAAATTACCTCCGGGGCTCATCAGGTCATAAGGTGACTGGGTGGTTGAATACAGCGGAAAGCCGGTATAGCTGGAAATAACATCGGGAATCACATCGTCAAACGGCCGTGGGCGGTTGTAAATCCAATCCACTAAAATGAGCGAGTCTACATCGTTGCGGTACACGGTGTGGGCTCCATAGTCACGGCACCATACACTATTGTAGTCGGCTTCAATAAATTCCACGTTTTGAGCATCTACTCCACCTGCCGCCAGGTAGCTCTTCACGGAATTTGAGTCGCTGCAGACAATGATCACCTTTGCCTCCAACTTTGCATGCCTAACGATCTCACGCAAAATATCCTGATAGCTCGTCCAGGTTATGGTAACAGCCTGTACCTCTTCCCATTCAGCCATGGTTCGCAATGCCCCGCCGGGAGGGTTCGGAATTCCCTTTGAAGCAGCAGCCCTGGTGGACAGGTATTGTTGCATCTTGAGCTCCTCCCCGGGGGCAAAGCCGGCTGGGAGGTTCTTCTCTTGTGCCCAAGAGTTGTTCGATGCATATATGCCGGTAAAAGCCAACAACAACAAAGCAGCGATCTTTTTCATGGTCACTATTTTGGTTACTGTTCTTGTGTAAATGAAACCACAGATTTCGCCGATTTCATTGATTTTAATCTGTGTCATCTGTGAAATCTGTGGTTTCATTTAATTCATTAATTTGCAAATTCATTTAGTTTTGGTATAACAGTTAACATGTACCCTTTTTAATCCTTCACCTTGATCATCTCGGTTAGGAAAGATTTAGGCGGATTGTGCAAAACTCCCAGAAAATGAGTTGTTGGGCGCCACGACCCTTCCCACTCTACCAGGATCACATCACGTTCATCCGGCATCTCATCAACAACAACGATGATCTCCTTGTGCGTTTTTTGTATTATTAAACCTCTTTGGTTTTGGCTTCGGACTGAGCTCAGCCGAACGGCTTGTCCAAGTTATGTTTATTACTACTAACGTTATAGATCTTATCACAAGCCGAGCCGTAAATATACAAAAAATCGCAAAAGACAGATGCGGTTTCGAAAATCCCGGAGATATTGATCAATAATCCATATCCTCATCATGGCAGGCAGGTGGTTTTCTTTTCTCTTCGATCCGGATGTCCTCGGGAGTGGGTTCCCTGTTAAACGCTTTTTTACGTAATTCAAGGTATGTTTTGTAAACCGTTTCCTTTTCTTTGTCATTGACAATAAAAAAGGGCGCTATATCCATTCCATGATGGATTGCCAGTTGAAATCCCTCTGATCCGGGATCCCTGACATCTGCATAGGCGACCCGGTCTATAAACCGCATTTCGTCATTAACTTCCAGGCGCTCACTAACTTCCTTGCATTTTTTGCATTCGCTGCCATCTTTCAAAATTTTCTTTACCATGATAATGTTCATAACTGATTATTTCTCCTTTCTATATATTAACGTATCAGAATTTTAATAATTTGCCACTAAAACACAAAAACACTAAATTCCACTAAATTATTTTTTGTGGGGTTTTGTGCCTGCGCACCGAAGTACTTCGGCACACAGGTGTGTATTGGTGATTTTGTGGCATTTTTTTTATTCAATTTACGAAGTTAGGTTTTTACATTAACTAATTTTACAATTATTATACAGAATTCTGTATTCCCCAAACCGGGCTGTAAATGTACGAAAAGTTGCTCTAATGAGAAGACCGTTGCGAACCGCCATAGGGCAATCGCATTAAATTTACGTATTGGAATTTCCCTCTGCTCAACAATGTTTAGCCACTAATGAAGGATTTTTTGTTTGTGAATTTGTATTTTTGCGGATATTATACTGATAGAACAATAAATAAAAGGTATCGTTATAACAATAGTTCGGTAAAAAATTGATTTGAAAAACATTGAGACGATTTGAAAAACATTGAGACGAGACAGGGTCTCGTCTCTACATCCCGGAAAACATGCAAACATACGTGCCGCATTAAATGATGGAACGATTCAAAGACAAATACCGTATTGATTCACAACGCATGCCCGGATGGGATTATGCCCTCGGTGGTAAATATTATGTGACGATATGTACAGGCAACAAGATTTGTTGTTTTGGCGATGTGAAAAACGACAGGATGGAATTATCAGAAATGGGGGAAATTGTTGATAAATTCTGGCAGGAAATACCTGCGTGTTTTTCCGAAACATACCTTGATGAATATGTGGTGATGCCGAACCATGTTCACGGGATTATTGTGATGAAACGTTCAGAACAAAATACCGATGATGAATCATCGGAACATACAGACGAGGAACGTAGAGACGAGACCCTGTCTCGTCTGATTAATGAACATATAGGTAATTTTGAACGTAGACGCGATTTAAAAAAACATATCGGCGATTTTGGAAAAGACAGAGACAATTTTGGAAAAGACAGAGACGAGACAGGGTCTCGTCTCTACATGCCGGAAAACATGCCGGGAATCATTTCGGGAAATATGCCAAAAAATGAAAAAATGGCTGCCATTTCACCCAAACCCGGATCATTATCCGTGATTATCGGGGGATGGAAATCTAAATGTACCAAGGAATTCAAAAAAATTGGTCATAGCGGCTGGTTCAGTTGGCAGCCCCGTTTCTATGACGAAATCATCCGGAATGATACCCGTTTATCCAAAATCAGGTGGTATATCCGCAACAATCCCAAAAATTGGGAAAAGGATGAATATAATTTAAAAATATAAAACTATGAAAAATATCCGGCACGTACAGGAACGTAGAGACGAGACCGTGTCTCGTCTCTACATAACTCTATCCCTATTTATTACATTATTATTTCTAATACCATTTGCGGTTGACGCACAAAAGAAAAAAGATGATATAGAGAAGGAAAAAGAAACCAAATCCGATATTTTCAAAGGATTAAAATTCAGAAGCATAGGCCCGGCATTAACATCCGGTCGTATAGCTGATTTTGCAGTAAATCCCAAAGATCACAATGAATATTATGTTGCAGTGGCATGCGGGCATATATGGAAGACAGTGAATTCCGGCACAACCTTTAATCCGGTATTTGACAATTATGGTTCTTATTCAATAGGTTGCCTGGCAATGGACCCTAACAATTCAAATGTTGTATGGGCAGGTACTGGAGAAAATAATCATCAAAGAGCATTGGGATATGGTGATGGGGTTTATAAGACCATGGACGGAGGAAAGAGCTGGAAGAACATGGGATTGAAAGAATCCCGGCAGATCGGCAGGATACTTGTTGATCCAGGGAATTCCGATGTTGTATATGTAGCTGCCGAGGGTTCTGCCTGGGGACCCGGCGGTGACCGGGGTGTTTATAAAACAACTGACGGGGGCAAAAACTGGAAAAAGATACTGGAAATAAGTGAACATACCGGGGTAAATGATATGGCAATGGATCCCCGAAATCCCGATATTATTTATGCTTCATCCGAGCAACGCAGAAGGCATGTTCATACCAAGATAGGAGGAGGGCCTGAAACAGCTATTTATAAGACTACTGATGGCGGAGAGAACTGGAAAAAACTGGAATCAGGATTGCCTAAGGAACATATGGGAGGTATCGGGCTTGATGTTTCACCTGTAAACCCTGATATAGTATATGCAATTATCGAAGCTGCAAATGATGAAGGCGGTTTTTTCAGAAGTGATGACAGGGGAGAATCATGGAAGAAAATGAGTTCTCATTACAGCTCAGGGCAATATTATAGTGAGATTTATTGTGACCCTAAGGATGCTGATAAAGTTTACTCTGTTGAAACAATATCCCATTTTACCGAAGATGGAGGCAAGACCTTCACACCATTAGGAAATAATAAAAGGCATGTTGATGATCATGCATTGTGGATCGACCCTGATGATACCAAGCATTTTCTTATAGGAGGTGACGGAGGTGTTTATGAATCTTTTGACGGAGGGGAAAATTATATCTTTAAAACCAACTTGCCTGTTACACAATTTTACCGCGTAAATGCAGATAACAGCCTCCCTTTCTATTATGTGTATGGCGGCACGCAGGATAATTTCACTTTAGGCGGACCATCAAGAAACACCTGCTCAGAGGGTGTTTCCAGCTATGAATGGTTTTCGGCTCTCGGAGGTGATGGCTTCTGGTCAGCCATTGATCCCGAGAATCCTGATATCGTCTACTGTGAATACCAGTATGGCAATATTGCCCGTTATGACAGGAAAAGTGGTGAAAGGGTCTTTATCAAACCCGAACCAGGGAAAGGAGAAGATACATATAAATGGAACTGGAACGCTCCCTTGATTTTAAGCCCCCATTCCAATACACGGCTGTATTCCGCAGCCAACAAGGTGTTCAGGAGTGATAACAGGGGTAACACATGGAAAGTGATAAGCGGTGACCTTACAGCCAAAATTGACCGTAACAAATGGCCTGTGATGGGCAAGTTCTGGAGCATAGATGCAGTAGTCAAAGATGTTTCCACATCATTATACGGTACTATTATTTCACTCGAAGAATCCCCTGTTAAAGAAGATCTGTTATATGCTGGAACTGATGACGGTTTAATCCATGTCACTGAAAATGCAGGTGTATCCTGGAAAAAGATCAATAAATTTCCCGGTGTGCCTGAATATACTTATGTCAGCGATATATTAGCATCAAAATTTGATGAAAATATTGTTTTTGCTTCGTTTGACAATCGCAAAAGAGATGATTTTAAGCCCTATATTTTAAAAAGTACTGACAAGGGAAGCACCTGGGTCTCGATAAGCGGTAATTTACCCGAAAATCATACTGTTCATACTATTCAGCAGGACCATGTCAAGCCCGGCTTGTTGTTTGCCGGAACCGAATTCGGCTTCTTTTTCAGTATTGATGGCGGTAAGGAATGGACCCGGCTGAAAGAAGGACTTCCTACTATTTCGGTCAAAGATATTGCTATTCAGAGAAGAGAGAATGACATTGTTCTTGCAACCTTTGGAAGGGGTTTTTATATACTTGATGATTACACTCCTCTAAGAGAGTTTAACCCTGATATCCCTGAAAAGAATGCGTATATATTTCCCATTAAAGATGCTTTGATGTTTATTCAAACAGACGGTAAATACGGACAGGGCTCTGCATATTTCACTGCGAAAAACCCTGATTTCGGTGCAACTTTCACATATTTCGTTAAAGATACCTTGTTAACTTTAAAACAGAAACGCCATAATAAGGAAAAGGAATTATTTAAAAACGGATCCCCTATTCCGCAACCTTCTGATACAGAGCTTGAGACCGAGAAGAACGAAGATCCTCCATATATGCTATTTACTATTATGGACGAACAGGGCGATATAGTGAGAAAGCTGACCGCAAAATCCAAAGCAGGTATTAGCAGGATCACCTGGGATCTCAGATATAGCAATACCTCGCCTGTGAGTATAGGGGAAGAAAAGGTCCCGTTTAAAACAAATAAGGGAGGTATGCTTGCCCTGCCGGGGGAATATACTGTTTCATTATCAAAGGTAGAGAATGGAAAGGAAACAGAACTGGCAAGTCCTGTAGGGTTTAAGACAGTTGTGCTGAATAATACTACTCTTCCTGCTGAAAACAGAAAAGATCTTGTGGATTTCATGAAACGTGTTTCCGAAGTTTCCGGAATAGTGAGAGGAACAGTCAATTTTGCCGGGGAGCTGGCAAAAAGGGTTGATCATATTAAAAAGGCATTACTCCTGACGCCTGATGTTTCTCCTGAACTGATGGCTAAGGCAAAGGAAATGGAGCTGCAGATTGAGGATATCCTTTATAAATTCACCGGGACAAGACCAAAGGCAAGCAGCGAGGAGATCCGTCCCGGTCCTGTTCCTATCAACGACCGGCTTGATGTCTTAGCATGGGGGCATTCACAGTCTACATCTGCTCCAACACAAACACAAAAAGATGCACTTAAAATTATTGAAGAAGAGTTTCCACCTTTACTGGATCAACTGAAACAAATATATGATGTTGACTTAAAAGAGATTGAAAAAAGTATGGACAAAGCAGGCGCGCCATGGACCCCGGGGCGGGTTCCGGTGTGGAAATCAAAAAAATGAAAAGAAACGTATACAATTAAAATTCTTGTTACATTTACGCTTTCATTTTTAACCTAAATCAAAACCTGAAAAAAATATGTTATTCATAGCCCGTTTTGTAACAAATAAAAATCTGCTTTTCATCTTTATTTTCGGAATTTTTATCGCATGTAATTCCGGGAATCTTCCAGAAGAAAAAGAAGATCTCCAGATATCAGCAGAAGAAGTAGAAACAGAAGAAGCAGAAACAGAAGAAACAACCGATGAAAGGGAATTTTCTTACCTTTTGCCTTCTACTCTACAAATAGCAGCCATCTTTAAAAAGTCCGGGCTAAAATACATTTCTGACATTACAAATGACCATAGAAGTGTTTCAAAATATACTACTAATTTCAGCAAATTGCTAAACCTTGGAGTTTACAGCGCGGATTTATGCTACGTGACATTAAATAAGCAAGCTCAGCAAAAAATACATTATTTAAAAACAATTAATAACCTGGCAGATGATTTGGGCTTCTCAAGCATTCTTGCTTCAAAATCATTGTTAATCAGATTTGAACAAAATGAAGAAAATGAAGATTCAATGTATACCTTGCTATCTGAATTTCAAGAGAACCTGGACATTTATTTAGAAGATAATGAACAAGAAGAAAATGCAGTAATTATCTTTTCCGGTGGGTGGGTAGAAAGTGTGTATTTGGGTGTAGTTGCATGCAAAGATGATGTTAATGAGAGATTAAACATGAGGATCAAGGAACAGTTAAGTATTCTCAATAATTTAATAAAAAATCTTGAATTTTACAAAAATAAAAACGATGAAATAGAAGGATTGATAAATGATCTGTCTTCTCTGAAAGAGATGGTTGAAAATCTTGCTTTTATGCAAGATGCCGGCAAAGAAGAGGGTATATCCAAAACATCAATTAGCGATGAAGAATTGAGTAAGCTTGCAAGTAAAATTGTAGAGATTAGAACTAAGATCATAGCCGGATAAATAATATGAAATATACATGATTAAGCATTAATCACAATGGAGGATAAAAAGGGCATGTAACATTGAATATACAGCTACTTGTCACTGGCTACGGGCTATGGATTGGTAAAGAGTTAAAAAGCAAGAAACAACAAGTAACCAGTAACATTTTATATCATGTTAAATAGAAATTATACGTTTTTTAAAATCAGAAAATTATGAACTATTTTCAGAGTAAAAAGACACTATTTGCAATTTTGTCATTAATGATTTTAAATGCATCATCCAACTTTTCCGTTTCCCAAACACCTGAGGGAGTTACTACATATCCTGAAAAATGCAAATCTTCAGTATTGCTCAAGGAAACCAAACCGTTGTTGGATGATTATGTATATGACAGCATGAAACTCACAAAGATTAAATACAAAGATGTTGCCCGGAAAAAGGGATTAGACGTTTTTTTGTTTATTGATGTAAAACATAAGTTTATATTTAATACATCTGCACTTCCCCTGGGAATGGGAATAACTATTTATGATAAAAGGCCAACTTCAAAGAACAGGAAATTGTTATTTAACAGTGGTGATTTCCCGGGAGGTGATAAATTAATTGTTTTTGATCCTGAAGAAGGCTTAAGTGGAATATACATTGAATACAATATTCCGGCAGCTACTGACAACATTCAATATGGTTGCGTATTTACTGTTACCGGTTATAAGCTGGAAGAATAGATACTCTTCTCAGACATTTTATCTCCCACTAATTAATCTCGCCTAGATTGCTGAACCGGGTTATCTTATCTTTTAATTTTGTCTCTATTAATAGTCTCTCATACAAACGATGGAATCGCCCGGGATTACGATAAAAACAGATCTCATCATAAGCTCCAAGTTTTTGTTCAAAATCATCAAGAAGATCTTTGAACTCATTCTGAGTAACTGTGCGGGGGGCTTTGTCATACCATTCATGTTCGATCTTGGGAAACCAAACACCATATAGATCTGAGAAAATCGCCCATTTGACTTTTCTCTCTTTACATTTATTCATGAAGCGTTGAGCAGGCGTTGCCGTATACAACCTATCCGGGGTTACTTTCTTTCCGGTATGTTTTAACGAATCGTCTTTTTTCGCGGAACAATGGGTAATATAGATTCTCATATTATCACATCTGAATTACAAACGGAATATCACTCTTATACACTTATGTTTTCATTATTACTTTTGAAACGTTTATAATAAAAGTGTCTTTAAACCCTTATCCCAATCACTAATATATCATCAACTTGTTCGTTATTTCCTTTCCAGTCCTTAATGGTCTTGTCCAATATCTCCTTCTGCTCTTGCATTGGCTTGTCCTGTATCGTCAATAAAAGTTCTTTAAAACGCTTTATCATAAACTTTTTACCAGCCCCGTAGGACGAAGTTCCTGCGAGGTCTTTTGAGCCACCGAACTGGTCTTGATAACCGTCTGAGAACATGTATACCATATTCCCTTTTTGCAGGTCTGTTTGATGGTTTGTGAATTTATAATTCCGTTCCGTTTCCCCTCCTATGGGGTACTTGTCTCCTTTTATTTGTTTCAGTTCCCCGTTTTGTATTATTAGTAACGGATTTTTTGCTCCGGCAAATTCAAGTGTTTTAAGGTCTTTATCAAATACGCATAATACCATATCCATTCCATCCTGTGCTTCCTGTTCAGCTCCTTCGCGGGTGAATACGGATTTTATGCCATTATTTAAATGGGTCAGTATCTCACCCGGGTTTTCAACGCCCTTTTCTATGATAATCTGGTTAAGCAGATCATTCCCTATCATTGAAACAAAAGCCCCCGGTACACCATGTCCCGTACAATCCGCAGCAACCAAAAACACACCCCCTGATCCCCTCTTTTTAGAGGGGGAAACCATCACCTTTTGAGCGGGGGCTTCATCGGGTTTTTCGAGCGGAGGGGAAGCCACCGCATAAAACCAATAAAAATCCCCTGAAACAATATCCCTTGGCTGAAAATATATGAAATGGTCAGGTATTGCTTTCCTTATCTCAGCTTCTTTGGGCAGTATTGCCTGCTGTATGCTTTGTGCATACCTGATGCTGTCGGTTATGTCTTTGTTCTTCTCTTCTATGATCTCCTTTGCCTTCTTGCTTTGGCGGTAGCTTCTGAATATTACGAATGCCAGGATCAATACCAAAGCCAAGCCACCGGCAAAAGCAAACATCATAATGCGGTTTTTCTTAAGTTCAACAGCTTGCAGCTCTTTTTCTTTATTGAGATTTTCTATTTGCAGTTCCTTTTTTTCCGTTTCGTATTTTGTTTGCATTTCTGTTATCTGCCTTGAGCTCTCTTCGTTAAATAAGCTGTCTGTTATCTCAAAGTATAATTGGTGATATTCATACGCTTTTTTAAATTGTTCTTTGCCGGCATAGGTTTCTGCAAGATTCGCATAAGCTTGTTTTATCTCGTCTTTTGCTCCTATCTCTTTGGCAACCATCAAGCTTCTTTCACTGTATTCTCTGCTCTTATCATAATAACCAAGTTTGGAAAATAATGCCCCTATATTATTTAAGATCAATGCAATTCCATGCTTGTTTCCAAGTTCTTCATCAATCGCCAGGGATTGCAGTAAATATTCTATCGCTTTTTCATAGTTCTCCTGATAATTATAAAAACCGGCAATATTGTTTAGACATTTCGAAATTCCCTTTTTGTTTCCTAATTCTTTATTTATTTTTAAGGATTGAAAAAAATAGTTAACCGCCTTTTCATAATTGTCCTGACTATAATAAACATTCCCGATACCGAGCAAACAACTTGTAATTCCTCTTTTATCTCCTAATTCAGTTCTTATCTCGAGGGATTGCCGGTAATAGTCCATGGCTTTTTGATAATTACCTTGATAGTAATAAATACCTGCGATATTGTTTAACCTTGTCGCTATTCCCCGCTGGTCTCCTGTTTCCTCGCTAATTTTTATGGCTTGCAGGTAGTAATCTATGGCTTTTTCATACTTGCTTTGATTATAGCACACTATTCCAATATTATTCAAGCAATTTGCAATTTCTTTTTTGTCGCCTAATTCTCTTCTTATTTCCAGGGATTGCAAGTGATGATCTATGGCTTTTTTATAGTTGCCCTTAAGTCTGTTAACTTCTCCAATATTATTCAAACTTCTGGCCACTCCTTCACTGAACTCCAATCTACTGGCTAAGGACAATCCCTGATCGCAGTATTCAAGAGCTTTTTTGAGGTCTCTATCTTTGTATTCCCAACAGAGTCTGTTTAGAATATTTGCTTTGTTTGCGTCTTCTTTAGCAGATCTCAGAATGTTTTCAAGAGAGTCAATGGTTCGGCTAGTTCGGCTTTGCTCACTACTAGTTTGTTTATCCAGGGGAGCGAAGGACTCACCACGGGTTTTTGATTGTTGGGCAAAGGAAAATGTTATAGTAAGAAGGAGTATAAGTAATGTGATATTTGTTATACTTTTCATGTTCTCCCAGCTAACGCGGATTTGTAATCCGTGCTTAACTATACGTAACTAATTTAGGGCTTAATAATACCACATCCAAATAATTATCTAATTCGGCATAATTTCTTGCTGAGCTGAACATGTAATCTTCAGGTTTTTCTACAATCATATCTTCAACAGGATTGTTATGAATATATGTCAGCTTTTCATATAAAAATTTATTGCTGTAATGATTTTAATATTAACAACTTTTGTTACTGTTCGGGGGTAAATGTAACCACAGATTTCACAGATTTCACTGATTTTAATCTGTGAAATCAAAACATAAAACTTTTCATCACAACTCAGCGTTTGTTTAGGGCGCTATTTTAATGAAAAGCACAGCAAACGCAGGCATTTTAGAACGTTCTTTAATTTTTTGATTTCTAAAAATTGATACAACAAAGATAAAAACGCAATTTTAATTAACTACAGGAATTTTTTCGTGACTATTTTCAGGTGAACGCCAGCGACTGGTGGTTAGCCAAAACCAATACAAAGTGCTATGAGAATTTAGCGCAAGCCGAACGGGATTTCCGCATGATAAAAGTAAAACAGAAAATATCAGGGGGGCAGAACTTTCAAAGGAGCAGAGATGTTTTGCAGGATAAGGAGTCACATTTCTACGGTTAAAAAACAGGGCTATAATGTATTAGACGCAATTGTTTTAGCGCTCAATAATCAGCCATACTTTGTCCATGCGCCTTAAAGAGTATCCTGTACAATAACCATTTTTGTAAATATTGATTTGATTACACAGATATATTTTTATCTGTGTAATCGGTGAAATCTGTGGTTTCAGAAATCAATTGTTTTTATCTTTATACCCGAACAGCAACAAAAATTTAAATAATATTTATACGGGAGTGTTTCACTTTTTTGGTGCGGATTGAGACATGCTTTCATGCTTACTATATTGAATATTAAGTTTGTAGTATACGCACGGATTACAAATCCGCGCGAGCAGGCCGTAAATTGTGATCTCCAATCTTTAAACTCTTCTTTATTCATCCCAAATATTTGAGAGAGTGTATGGTGCGCCTTCCATTGTCCAAAAGGTTCCATCAATAAATCTGAAATAAATATCTATATCCGCTATTTCAATTAAATCTGATTCCGAAAGACAAATTTTTATAGCATCAAAATTTTGTTTTAATCTTTCCGGATTTACAGATTTTGGTATTACGGCAGTTCCTCTTTCCATAGCCCATTTAATCAATACCTGGGCTGGTGAGCACTTGCGGTTTTTCGCTATTCCAATGATAACCGGGTGTTCCAATAAACCCGGCTCATTTTCTCCTTTGAATTCCGGGATCCTGTCTCTGGAGCCCAATGGCGAGTATGCGGTAAGATGTATGTTTTCATTTTGACAATAGCCCAACATGCTTTTCTGCTGTAAAAACGGATGAAGCTCAATTTGGTTCAATTCAGGTTTGATGATTGAGTGAGAAACCAAACTCTTAAGTTTTAATACACTAAAATTAGATACTCCAATATGTTTGGAAAGACCCTGTTCCGCACAACTTTCCATACCTTTCCATGTTTCAGTGATTGGCACTGTATCTAAACTTAAAAAATCATCGCCTTTTTCAGCGAAAACCACATCTTGTCTTAAAACAATTGGCCAGTGTACAAGATATAAGTCCAGATATGTCAATTGCAAATCTTTAAGTGTTTGTTTTAACGCAGGTAATACATGATCTTTTTCATGTGCATTGTTCCATAATTTAGAAGTTACCCAGAGTTCTTCTCTTCGAACATCCCCGGATGAAAAAGCATCTGTAAAAGCGTGACCTATTTCAACCTCATTTCCATATATGGGTGCACAATCAATGTGCCGGTAACCAATTTTAATTGCTTCCCGAATAGCTTTATAAACTTCTCCGTGCCCTGATTTCCACGTACCTAAACCCAAAATGGGCATAGAGTTATTGTTTCTGAAAATTAATTCTTTACTCATAAAATAATTTTTTTTATTTAAGCTGAATGCACAAAAGATTGAAATAAAAACCCGGCAGAGGTTGGAGGTCTGACGGGGTTCGCGATTTGAATAAACGCTATCGGGATAGCGTTTATTTTTTTTTTTACAAACGTTTATTTTCGTTTATCAATTAAGCGTTAAATTGTGTTGATGTTTTCAAAAATTACACCTTCTTCACGCGGACGGCATTCATACCTCTCAAACCTCGCTCGAGTTCAAAAGTGACCATATCGTTTTCCTCTATTTCTTCTATCAAACCGGTGACGTGTACAAAATATTTCTCTTGATTCTCTAATTCTCTAATGAAACCAAAGCCTTTTGAATCGTTGAAAAATTCAACTTTGCCATTTCGTATTGCGTTCGTCTCCTGCTTTTCCCTTTTGGGAACGCTAATTTCTATACTTTTTGCATTGATCTTCTTTTTCTTTGTGGGATCAGGTGGCGTATCTGTTATGTTTCCATCTTCATCGACATATGCCATCATGTTCTCGAGCCCACCGCCTTGTGAGTTTGCCTTACGTTCTTCACGTTTTTGTTGTTTGTCCTTTCGTTTCTTTAAACGTTTTTCCTCTTTTGCTTTCTTGTTATAGGTTTGTTGCGATTTCGCCATTTTTTTTTATTTAAATGTTTGCCAACATAGGGCTAAAGCACATTAATGTCCTTGATATCACTTATGTTAACACCTCAAAGATAATGAATCTAATGGACTTTGTATTAATGTCTTTTTCATTTGTTTTCTTTTATAATTTATAAATTTTATATATCGAAAAGTATACTATCCGAATCCATGCCGTAAAAGTACGAAAAGTTATTTTAACAAGAAAGTCGAGGTGGTCTGCCATCAGCCAGTAGGCGGACAAAGGCTGGCAGAAAAAGCGGGAAGAGATAACCCGGGTAGGGAAATTTCAAAGCTAGGAGATTTAGAGATAAAATTGCTAAATGTAATTGGTCAGATAATATATGAATAAAATCCAAACCAATATATAGGGGCGTACCACAAGCCAATTGATGTTGGCAATTATGCAAAATGTGTTTACCCCCTGCAATTGATAACCGAAGGTTGTACTATCAAAAAAAAGATAATAGTAAAGTAAACAAATTAAAAAAACCTATCAACTAAGACAGGCTTTTCCAATGTAAGAAAAGATAAAGAGTAAATATTAAATTACTTTGACATCTACTGCGTTCAATCCTTTT
The DNA here is from genome assembly GCA_043811005.1 of Bacteroidota bacterium. Lineage (GTDB taxonomy): Bacteria > Bacteroidota > Bacteroidia > NORP154 > NORP154 > JBDRNO01. The sequence goes on along the minus strand of JBDRNO010000298.1, from coordinate 5,922 downwards.
TGACCTTCCACCACATCATAGCTTACTTTATCACCTTCACCTATTTCATCTGTTAAATCATTTTTATGGACAAATACATCTTTACCACCGTCATCTGGAGTGATGAATCCAAATCCTTTAGCATTATTGAAGAATTTCACTGTTCCTTTTTTCATTGTTACAAGTTATAAATTAATATTAAACGCAAAGATAGTGTTATTTTATTTAATAAGTTTTATTTCTGAAAATTTTTTCTTGAACATAACCTTTAGATTAGCCCCCAAATATTACTCACACCACAAAGATAATGAATCGAATGGACTTTGTATTGAGCTGAATGTATAATAGATTAAAATAAAACCCTTGGAGAGGGTGGAAGCCTGAAAGGGTTAATGGATGCTGCAAAGGTAGTTGCGCAGTGATAGCGAGCAAATTACCTTTGAAGCGTGTTAGGCAAAGTATTGCATTCTTTTATTTAGGCAATAGCTTTTCAAAGAAAAATGGGATCTCAGTATTCTTGTCGGAGATATTTGCTACGAGTACACTGTCATCCACTGAATATTCAATTCTCTTCGGAAACTCGTTATTTTCATTTACACATACAAAGCTGTTTTCTGTTTGATTTGTGAAAAGGAATAGGGTAGGATTTTTATTGACTCCGGTGACTTCAAAGTTCCAATCTTCATTTATCTTAATCAGTCTCAAGTCCTCTTTGAAGATCGTATCACTGTTTTGAATGGTACACCCAAATCCTATGTATTCCTCAATAGACTTCTTTGTCCAATACTCAAATGTTTTTTTGCCTACTTCATCATTGGTCCGTATCCAACTTCCGACCAACCAGTCAAAGTCATACGTGGCGTTAGAATGTTCTGCCAGAGACTTATCCCTTGAATTATTTTGAGAACAAGATATACTGCTCAAAATTATTAGAATGCTTATCAGATACTTCATTTTTCTCAATTTTGCCTAACGTTAAGGATTGTATCCGAAGTTGAGCGGTAAATATACGAAAAGTTGTTCTTTTGTTTTGATTATTTTGATTTGGAAATGAACATTTTTTGCCGGGGACGTCACTGTTATCCCTGCCTACACTAGGGTTTCGACAGGCAAGCGGGAGATCCGCCAGCTGGCAGATGACAATATTGTGTTTTGGGGGTTAGTGCTGAAGCTAACACGTTGCGCCATCATTGTTTTTAAAGCAAAATACACATCGTTTACTTCTGGTAATTCTGCAGCTTCCTCTGTTCTATAGTGCATTTAAAACTGTATACCGCAATTTCAATCAATAGCCCAACAGCATCGGTTGAAGTTTCATGATATTTCTCTGCATAATTATAGTAGTACTCGGGGGATAACACCATTCGAGTGCTTAAAGAGTATGAGATTTGCTCATCAGGCTTAACCGGGTAATTGAAATTACCAATATAGTATGGATCTGCCAGGCCTATTAGCTTGCCGGTCTTAGGTAGGTTCGATTCTTTTTTAACTGAATCGACTTCTGATTGTCCATAGATAACCTGAGAAAATACAACGAGTAATAGAATGTTTACTATAAGTTTCATTACCTTAAATTTACTCATTTTATATTTCACTCCATTTTTCATCCAGGTATATCAATGTGGGCTAACGTTAAGAATTGCATCCCAAGTTGAGCGGTAAATATACGAAACCCACATGATTTTATCAAATTAGAAATGAAATAAAAATACATATCAATAGTCATAACAATTAATAATGATCTCATACGGGTTCACTCAGGTTAATACCGTTTATGAGCATTTAATAAGTTTGTACCAAATGCTAATAACCAAACCATAAGCAATGTATTTTCAGAGTAAAAGTTGTTATTTTGTTTTAATTATTTTGATTTGGAAATGAACGGTTTTTGCCGGGGACGTCACTGTTAGCCGGGAGATCCGCCAGCTGGCGGATGACAATTTTGTTTTTTGGGGGTTAGTGATGAGACTAATACCTTCCACAGAGACTGTTAAAAAAGATATTATAACACTAACGTCCGTTAAAGACTGTTGTCATCCTGAACCCCGCCATCCGCAAGCATAAGGGGAGGGCATGGCGGGGTGACAATAGTGTCTTTTGGGGGTTCGTGCTGAGACTTTTTAATGCGGATTGAGGTGTGCTTTTATGATTGGTGGATTGGATGTTAAGGTTGTGGTATACGTAGGGATTGGAAATGAGGGTGAGGAGGTAAAATCTATAACTTAATGCTATCAGGGTCCCTGCTGGTATGAATTATTCTTACAATATGCACTTCTTCTCTCAGCACTTCATAAATTATCCGATAATGCCATCTAACAACTGAACGATAATCCCCTAACCCCTTATCTGCATATTCGTAAACTTTAAACTTTTTTGGCATTGTGTTCAAATCCCGAGCAACTCTCAATAATTCATCCCTTACTTGTTTGGCTGCTTGTGGAACTTTTGCTTCATCTCTAAGATATTGGTAAATATCCTGGAATTCTTTTATTGCCCTTTCATCCCAAATTACCCTGTACTTTTTCATCTACCAGTTTTTTATTTCTTTTTCTACACCTTCTTGTGTAGTATACCTGCCTGCTTTATAGCGCTTTTTCGCTTCTTTAAGACTTTGGTTAAGTTCTGATTTTGTAATGGGCTTCCCATCAATTTCGTAGCCAACTATCGGATCATCAGTAAGCCCTAAAATATGTCTTATCTGTAAAAGCACTGCAGCATCTTCTACTTTAGTAAGATTCTCTATAAGACTAAGTTTTTCTGTTTGTATGTCCATATTATTACTGTTTAACTTTTTTCAAAATTAACACTTTTTTGGCTTTTTATCTTGACATCATTTCCTTTAATGCTGAAAAAATTAATTTTAGTTCTTTATCATCACCGAACATTCTTTCTTCCAATTGTTCAAGTTTCAACCGCATATCATATTGAGATAATGCATTTGAATATAATTGTGTGAAATGGCTGATCATTTGAATATGTGTTTTTATAGCACGTTTACTGTTCAATAAACCCCCTGCCATTAATATTCCCTTTTCGGTAAATACATAAGGTAATCTTTTGCTCCCTTGAGGATAGTATGATTTAAGTTCTTTAAACTCTTGCTTTGTTAACCGGAACATAAAGTCTTCCGGAAAACGGTCAATGTTCCTCGTTACCTGCTTTCTTAAATAACTAACGTTTACTTCATAAAGTTCGGCAAGGTCAATATCCAGCATAACTCGCTGTCCTCTTATCTCCCGCATCTTATCAAGCATTATTGCTTCCAATGCTATTAGTGATGTGATGTCTTGGGGCATGATATTTATCTAAAATTGAACCGTAAATATACGAAAAGTTGTTTTAATACCAACCCTTCAAAAAACCATTTTCCAGTACTTCGGTAAAACTCAGCACAAGCACCTCGGTAAAACTCAGTACAAGCACTTCGGTAAAACTCAGTACAAGCACCTCGGTAAAACTCAGTACAAGCACTTCGGTAAAACTCAGTACAAGCACTTCGTTGAAAATCATTACAAGCGGATGGCTCAGATGATGTGTTGAGAGGTAGGGTCTCCCTTCTTCCGCCAGCTGGCGGAGAGGGGCCGGGGGAGGGGCTGTGATGTGTTGAGAGGTGGGTCTCCCTCTCCTCCCGATAGCTATCGGGATCAGCTACTGCCGGGGTGGGCAGGAGAGGGCAGGGGTGAGGTCGCTTCCCCTTTCCACAACCCCCTCCAAAAAGCCTATTGAATAGCTTCGCTCCCGGCTACTTATACCGTCCTATCCAAAAGCATTTTGCCGGGGACGTCACTGTTAGCTGGCAGATCCCTCACTCCGTTCGGGATGACAATATTGTTTTTTGGGGGTTAGTGTTGAGTCTTTTTGATGCGGATTGAGGTGTGGTTTTATGAAAATTTCCCATATCTTTCGATCTGATCTGTTAAGTTTTGACAATTAGTAAATTTTAAAAAATTGAAGAATTGTTGAAAAATTGATGCCTAATGCACGGAATTTTTGCGTAAATAGCTTGTATGCATTATAAACAAAGGGTTTTAGTTTAAATTAAAGCACATTAAATCAGGTACCCGTATAAATACGGTATTTTTACCGTAAAAATACGGTTTCTGCATACCCGTATAAATACGGTAGTGACCTTTGTAAGCGTCTCATTACCAGCGTTTTGCAATCTTCATTTTTTTTTCAAAAAGATTACCAAACTTTTTGCATGGTTGTTTTAGTGTTTTTTATTAATTTAATTTTACAACAATTAAAAAAATCATTAACCAAATAAAAAAATTTGCATTAAAATGTCTTTAGCATTTAATTTTATTCATTAATATTAAACTCTATTATCATGAAAAAACTACTACAAATCACAGCAATATTCGCAATGTTTGCGATAAGCAGTCCTGCACAAGTACAGGAGGAATGGGTCTCGACTTTTAACGGCCCTGACTCCCTCGATGACGGTGGCTTTGCAATGGACGTTTCAGGTAATATCTATGTTACAGGTGCCAGCGAAATCAGTCCCGGAATCTATAAAATAACCACCCTTAAATATACTCCTGCCGGCACACTTAAATGGGCAGTACAGCATATTACACCGGGGGCATTCCCGGAAATGGATTTTGCCAATGACATTAAAGTTGATAGTGCAGGTAATGCATATATTGCAGGGTCGGTTGCCATAGGGCCTTTTGGTAGCGACAAAGAGTTTACAACGTTAAAATATGATTCTTCAGGAGTTTTGCAATGGGCAGCCATACATGCTGACACCGGGGAAGCGTATTCCCTGGTTATTGGTCAATCCGGGATTTATGTAACCGGCTGGACAAAGGCAGGCAACACGGACAAACACGATTATACTACTGTTAAATATGATCCCAATGGTACGCAGTTATGGTCTGTAAAATACAATGGCGGTGATGATGATGTGGCAAAGGAGATAGTATGTGATAATGCAGACAATACGTATGTTACAGGTATAAGCATTTCACCCGGAACAAATCAAGCAAACCATCATACTGTAAAATACAATTCATCCGGGGTTGAGCAGTGGGTTGCACAGTATAATTACGGTCCCATTCCGCAAACCAGCACGGATAGGCAAAATTCTTTGGATGCCTGTAATATCGCTTTGGATGCCGGAAATAATATTTATGTATCAGGGGTGAAGGATAATGGCAGTTTGGATTATGCAGTGATCAAATATGATAACAGCGGTACTGAATTATGGACGGTAAATTATAATGGCCCTGATCAACTCCGTGATCTGGTAACCGACATAGCAGTCAATCCTGCCGGAGAAGTATATTTAACAGGTGAAAGTAAGAGTTTGAGTTCTTTAAACGATTACGTTACTGTGAAGTTTTCAACCTCAGGTACTTTAGATTGGGTTCAACGGTATAATGGCAGTGCAAACAGTGATGATAAAGCTAATGCCGTTGTACTTGATATTAACGGTTCTGTTTACGTTACGGGTGGTTCTCTTGAGACAGGCACGGTACGGGATTTTACAACAATTAAATATACTTCGGATGGGATAATAGAATGGGTAATGAATTATGACGGCATCGGCAGTAATATTGATGTAGCGTATGACGTACACGTTGATAATGATCTCAACGTCTATGTTGCCGGGCTTAGCTTTAATGGAACAGATTTTGATTTTGCTACAATAAAATACAGCCAGCAAATGCTTACTGTAAATGACATAACCCTCGGCACCGTCTCATCCTTCGCTCTCCTAGCAGGCGGCAGTATAATCGCTAACGATTCCATAAGTGCTATTGGTAATGCAGGGGCAATTGGCTCAGTTAGCAACTATGTTTTTGCTACTGACACTCTATTTCCATCTAACGACCCCAAAGTACAGCAAGCCATTGCTGACCTCAATATTGCTATTGCAATAATAGAGAACATACCACTTGATACAGCTATTTCCGGCAATCTGGAAGGACAAATACT
>JBDRNO010000297.1:0-6231 GCA_043811005.1 Bacteroidota bacterium | reverse complement strand
AACATAACTTCGTAAATTTATCAATCCGCCAGCTGGCGGATGCCACTTATTACACGAATTAACACAAATTAAAAAATATCTCTATAAACGTGTTGTTCTAATAATTACTCATAAAATAATTTGTTTTTAAAAGGTATTACTCACTATCATAATTGATATTAACGGTGTTCGTGAAGCCTTTGGGTTTCGTGAAAATTAGTGAAATTCGTGGCTAAATATTGTTGAGCAAAGCGAAATACGAAGTATTCACGAGGGGTTTTGTGCGGCATGCCTAAAGGTATGAGTAAATTCCGAAACATTAAATTTGACAAATCCTGTAAACATAAAAAACAAGAAAGCTTTCTTCGAATACCATTTACTCAACAAATACATTGCGGGTATTCAATTAATGGGAACTGAGATCAAATCAATAAGAGAAAATAAAGCAAATCTCGCTGATTCCTTTTGTGTCTTTGAGAAAAAAGAGCTTTTTGTAAAGGAAATGCACATCGCACAATATACTCATGGCTCTCACAACAACCATGAGCCAAAGCGTGACAGGAAACTGCTGCTGAATGGACGGGAACTAAAAAAACTATCGGTTAAAGTAAAACAGGAGGGCTTAACTATTATTCCATTACGCCTGTTTATCAATGAGAAGGGTTTTGCCAAATTGGAAATTTCATTGGCAAAGGGAAAGAAGCTATACGATAAAAGGGAAGACATGAAGCGAAAAGATGCTAATCGTGAGGTGGAAAGAGCCTTAAAATAGCAGGCTTATAAAAAATCAAACTTACCGTCAAATTATCGATAATTTTATTGATGATAATAAACAAGTTGACAGTTGACAGTATGTAGTTGGCGAAAAATAAATTACTTACTGCGGTATAGACTGACACTAATTAATGATTAAATTATTTTAGGACAAAATTATTAACTATTAATGAATCTTTAAAGTAATTAAAGGCAAATTTAAGAAAACGTTATTAAATATCCGGATTGCTGGAAATTTATTATTGTTTTAATTCTTAATTCATTGCAATTCTTTCAACCTCTGACCAAACCCTTAAAAGGTTACCTGAACAGATCTTTTCAATATCCTTCTCTGAGTACCCTCTTCTAAGCAATTCACAGATCAGATTAGGATACTTTGAAACATCCTCCAATCCAATGGGAAGGGTTGGTCCCGAACCGTCATAATCAGAGCCAATACCTACATGGTTAATACCTGCCAGGTCAACAACGTGATCAATATGGTCAGCAACATCACTAACATTCGCCTTTTTTAATACCTTTTCCTTAAGCAGCTCTTTCTTATAATTACGCGTCTCTTCGGAATCCCTATCCAAATCATTTTCTTTAATATAAACGTTTACTTTATCCTTCACTTCATAATATCCCCGGTTATATTTTGTATTGATAAATATTGAACCGAAGTTTATTTGAATAACCCCTCCATTCTTTGCCAGCGCTTTGATCATTTTGTCACTCATGTTCCGTTCCCATCCGGGAGTAAAATAGCGGCAGGATGAGTGAGAGGCGATCACCGGTGCTTTGGTTAATTTCATAACGTCATAAAAAGCGCTATCTGTTACGTGTGAAACATCAATTATTATTCCCAGGCGGTTCATCTCTGCAATAACCTTTTCCCCGAATGGACTGAGTCCGTTCCACTTACGTTTTTTATCAAAAGATGAGTCAGTTATAAGGTTGCTTTTAGAATGCGAAAGGGTAATATATCGTATTCCTCTACCGTAAAAATGCTTTAGATTTTCCAGGTTGTCTTCAATACCTGCCCCATTTTCCATTCCCATTGGGAGGGATATTTTTCCAGCATGGAATTGTTTCTTTATATCTTCTGTTGAAATAGCAATAGCAAATTTATCAGGAAAATCAAGAGCTACTTTTTCCACCAGATCAATTACAGAGTCAGCCAGTTCCTTTGCTCCACCGGTTTCCTGGCATTTTGGCGGAACGAAAATTGACATAAATGCGGCATTTAATCCGCCTTGTTTGGCACGTGGATAATCAAAATCACCGCTTTCAGTTCGTTGGGAAATATCTTCCTTATTTTCCCCAAAGCGATAGGGAGCATCAATATGAGAATCTATAATGATTGTTTCATGGGCTAGCTTAATGGCTTTTTGCAAAAGTTCTTTATCGTTCTCAATATGTTTGTTGTCAAAAGCAGGACGAGACATGGCTAACAAGAATAAAACAGTGATGGTGAGTAGTTGGTTCATGAAATGTAGTTTGGATTTTGGAAATTAGAATTTTTTGATCAAGTGGACTCATGTTTCAATTAACAGGCAATTTTACAAACAAAATCTAAATAATTCAATTGCAAAATCATTTCAACATCATTTCGTTAATAACTTATCAATTACCTGCTTTTTTCTATATTAATACTTTTTATTTTAGCAGTTTATATTAGATAGCAAAATGAAAAGGTTCCCATTATTAACAAAAGTTTTATTGCCATGTCTTATATTGTACCTGGCAAATTCTGTTTTTGCCCAAAAAACGACTATTTATAATAACGACATAAATGATTATAAGCTCGGTCTGGAATTATTTGAGAAGAAAAAATACGGTGCTGCACAAAAGAGTTTTCTGAAAACTGTTGAGACAATTAATAATCCCAATTCCGAAATCCGGACAAGCGCCGGGTATTATGCGGCATTGTGTGCATTGGAATTGTTCAACAAAGATGCAGAATTTATGCTGACCCGTTTCATTAAAAACCATCCCGAAAACAACAAGGTCAGGATAGCATATTTCCAACTCGGTAAGTATAAGTTCCGAAAAAAAAGCTACAAAAAGGCGATCGAGTGGTTTCAAAAAGTAGATGTTTATGACCTTGACAACCTGCAACTTTCCGAATATTACTTTAAGCTTGGTTACAGCTATTTCATCACCGGGGATTATGAAAGAGCGCGGCAGGTGTTTTACGAAATAAAAGATACTGAAACAAAATATACCGCACCTGCAATTTATTACTATTCCCACATTTGCTATTTGAATAAAAATTACGAAACGGCTTTGCAAGGATTTCTGAAGTTGAGCAGTAGCAAGAGTTTTGCCCATATCGTTCCTTATTACATCACCCAGATCTATTATTTACAGCAAAAACATGAGAAGCTCCTGGAGTATGCTCCTCCCCTACTCGATTCGGCTAATACAAAAAGAGCTCCTGAAATAGCACGTCTTATAGGTGAAGCATATTACGCAACCTCTCAATATGCCGAGTCAATCCCCTTTCTTAAAAAGTATATGGAACTAGCATTTATAGTTACACGCGATGATATGTACCAATTGGGATATGCCTATTATAAAAGCGATGACTACGATAAAGCTATCAGTTTATTTAAAAAGGTGGTCGGGAATAAGGATATACTGATGCAAAACAGTTTTTACCATCTTGGCGATTGCTACCTTAAAAAAAATAAAGAAAAATTTGCCCGGTTTGCATTCCGTTCCGCTTCAAAATTCGACTTTGATAAGAAGATACAGGAAGATGCCTCATTCAATTTTGCCAAGTTATCATATCAACTTAACCTCAATCCCATCTTTGCACTTAAAAGATATATTGATCAGTATCCTAACTCTGAAAGAATTGATAAAGCATACGAATATTTAGTTGAAGTATATTTAACAACAAAGAATTATAAGCTGGCTCTAAGTTCACTTGAAAAAATTGATAATAAAGATCAGAAATTAATGTCTGCGTATCAGAGGATTGCATATTTCAGGGGAGTTGAACTGTTCAATGATCAGAAATTACCTTCTGCAATCGGGCATTTTGATAAATCGCTAACATATACAGAGGATAAAAACATAGAGGCATTCTGTCACTATTGGAAAGGCGAGGCATTTTACAGGCAGGAGATGTTTGATCCTGCTATTGAAAGCTATGATAAGTTCATCTATTCACCCGCTGCATTTGAGTTACCGGTATTTAATACTGTGAATTACAACCTTGGATATGCATACTTTTGGGAAAAAGATTATCCTAATGCTATTACATGGTTCCGGAAATTTGTAAGAGATTCAACATATCATGACATTGTAAAAATAAACGATGCTTATTTGCGGATTGCCGACAGTTATTTCGTGACAAAGGATTATTTCAATGCAATTGATTATTATGATGAAGCTATCAACCTGTCCGGTCATGGGACTTTACCCAGTGAAGAAATTATGGTGATGGATGGCGATTATGCACTTTTTCAAAAGGGGCTGGCGCTGGGAGTTATTGAGAAACAGGACGAAAAAGTTTCGGTTTTGCTCTCTTTATTAGCCAAATACGATAGTTCTGCTTATGCAGATGATGCAAAATATGAGCTGGCGAAAAGCTATGCACTGCTCAATCAAAGTGACAGCGCCCTCGTTTATTATAACAGGGTCATTGACAAACACCCCAATAGCAGTTATGTGGCAAAGTCAATGTTAAATACCGGGCTTGTTTATTATAGTAAGAATGAAAATAAAATTGCCCTTGTAACCTTCAAAAGGGTCATAAATGATTATCCCGCCACTCCGGAAGCTATGGAAGCCCTGGTGGGATTAAAAAATATTTATATTGATATGGGTGATATTGATGCTTACACTAAATATGTTGAGGGCCTGACTTTTGCCAATATAACGAGATCTTCCCTTGATTCAACAACTTACGAAGCTGCGGAATTACGTTATATAAGAGGTGACTGTAAAAATGCGGTCAGGGATTTTGCAAATTATTTAGAGAAATTCCCGGATGGTTTTTTTGTTTTAAATGCCAATTTCTATAAAGCCGAATGTGAGTTCAAAGTACTTAATCATCAGGATGCCCTGGCAGGTTATCATTATGTGATTGGAAAACCTAAGAATAACTTCTCGGAAAAATCCCTTATGAGATCGTCTGGCATTCATTTTAATGATGCGAATTATGAAATGGCTCTGAAAAATTATATTTTACTGGAACAAATTGCAGAATACAAACACAATATAATTGAGGCACGTATCGGACAAATGCGTTGCAACTTCCTGTTAAAAGAATATAATAATGCTATCAGGGAAGCCAGGAGATTGATTGAAACCGAAAAAGCAGCGAATGAGATCATTAATGAAGCGCATTTTACTATTGCCAGGTCAGCGCTGGAAACGGATAATTACAACCTTGCTCTTACCGAATTCATGACAACGGCAACTGCCACAAGGAGTGAGATGGGAGCAGAAGCGGAATATTATGCTGCTTATATTCAATACCTTAGAAGCGAACATGATGAATCGGAAAAAACAATATTTAATCTTATTAACCGTGTGCCTTCTTATGATTATTGGATAACCAAAGGATTTATTTTATTAGCCGACAATTATGTGCAGGCGGATAATACTTTCCAGGCAAAAGCCACATTGCTGAGTATAATTGACAATAGTGAAAATGAAGAACTGATCGCAATAGCCAGGGATAAATTGAATAAAATACTGGAAGCAGAGCAGACCGAAGAACAAAAGAAAGTCCAGGAAGAATTTGAATTTGAGTTTGAAAATTATGATATTAATTATGATAAGCTGTTTGAAGAAGATGAAGAGTGAAAATTGCTAAATGGTTGAATGGTTATATGGTTGAATAATTAATTTGCTTTATAAATGGTTAAAAAATACTTGAAACGGGATGAAATTGGACATTTTACTGCACCTATGGGGAGATTGCTCACTTCGCTGCGCTCCGTTCGGAATGACAGGTCTTATTGTGGGGAGGGGAATGGATGCGGGGCGGCTTTTGCCGCCCCGCATCCATTCCCCTTTCAGCCCACTTTGCCTATCATTCCGAGCGTAGCGAGGAATCTCCCTGAACATAAATAAATATTACTATTTATCCTGTTTCATGTGTAACTATATATATAACAAAATCCTTAAACAATCGAACAATTTAACAATGTCTCAATATAACAATAGCTAATGCAACGCTACTTTACATATCTCTTAATACCACTCCTATTTACGTCTGTCTCCTTTGCCCAGGATAAACTGGATACAATAAACATTGAAATAATAAAGGAATACGAACCCACAATATCCGATGCATATAAGATAAATGATAACCCTCAAATTTATGATACCATACCTTTTGTTCCTGAACTGTCATATTCGATAAGATCAAGCCGGGTCAAAACGGTATTTGAGATAGAGCCCATCAAGCCAGCAAGAATTAAGGGTGAGCCACTGTTAAAGCTTTACAGAAGCTATGTGAAGGCAGGTATTGGGACT
>JBDRNO010000296.1:0-10551 GCA_043811005.1 Bacteroidota bacterium | reverse complement strand
CTTCTGGTAATGACCTTCCTGTGATCTCAAAATTATTACTTAATTTATCCAATACTACTTTGGGAGTATCTTCTGTCTCTTCTATTATTATTGGTTCTTTCATTTTTATTTTGATCAATTTGCTTGTTATGTCCTTATATTCGAGTATAAAGAGAAAAGAATGATGTTTTTTTATCAATGGTAGTGAAGTCAAATTCTAATTTATCACTACTTTCTCTGGCAATATCTATTAATCCAAGCCCTGCTCCTCCATTGACATTGCTTTTTCCTTCCTTTAAAACTCTTTTATATAACTCATTTAGGTCTGTTTTATTTAGAGCGCTAATATTATTTAATTGAGATTTTAACGATTCAATTTTTTCATTTTCAATGAAATTTCCCGCACCAATTATGTATTGCTGATCTTTTGTGCCCATCATAAATATACCTTCATGGGATCCATTCTTTTCTTTAGAATGTTTACTGATATTTTGTAATACTTCGACCAAAATCAAATACACTTTTTTCTTTATACTGTATTCTTCAAGCTGTAGTTCCATATTATCTTCAATCATTTTAATGACCGGCATGATAGAGTCCTGAGAATAATCACCTTTAAAGATCATAAAAATATTCTCTGACATCATCCTGTCAATAAATTTCCTGGAAGTGGTCAAAGGGATAAATTTCATTTCTCTTTCTTCATCAGAAGTATCTTTACTTTGCAACTTGATCTGCAGATAAAATGAGGATAATTTATCATTTACTTTTTCAAAATCAAACTCCATTTTTTGACCGGATTTCCGTGCCATTTCAATAAATCCTAAACCAGCCCCTCCTTTGCTTGACAATTCCGTTGTTGTCATAACATCCATGAAAAGCGCCTTTAACTCATCTTTATCTAATTTATTTATTTGTTTTATCTTTGATTTTAAGAACTCAACTTGATCGTTTTTTATTAAATTAGCTGAAGTAACATAAAATGTGTTCCCAAGATTCCTGATAAAAAATATCCCTGACCGGTTAGTAATTCTATTTATCAATCCTGGTTTATCCCCATGCTTAATAATATTTTGAAAGCATTCAACCATTAAAAATGAAACCTTCCTTTTTAATTTTGATCGTTCGCCAATATTATCAATATTATATTCACTCAACTTGAGGGTTTTTTCCATAATATCATCGTTAAAATTTCCCTGATACATGAAGCTCAAATTATCTGAGTGTAAATTCCCATAAAAGTCATATATTGTTTTTAAATTCATTTATTTCTTTATTATTTTGTTTTTTTTACAAAGATAAAGGAAATTATATTTTTTTAATTGATTTATCTCTTTTATTAGTAAATCCAAATAAAAACATGAACAAACTTTTTACATTAATTCTGCTTTCCTTTTTTGTTAGTGCTTTTGCCGAAACACAAACTAAAGTTGACAGCTTGGAAAATAACCTCAAGACCACTACCATTGAAAAAAAAGCAGAAATATTAAATGAACTGGCAAAAGCTTACTTTCCAATTTCCTTTGACAAAGCATTTGAATTTGCTAATAAAGCATTGGAACTATCAGAAAAGCTGAATAACAAAAATGAAGAAGCCATGGCATTGTTTTATCTGGGTTTTATTTTAAGTAAACAAGAAAAATATGAAAAAGCATTGAAACATTTTCAAAGATCATTAGTAATATACGAAAAATCAAATAACATAAAAAAAATTGCAATGACGTTATTTAACATCGGACTAATTTATAATTATTGGGGAAATTATGAAAAAGCAATTGAACTCTATCAAAAATCATTGATCATAAATCAAGAACTTGATGATAAGCAAGAAATTGCTAAAATACTGAACAACTTGGGGCTAATTTATGATTATTTGGGAAATTATGAAAAAGCAATTGAATTCTATCAAAGATCATTAAAAATAAAAGAAGGAACAGGAAATAAACAGGGAATTGCTGCTACACTTGGTAACATTGGTCTTGTTTATTCCGATTGGAGTAACTATGAAAAGTCTTTGGAATATCACCAAAAATCATTGCAATTATATTCAGAATTAGGCAATAATAAAGGAATTGCTAATTCACTAAATAATATCGGACTTATTTATTCCAACTTGGGTAACGATAAAAAAGCATTGGAATATTATCAAAATTCATTAAAGATATATAAAGATTCTGACAACAAAAAAGGAATTGCTAATTCACTGAATAACATTGGACTTATTTATTTCGACTTGGGGAACTATGAGAAAGCATTGATATATTATCAGAATTCATTAGAAATAAAAGAAGAGTTAGGAGATAACCAAGGAATTGTTAATTCACTGAATAATATTGGAAATATTTATAAGAAAATAGGAAATTATAAAAATGCTCTGGAATATTTTATCAAAAGTTATCAAATCGCAAAATCAAATAATTTCACTCAGAGTATAATGGATAATTATATCTCTTTTTCAGAAACCTATTCACTTATAGGTGATGCCAAAAATGCACTTGAATATTTTAAACAATATACAGTTATAAAAGATTCCATTTTCAACCAGGAAAGCCAGAAACAAATAACTGAACTGCAAACCAAATACGAAACAGAAAAAAAAGAAAAGGAGATTGAATTATTGACCAAGGATAAAGCATTAAAAGAAGCCGAAATAAAAAAACAACGGATTTTCTTTTTATTAGGTTTTATTACTGTAATATTTATATCATTATTGCTTTATATTTACTTTAGAACTAAAGAAACAAAAAAAAGAAACTCCTTACAACAGGAATTGAATAAATATATGCAAAAAGTCTTAACTCAACAGATGAATCCTCATTTTATTTTTAACACCCTAAACTCAATCCAATATTATATTCTTCAAAATGACAAAAAATCATCTACTAAATATCTTACAATGTTTGCAAAGTTAATGAGGATCACATTAGACAACTCTCAACATCATACTATTCCTATTAAAGATGAACTTAATGCATTGAATTTGTATCTGGAGTTAGAGACATTGCGTTTTGAAAAAAAATTCGATTATGTTATTAAAGTGGATAAAAATAGTGATCTCTTAAATTATAAAATCCCTACTTTACTTATTCAACCTTATGTAGAAAACGCTATTTGGCATGGATTAATGCACAAGCAGGAAAAAGGAAAAGTCACAGTTGAATTAAATTTAAAAGATAATAATATTATATGCTGCATAGAGGATAATGGTATTGGGCGGGAAAAGGCAAAAGAAATAAAAAACAAAAAAACCCACACACACAAATCATTGGGCACAAAAATAACTGAAACCAGATTGAACCTGATCAATTCTCTTTATGGCAGCAACATGAATATAAAATACATTGACTTAAAGGATGAAATGGGAATTGCAAAGGGAACAAAGGTGGAAATTTGTGTCCCGGTTATGAATTAATCCGTTACATCTTTAATCTTTACCACATTTGCCCACAATATTTGCACAAAGGTACTGGAACTATGATACATCAAGGATTATGCGAATACTATTCGCTTCATTAGCGTCTGATTCGCGATTCGAGTAAGAATATCTTTTTAATCAATGTGTATAATTATGTTCTTAATTTTTATTTAAATAATACCATGCTAAAAACAATAATAATTGATGACGAGGCAAAATCTATTAAAACAATAGAGCTGATAATTAAAGAATTTTGCCGCAACATTACTATTGTGGGAAAAGCCAATTCCGCAATTGATGGAATTAAGGAGATACAAAACAAAAAACCCGATCTTGTTTTTCTTGATATAGAAATGCCCCATGGCAATGGTTTTGATCTATTGGAAAGCATCCCTGAAAGAGACTTTGATGTAATCTTTGTCACTGCATATAATCATTATGCAGTAAAAGCATTTAAGTTTAGTGCTATTGATTATATATTAAAACCAATTGATATTGAGGAGTTAGTGAATGCCGTTAAGAAAGTTGAAGAATCGCGAAAGGAACACCCAAAATCATATCCTGACTATAATGCGTTGCTTGAAAATATAAGATCTGCATCCCCTTGTAAACTCACCATTCCAACATTAGAAGGTCTGGAGTATATTAATATAAAAAATATAATCCGTATTGAAGCTGATAGAAGCTATTCTGAAATCTATTTAAAAGAGGGTAAAAAATTAATAGTTTCTAAAAGTCTTGCGGAAATTGAAAACCTGCTGGATGATAAAAACTTTTTCAGAACACATAAATCTCACCTGATTAATTTAGATCATGTAAATAAATTTTTAAGAATTGACGGAGGAAGTGTAGAAATGATTGATGGCTCTATCGTTATCGTTTCCAGGAGAAAAAAAGATGATTTTAATGATACTATGGCAAAGTTTATTAAATAACAACCCCTCCCCCTGTTGAATAGTTGCTTCACCCAGTGGAATTGCTTTGCACCCCTTCGAGGATTCCACAGGGTAAGCAAATACTACAGGGTAAACCGACCCTTCCACCATCTGGCGGAGAGTGTAAACCATCCCACGTGCCATTAATTATCTGCGTTTTTTCAAAAAGCTCTTTGAAAAAACCACTTTTACTCCAAAGATAATTTCATTCCTTCCGTTTGGAAATTCAAATCAGCCATTGGGAAATTCCAACTTTTCTTATTAGATGTTTTATCTGAATTTTGATATCATAAATTATGCTATTGAATAAAATAAAATATTTAATTATATCTGTAATCCTTGTCATAGCAAACAGCGCAGAAGCGACAACTGTTGTGATTGCTCCAAGCGTCACATTAGTAAGAGGAGGGGCGTATATCCCACTTGGAATAATTAAAATCGATGAAGGGAGCAATTCTGATTTTAGTGGTGGTACAGATCAAACATATATTATTAATGCACCGGCAGGTTTTGAGTTTATGCCTGGTGTAAGTGTTTTCGATTTTCATTCTGGTAGATTTTCCAATTGGAATACAAGTGTAACTGCTACGGCAATCACCTTTAAATATGATCACGATGGCACCGGTGGTGGACCGCAAGATTGGATAGAAATAAGGTATATAAATATAAAAGCTTTATCAGGCGCTCCCGCATTTGCTGCCTTATATCGAGATGGTGGTACCGCAATACAGGATGGTAATCCTGTTTATCCGGACCCCTGTGCATTAATTCACGCCAACCTCAACGTGGTAGACCCTGTAAAAACGACCGGAAGCGGAAATTGGAACGACCCGAATATATGGGATGGGGGTTGTGTACCCGGAAGTAGCGATAATGCTTCAATAGAGGCTGGATATATTGTAACTATAACTGCTGATGTAAGCATTACTGAACTTATTATCAAGAGCACAGCAATGCTTGATTTTTCTACTAATGGCGTAATACTTACCATTGACAAAACTTTGATGGTGAATAACGGAGGGACTCTAACCGGAAGCGCTGATCCTTCCAACTTGCTCTACATAACTGAAAACGCAGAGATGATCACAATTGATGGAACCGCTGACATTTATAAATTAACGGCTGAACATTCCAAATTTAAGCTTTATGGATCTGGTACGTTAACCATTGAAACCGATTATTCTAATACTACCACCCTTGCAAGAACCTATAACTACATTTCGGGAGGACTCACCATTAAAGGGAATATTGATGTTTCCGGACAAGAATTCAACAATAGATATGGTGGAGTTCTTAACATTGGCGGGAGCATAATTGCTACTAAATTTTTCGCCAGTACCGGGGAAAATACCGTAAAATATACCGGCAACGGAGCACAAACAATAAAGTGCCCAACGTACGATGCAGGAAATGGAGGGGTTTATAGTAATCTTATTATTGCTGGTTCAGGGACTAAAACTTTGGAATCAGATATAGATGTTTGGAATAATATAACTATAAACAGCACGTTAGATGTAAGTGCCTCATCGTACAACATTCGAGCAAGTGGTAATTGGTATAATTCAGGCACTTTTAATGCTCAAAATGGTACTGTATCTTTTGAATGGTCAAATGCACAATCAATCACCAATTTAAGCGGGAATGAAACATTCTATAATCTCACTATTGATAAATCGGATTATGAAGTAATCCTTAATAATAATATTACCATAACCAATCTGCTTACCCTTACCAACGGATATATTCTCTCAGCTTCAAATAAGATATTGATCCTTGAAACAAATGCAAATGTAGAAGGCGCTAATAGCAATAGTTTTGTAAAAGGGCCAATAAGCAAGAAAACCAATGCAACAATTACATTTACTTTCCCCGTGGGAAAGAATATTAACTACCAGCCAATCGGGTTAACAACACAATCCTCAGATCACACAACCTTTACAGCAGAATATTTTAATTCTCAACAACCGTACGGAAATTTATTAGAAGCTGGATTAGATCACATTTCTACTGAAGAATATTGGATATTAAACAGAAATGCTACAGGAACACCATCTAATGCTACTGTAACATTATATTGGAATGCAAATAGCGGTGGTGTGGATTCAGGCAAAACAGGAGATTTACGAGTTGTAAGGTGGAATGGCAGTTCCAAATGGGATAATGAAGGAAATGCCTTTACTACCGGAGATCAGAATTCAGGAAGTATTACATCCCTGGTTATTACGGAATTTAGTCCTTTCACATTGGGGGCAGCCACTAAATTCAATCCTCTGCCAATTGAACTAATAAGTTTCAATGCTGTATGCAATGATGGTATAACGCAAATTAACTGGTCAACAGCATCGGAATCAAATAATGATTACTTTACTGTTGAGAAAGCTATAAACCCTCAGGGTTTTGAAAACCCTGTGGGTTTGGTGTTGAACTGGGAAACCGTAACATACGTTGCAGGTGCTGGCAACAGCAACCAAACAATCCAATATTCTTTAATTGACTATGAACCATACGGAGGAATATCATATTACCGTTTAAAGCAAACCGATTTTGATGGCATGTATGATTATTCTCATTTATCTAAAGTTGAATGTATCCATGATAAAAATGATGAATTAATTATTTACCCGAACCCGGTTAAAAATGAATTGAATATAAAATGCGATTTTCTTGCCAAAAGCGGAGCAAAAATGTCAATACAAGAAATTGCAAGCCAGAAGGAAACACCCCTTTTTAAAATTTACGATGCTTATGGGAAACAAATAAAAAGTGTTGAGATAAAAGGAGAATATACAAAGATCAATGCAACTAATATTTCTGAAGGTATTTATTTCTGGCAATTAGTTAATAATAATGGCTTCGAAATAAGTACTGGTAAGATTGCAGTAAACTAAAGTGATTTCGATATTGAATTAAATTTATTGCTAACTATGAATAACAATTAAATATGAAAAGAATCATACCATTATTTATCCTAGTATTAATTTATTCCTTCATCAAAACATCTTCCGGACAAGGGATAGAAACATCAAAAAAATACCGTGTAACCGCTTATAAAAACTCGTCTGAAAAAGTTTACAGCCGCTCAAATGAAGCTGAGGTTCTTCAATTATTCTGGCTTTATATCCCAAACACATTTTCTCCGAATGGCGATGGAATAAATGATCTGTTCTGCCCTGCTGGAACAAGCATTTCTGAATTTAAATTACAAATATTTAACAGGTGGGGCGAAATGATATTTGAATCGGATGACATCAACAACCAGTGGGATGGGAAATTCAGGAACAGTATCGTTCCTGCCGGAGCTTATGTCTATATGGTTTACGCCAAAGGATATGAAAAAGGACAGGTTTTTAAAAACGGAACAGTTAAAGTTATTATATAAAAGAATATTCATTTATGTATAAAGGCAAGTTACATTGTGCCATCAAATTCTTTAGCGCTTTAGCAGGTATGTTATTATTATTTAATAGTTATTCCCAGGGACTACCGGCAGCCTCATTTTCAATAAGCGATTCTATCGGATGCTCTCCTTTGAGCATTCAATTCACAAACACATCAGTAAATGCCGTTTCTTATTACTGGGATTTTGGAAACGGGAACACGTCAACACTACAAAACCCCACCAATCTTTACTTAACTTCCGGAATTTACACTGTGCAAATAATCGCTGTCTCATCAAGCGGACAGAGCGACACAATAACAGCTTATAACCTTATTACAGTAGTTCCCGATCCCATAGCTGGTTTTTATTCAGTTGATACTGCTATCTGTCTAAACGGAACTCCGGTTTCATTTGTGAATACTTCACTAAACTCGGATTATTGTGTTTGGGATTTTGGAGATGGCAACACTTCAACACTTCAAAATCCTAATCATACCTATATTAGCCCTGGCTATTACAATGTGACTTTAATTGCCGGAAACGTTTTTGGTTGTTCCACTGTGAAGATCAAACCGCAGTATATATATGTTTATCCCAAAATCATTCAGGATTTCATTGTTGATACTACAGTGACATGTGATGTGAATCATCTTTTTTCGTTTAGCAGCACAACCCCAGGCGCTTCATCCTGGTTATGGGATTTCGGTGACGGTAATCTTTCAATATTGCAAAACCCGGTTCATACTTATTCAGCCACGGGCATCTATACTCTCTCGCTTGCAGCTTATAACCTTAACGGGTGTGGTGATACACTAGTAAAGAGCAACTTAATCAATGTTGATGCTATAAATTTTTCCGGGCTAACTTCTAATGTTACAAGTGGTTGTGCTCCATTAAGCGTACATTTTACAGGCCCGTCATTTGGTGCCGTTTCATGGTCATGGGATTTCGGTGATGGCAATCCGCCGGCTGGCGGACAAAACCCGGATCATACTTATACCATGCCGGGCAATTATAATGTTTCATTAAGTATCACAAATAGCAGTGGCTGTACAGACGATACTTTTTTCAGTAATTATATTGAAGTATATAATATTGCTGATGCCGGTTTCACCTTGAACAATTCTTCCGGATGTGCACCTTTAAACGCCCAGTTCACTGATGCATCTGTTAATGCAGCTTCCTGGCTCTGGGACTTCGGTGACGGTATCACATCAGTTCAACAGGATCCATCACATACATATACATCCCCGGGAAATTTTACAGTAACATTAACCGCTTATACTTCTGCAGCTTGTTCTGACGTTGTTCAGATGGTTGATACGATAAAAGTCCTGAATCCATCCGGAGTTTTCAGTTCTGATATATCAGTAGGTTGTGCACCGTTAACTGTAGCATTCAGCGATTTAACCATTGGTGCAGATCAATGGTTCTGGGATTTTGGTGACGGGGACACATCCACACAACAAGATCCTGTTCATACTTATGATACGATTGGAGAGTACGATGTAACATTGATTACAGGAAACACATACGGCTGTTTTGATACCGTCATCTTTCCGTCATATATAAAGACAGTATTTGATACTCCATCATATGTTCCTCCACCACCGATTACCGGATGCGCTCCTTTGGAAATAAATTTCTCGGATAATACGAACGGAGCCGTTTCCTGGTACTGGGATTTCGGTGACGGAAACTCATCCGTCTTGCAAAATCCCACGCATAATTATACATTACCCGGTTCTTATAATGTCTCTCTTGTTATTGAACTGTCAAATGGCTGTACACAGGTTATCCAGGATTTCAATATATTAAACATACAGGGCAGTAGTCCGGGTTTTGAGGTAACTCCTGATCAGTGCTCGCCAAATATTGTGGAATTTACAGATACATCTTTTAACGCTGTAAGCTGGTTTTGGGATTTCGGGGATGGAAACACTTCATCTCAACAAAATCCGGTACATTTATATAACAATTCAGGTTCATACCCGGTTTATCTGACAATCACAACTCCAGGTGGTTGTTCATATACCATAGTGCAAATTATTACAGTAGTTACTTCGGTTTTTGATGCCAATCCGTACTGTGAAATGTCGAATACGAATTTCCCTGCCAATGTTGACTTCTTTGCCAATACACCAGATGCTGACAGTTGGTTTTGGGACTTTGGCGGTGGAAGTAATTCAACATTAGAGAATCCATCACACAATTATGCTACCGGAGGAATTTATTATATTACTTTGATCATTTCCGATGGAACTTGTACTGATACTCTATATTATCAACTTGAGATAGGAGTTTTAGGTGTCCCGCTTGATATGCAAATTTCAGGTTCTGCATCCACAAATTCTGATTCAATACTGACTTTTTACTTATCAGGATGTGCACCTCTTACGGTTTATTTAAATAATATGCTGCCCGAATCTACCTCGTGGTATTGGGTCTTTGGGGATGGAAATACATCAACATTGGAAAATCCATCAAATATGTATAGCAGTCCCGGTATTTATGACGTGACATTAATAGCACAGGGTCCGCCAGGTTTATATGACACAATTATTCTGCAGGACTATATATATGTATCAGGGACGATTGCTGATTTCTCAATTGTTCAAACCACGGGCTGTGATAGTATCATGACATCATTTACCGATAATTCCTATAATGCAGTTCAATGGTCATGGGATTTCGGAGATGGTGCTGCATCAAACCAGCAGAATCCTGTTCATAACTACCCGGTTTCAAATAATATTTATCCTGTAATACTTATTACAAATGATACTATGGGTTGTTCTGACATGAAGATCAATAGCATATATTCAGGGACTACTACCCCCTCA